>JBKOZO010000061.1:0-33655 GCA_046725935.1 Acidobacteriota bacterium | reverse complement strand
CGGGGATTCTGGAAGGACTACATGCGCGCGTACGAGGACATGATCCGCAACACCTCCACGAAGCGCTCGCCGTGGTACGTCGTCCCCGCCGACAACAAGTGGTTCACCCGGATCGTCGTGGCCTCGGCCGTCATCGAAACGCTGGCGTCGCTCAACCTGAAGTATCCGAGGGTCGACAAGGAGAAGCGCGCGGAGCTGGCGCGGGTGCGCAAGGCGCTCCTCTCGGAGAAGTAGACGCGTGAGCGTCCTGCCGGGCTGGCTGCTCGAGTATCGGAAGGATTGGTTGAAGCCCGACGTCGTCGCGGGCCTGACGGCGGCGGCGGTCGTCATCCCCAAGGCGATGGCCTACGCCACGATCGCGGGTATCCCGGTCGAGGTCGGCCTGTATACGGCGTTCGTCCCGATGCTCGTCTACGTCCTGCTCGGCTCCTCGAGCGTCCTGAGCGTCAGCACGACGACGACCATCGCGATCCTCACGGGGGCCGATCTCGCCGAGGCCGGCGCCGGCGCCGATCCGGCGGGGAAGCTTCGGGCGCTCGTGACGCTGACGCTCCTCGTGGGCGCGATCCTGATCGTGGCCGGCATCCTGCGACTGGGCTTCGTGGCCAACTTCATTTCCGAGCCCGTCTTGATCGGCTTCAAGGCCGGCATCGGCGTGGTCATCATCCTCGACCAGATCCCGAAGCTTCTGGGGTTCCACATTCCGAGGGGCAATTTCTTTCAAAATCTCGCCGCGACCATCCGGCATCTGCAAGAGACGTCTCTGCCGACGCTCGCCGTCGCAATCGCGATGATCGGGATTCTCGTCGGCCTCGAGCACTTCGTGCCCCGGGTGCCGGCGCCGCTGGTCGCGGTCGCGGCCGGGATCGCGGGTGCGTCCCTCTTCGGCTTGAGCGAGCGGGGAGTCGAGCTCGTCGGGCACATCCCGACGGGGCTGCCGTCGCTGACGATGCCGGACCTGTCTCTGGCCGCGGGACTCTGGTCCGGGGCCGTCGGCATCGCGCTGATGAGCTTCACGGAGACGGTCGCGGCCGGGCGGGCCTTCGTCCGAAGCGACGAGCCGCCGCCGCGCGCCAACCGGGAGCTCGTAGCGACCGGTCTCGGAAACGCGGCCGGGGCATTCCTGGGGACGATGCCCTCGGGCGGCGGAACGTCGCAGACCGCGGTCAACCGGCAGGCGGGAGCGCGCAGCCAGCTCGCGGAGGTCTTGACGGCCGGCGCCACGCTCGCGACGATGCTCTTCCTCGCGCCCCTGATCGGCCGCATGCCGCAGGCGACGCTCGCCGCCGTCGTCGTCGTGTACTCGGTGGGATTGATCAAGCCGGTCGAGTTTCGCTCGATCCTCCGGGTCCGCCGGACCGAGTTCTACTGGGCGCTCGCGGCGTGCGCGGGCGTCATCGCCCTGGGGACGCTCAAGGGCATCGTCATCGCCATCGTCCTCTCGCTCGTCGCCCTCGCCCACCAGGTCGCGAATCCGCCGGTGCACGTTCTCGGACGCAAGCCCGGAACGAACGTGTTCCGGCCGCGCTCGAAGGAGCATCCCGAGGACGAGACGTTCCCAGGGCTGTTGCTCCTGCGGCCCGAGGGACGGATCTTCTTCGCCAACGCGGAGCGTGTCGGGCAGAAGATCCGAGCGTTCGCCGACGAGGCGAACCCGAAGGTCGTGGCCATCGACATGAGCGCGGTCTTCGACCTTGAGTACACGGCCCTGAAGATGCTGACCCAGGGGGAGAGTCAGGTTCGAGAACGGGGCATCGAGCTGTGGCTGGTCGATTTGAGTCCGGACGTCCTTGCCATGGTCCAGCGGTCGCCTCTGGGAGAGGCGCTCGGCCGCGCGCGCATGCACTTCAACCTCGAGGTCGTCGTGGAGAGATATCGCGCGCGCTGAGCGCCGGGAGACACAGCTGTGCCGAAACCGAAGGACCAGAGCGAACGGATGCGGCTGCGGCATTCGCGGGAGGAGGGGATTCCCTGGCGGAAGTGGGGCCCTACCTCTCGGAGCGGCAATGGGGAACGGTTCGCGAGGACTACAGCGAGTCCGGCGACGCCTGGAGCTACTTCAGTCACGACCAGGCCCGGTCGCGTGCATACAAGTGGGGCGAAGACGGGCTCGCCGGCTTCTGCGACGAAAAGCAGCGCCTCTGCTTCGCGCTCGCGCTATGGAACGGGAACGATCCGATCCTGAAGGAACGCCTGTTCGGGCTGACGAACGCCGAGGGCAACCACGGCGAGGACGTCAAGGAGTACTACTACTACCTCGACGCGACGCCGACCCACTCCTACATGAAATACCTCTACAAGTATCCGCAGCGGGCCTATCCCCACGCGGATCCCGCCAGGTTCCTCGAGGCCGGCAAGCGCGGGGCCTTCGAGACGATCGCCGGAAAGAGCTGAGGGGGCAAGCCAGTCAGTTCAGCCGGATCCCCAGGTGGACGCTCAGGACCTCGTGGGCGGCGAACGGGCTCGAGGTCCAGGCCAGCGTCGGCGCCTCCACAACGAGGTCGACGATTCCGGCGTCGAACGCGATGCCGAGTCGCGAGCCGGGCTGGAAGTAGTACTGGCTCCCCTCCGCGCCGTGCACACCGGGTGAGGTGTCGAGCTCGTCCTTGCCGCGGATCTTCGGTCCGCCTTCGATCCGCACCGGCGTGAACGAGAGGCCGAGGACGCGCAGGACGTACCAGCGCAGGTCGAGAGTGAAGATCCCCGTCAGGTACGCCGACTCTCCGGATGTGCGCCGCGCGCCGATCGAAAGCGACCCGCCCGGCGCCCAGACGAACCGGCCACCCCATCGGTCGCGGTCCCACAGGACCTCGCCGCCGATGGAGCCGTCTCCGTAGACGACGCCCTCGACCGCGTCGGGCGGGGTCTCGACGGTCGTCGCCCCCGTCACGACGAACCAGGAGGGCCGGCGGCCCAGGAGCCTTCCATACGGCGCCTCCGGAGGCGACCAGTTCTCGTCGCGGCGCTCGACCTCGTCCTCGTGGTGCTGGATCAGCGGTCCGCCGGCCAGCTTTGCGGCTCTGAGCGCGTAGGAGAGGCCGATTCCCAGCGACCACTCGGCCGCGGGCTTTCGCCAGTTGATCTCGAGAGGGCCGTTGAACGTGAGCGCGAAACGGTCGGAGAGGAGGTAGTCGAAGCGGAAGAAGCTCGTCGTCAGCTCGGTGCCGGTCTTTTCGCCCCCGAACGCGACCTTCCAGGCCGCGGGAACGAAACCGAGAGAGGAGCGCTTCCCCAGGGGGAGCAGCAGGTCGAGCTCGAGGCCGACCAGGCCCGTGCTGCCGCCGTCGTCGTAATGCCGGTACCCGATTTCCCCGCCCAGGGCGTAGACGAACGGGTTCAAGGCGACGCTGTACTTCATCAACGTCCCTTTCGCCGCGGCGTCGAAGAACTTACGCGTCCCGTTGTACGTGGTGTCGAGCCCGACGAAGCCGTAGGACCCCGGCGCGACGTCCGCGGACTGCTGCACTTCGCACTCCGCGCCGCGACAGGGATAGGCGGCGGCGAACCACTTATCCTTGTAGGCACGCCAGGCCTCGGACTGCTCGGGCGAAGGCTGTGCCGTTTCGGGCGCCGCGAGCCGCTCGGCGCGCAGATCGTGCACCACCAGGAGGAGCTCGACGATCGACTGCCGGGCGAGGTCGCCTTCCTCGGAAAGACAGTCGTACGGAACGGCATAGGGACTGTCGGTGAGGGTGTCGCAGCGGCGGCCCTTAACCGTCACGCGATCCTCGACGACGTAGGCCTTGTCTCGGTGGTCGTCCCACTTGTGAAACGCCGAGTCGGGAATGCCCGCCACCTTCTCCGGTGTCAGGCCGGGAAGCCGGGTCAGGGGTTTCCATACGCGCAGCTCGTCGATGTCGTGCGTCCCGGGCCGGCGGCCCGTGTGCGCGCCGGAAAAGGAGTCGCCGACGGCGTGCATCAGCTCGTACAGTCCGTAGCTGCTGCGACGCGTCCCGGGTCCGCCGTCGATCACGACCTGGCGCATCAGGTCGTCGAGAAGATCCCGGCAGCGGACCAGTGCCGAGGTCGCGAGGCCCCGCGGAATTCCCGTCTCGCCGATCGGCGGCGACTCGGCGTCCTCGAGCGTCGCCATGAAGTGAAAGCACTGCCCGGCGTCGCTGAACTGCCGGCGGAAGACCGCGTCCGGCTGGTCCGTGAGGGGCCTGGGCCAGTCGAGGAGCGGATTCGTCGTCGCGGCGTCGACGCAGTAGGCCGGCGGCGATTCCCCCCATCCGAAGCAGAGAGGCGGCGTGAGGTCGCCGTCGTTGAAGAGATCCTTGAGAACGTCGGGCCGCGGCGGACGTCCGTCGTGCCCTTCCACGAGGGAGCGGTAGACCAGGGCCTCGATGATGACGTGGCCCTTGCTGTCGAAGGCCCGCGCGGAGCGCGTGGGAAGAGCGGCGGCGAGCAGGAGGAGGCCGGCGGCGCGGACCGAAGGTGGACGACGCATCGCGGCGCTAGGGCGACGGCTTGGACGCTTCTTCGTCGATCCCCGTTACGAGCACGGGCGGGCGGTGCTCCCACGGGTAGCCCTTTACCGCCATCGCGTAGCCCAGATAGTAGAGCGCCTTCATGTAGGTGGTGTCGAAGTCCGTGGTGTGCGGAGTCTGGAACGACTTTGGGATGTAGGCGAGGTTGTAGGCGACCTCGTCTCGCTGCGTGACGGTATAGATGCGGTACAGGTCGCCGATCCCCTGGTACTGGATGAGGGAGCCGATCGCCCGGAGCGCGATGGGCAGTGTGCGCCGCTCCACCTGCGCCCACTCCGGATCCAGCCGCGCGTTGCGGATGATGTATAGAGTGCGGTCGCGCGGGACGAGGTCGTGCAGCCGGATGGCCGCCGGATAGATGAACACCTGCGCGACCGTGCCGCCGTCGACGTGCATCTCCTGATAGGACTTCCCACCCGCCTCCACGTCGATCATGACGGGCGGGAACGTCCCGGGAATGGCGGCCGACGCGACCAGGATCTTCCGGACGAGCTCGAGCGCCTCGGGAGCCCTCGAGGTCGCGATCTTGGTGATGTTCCAGATGACGGCCCGGCGCACGTCGAGATTCGCCGTCGCGACGAGCAGGATGCGGCCCTTCTCGTACTCGGCCGCGATCTCGTCGAGCATCTCGCGCGTGATGGCCTTTCGGATCAGGTTCCAGAGAGGCTTGTTGTCGGCCATCGCGTCTTCGAAGAAAGCCGACACGAACCATCGCGGCTTCGCGACGTCCTGCATCGAAATCTCCGTGTACAGGGCCTTGAGGCGGCCGTCCCAGGCCGGACCCAGAAAGGCGAACGGGGCGATCAGGGCGCCGGTCGAGACTCCGGTGACGAGCTTGAACACGGGCCGCGTCCCGGCTTCCGACCAGCCGTTCAACAGCCCCGCGCCGAAGGCGCCGTTGTCGCCGCCGCCCGAGATCGCGAGAAAGGACGAGGGCGGGAGGGGTCCCGTGTGGCCCTGGCTGGCGAGCCAGGCCTTCTCGCGCTCCAGCGACGCGAGATAGTCCCGCACGAAGTCCTGGACCTGTGCGGCATCGCGGGGAAAGTACCGGATCTCGGCCGGGAATCCGGCCACGTACGCCTTCGTATGGAGGTCGAACGGCACGGCGTTGCGCCGCGACGTCGACGCGCAGCCCGGCGCCAGGAAGGTCGCGGCGAGGACCGTGGCCGCCGCGAGACCGCGGAGGATGCCGCGCACGCTACGGGGTGGCGGCGGCGGACGCGGCCGGTGAGAGCCAGGTCGGGTTGGGATCGTCCGGCTGCAGGTTCCAGCCACCGCCGAGAGCCTTATAGATGTCGACGTAGTCGTTCAGGAGGTTCACCGACGAGAGCACGCGCGCCTGCTCCGCGGGGTAGAGCAGCTGCATTGCGTACAGCACTTCGAAGTAGTTCGAGAGGCCGCTGTTGTAGCGCAGGGTGGAGAGGCGGACCATGTTGCGGTATTCCTCGACGGTGCGCGTCAATTCATCGAGCGATGCGCCGATCTTCTCCCGGGCGTAGAGGACCGTCGTCGTTTCGGCGAACGCGGCGGTGACGGTCTGTTCGTACTGGACGCGCGCCTGATCCCACTGCGCGTAGGTCACGTCGTACTCGCTGCGGAGTCGGCCGCCCTGGAAGAGAGGTCCGAGAAGCCCCGCCGCGATCGACCAGGTCTTACCCGCGGGGTAGAAGTTGTCGAGGCTGGGGCTGACGGCGCCGAAGAGGCCGGTGAGGCTGATCGTGGGGAAGAAGTTCGCCGTGGCTACGCCCACCGTGGCGTTGGCGGCGATCAGCTGCTGTTCGGACTGCGCGATGTCGGGCCGACGCTGGAGGAGGGTCGAGGGGAGCCCCGCCGGGATCTCGGGCGGCACGGTCTGCTCTTCGAGGGATGTGCCGCGCGGGACGGGGCCGGGGTTTCTTCCGAGGAGCAGGTTCAGGTTGTTCTCGGTCGCTTCGATCTGGCGCTCGATCTCGGGCACCTGGGCCGCGACCTGGGCCAGCGCGGCGGCCGCATACGAGGTCTCAAGGGCGGAAGCGGCGCCTTCGTCGAGCTTGCGCTTGAAGAGGTCGTAGGTCTCCTGGAAGGACGCCACCGTGTCCTTCGCGATCGCGAGCTGGGCGTCGAGGCCGAGCAGGAAGAAGTACGTGCTCGCGACGTCGGACACCAGCGAGAGCAGGACACCCCGGCGCGCGTACTCGGTCGCGAGGTACTGCGCCTTCGCGGCCTCGTTCAGGCGCCGGATCCGTCCCCAGACGTCGAGCTCCCAGCCGAAGTTGACGTTGGCAGAGATCGCGTTGGTCGTCGCCGTGGTGAACGGGAAGACGGCGGCCGAGCCGCGTCCTCGCGCCCAGCCTCCGCCGTAGTTGATCGAGGGGAAGAATTCCGAGCGGGCGATCCCGGCGCGCGCCCGGGACTCCTCCACCCGCGCCGCGGCGAGCTGGACGTCGTAGCCGTTGCGGAGGGCCTCGTCGATGAGTCCGGTGAGGACGGGATCGTGGAAGACCTCCCACCAAGGTAAGTCGGCGAGCGAGGCCGCGGGCGCCGGCGGACCCTGGACGTCGCGGTAGACGTCCGGCACGACCACGGGGGGCTGCTTGTAGTTGGGGCCGACCGCGCAGCCGGCCAGGAAGGCGAGCCCGAGGACGGCGGCGACGATCTTTCTCACGTCAGTGCCCTCCGCCCGCGCCGGTCGGAGTCGGGGATGCCGCGGGGGCGGCCGTGGGGGCGACGCCTTCCTTCGCCTTGCCCTTGCCCGCGAGCTTTTCGACCAGGACGAAGAGCGCCGGGATGAGGAAGATCGCGAGGCCCGTCGCGGCCAGCATGCCGGCGATGACGACCGTTCCGAGGATCTTGCGCGACTCCGCCCCAGAGCCGGTCGCCGTGTAGAGGGGTACGCAGCCGAGGATGAACGCGAAAGACGTCATGAGGATCGGCCGCAGCCGCAGCTTCGCCCCTTCGAGCGCCGCGTCCACGAGGCCCATGCCCCTCTCCTTCTGCTGAAGCACGGCGAACTCGACGATCAGGATCGCGTTCTTCGCGGCGAGGCCGATCAACATGACCAGGCCGATCTGGCCGTAGACGTCGAGGTCGAACTTGCGCAGGAGGAGGCCGAGGAACGCCCCGAAGACCGCCACCGGAACCGAGAGCAGGACGCCGAAGGGCAGCGACCAACTCTCGTAGAGGGCAGCGAGGATCAGGAGGACGAACACGAGCGACATCACGAAGACCTTGCCGCCCGCCCCGGCCGCCTTGACCTCCTGGTACGACATGTCGGCCCAGTCGAAGCCCATCTCCCGGGGCAGGACCTGCCGGGCGACTTCCGAGAGCGCGTCCGTGGCCTGACCGGAGCTGTAGCCGGGCGCCGGGATCCCGGTGACCTGCGCCGCACGGAAGAGGTTGAACCGATTGGTGAACTCGGGCCCGTTGATCGCCTTCGTGGTCACGACGGAGGAGAGCGGAACCATTCGGCCGTCGTTGTTGCGCACGTAGAACTGATTGATGTCTTCCGTCTTGACGCGTCCCGAGGCCTCGGCCTGCAGGAAGACCTTCCACTGGCGCCCGAACCGATTGAACTGGTTGACGTAGATTCCGCCGAGAAACGCCTGAAGCGTCTGGTAGACGTCGCCGACCTGGATTCCCTGCTTCAAGACCTTGTCCCGGTTGATGTCCGCATAAATCTGAGGGACGTTCGGCCGCCACACACTGTTGACGTTGGCGAGCTCGGGCCGCATGCGCGCGGCTTCCAGGAATTTCTGGAGGTTCTCGTTCAGGAACTCCACCGTTCCGCCGCTGCGGTCCTGGAGCCACAAGGAGAAGCCGCCTCCCGTGCCGAGCCCCTGGATCGCCGGCGGCGGAAACGCGAAGACCATCGCTTCCTCGACCTGCTGGTGAAACACGCCGTTCAGCCGCTGCATGATCGGGCCGACTTCCATCTCCTTGCCCTTGCGCTCGTCCCACGGATCGAGGGTGACGAAATAGAAGCCGGTGTACGGCGCCGACGCCCCGGAGAGAAGGCTGTAGCCCGCGACCGTGGTGATGTACTTGACCCCTTTGGTTTCGCCCAGGATCTTTTCGATCTTCTGGCACACCGCGTCGGTCCGCTGGAGCGACGACGCGTCGGGCAGCTGGACGTTGACGAAGAAATAGCCCTGGTCCTCGTTGGGAAGGAAGCCCGCGGGCAGCTTCTTGCCGAGAAGCGCGCAGAGGGCGATGAAGCCGACGAGGATGAGCACACTCACGACCATCTTGTGAATCAAGTGGCGCGAGAGGTTGACGTAGCCGTCGGTGGCCTTCCCGAACACTTTGTTGAACCAGCCGAAGAACTTTCCGAGAGGACCCTTCGAGGGTTTCTTGGGCTTCAGGATCAGTGAAGCGAGCGCGGGCGAGAGCGAGAGGGCGTTGAAGGCCGAGATCAGGACCGAGACCGCGATCGTGATCGCGAACTGCATGTTCATCCGACCCTGGATGCCGCCCATGAAGGCGACCGGGATGAACACGGCCGATAGGACCAGAGCGATGCCGATGACGGGCGCCGTGACCTCTTCCATCGCCTTCAACGTCGCGTCCCTCGGCGAGAGGCCATGCTCGATGTGGTGCTCCACAGCCTCCACGACCACGATGGCGTCGTCCACGACGAGGCCGATCGCGAGAACCAGGCCGAAGAGCGACAGCGTGTTGATGGAGAAGCCGAGCATCGGAAAGAGGATGAACGTACCGACCAGCGAAACCGGCACGGCGAGCAGCGGGATCAGCGTCGCGCGCCAGCCCTGCAGGAACAGGAACACGACGATGATGACCAGGACGATGGCCTCGAAGAGCGTGTGCTCGATCTCCTTGATACCCTCGGTGACGGGAAGCGTCGTGTCGAGCGCGACGACGTAGTCGAGGTCGTCCGGGAAGCGCTGCTTGAGCTCCTTCATGGAGGCCTTGACGCCGTCGGCGACCGCGATCGCGTTGGAGCCCGGGACCTGGAAGATGCCGATGGGGCACGCCGGCTTGCCGTTCAGCCGGGAGCGCTGCTGGTAGTTCAGGGCGCCGAGCTCGATCCGACTGACGTCCTTCAGCCGCACGACGGAGCCGTCCGGGTTGAGGCGCACCACGACGTTGCCGAACTCCTCGGCGGTGACGAGGCGCCCCTGTGCGCGCACGGTGTACGTGAATTCCTGCCCCTTCGGCGCGGGCTCGGTGCCGATGCCGCCCGACGGATTGACCGTACTCTGCTGCTTGACGCCGTTGAGGATGTCCGGGATCGTCAGGCCCAGGCTCGCCAGCCGCTCGGGCTTGATCCAGATGCGCATGGCGTAGTCGGCCGTTCCGTAGTTCTGGATCTGTCCGACGCCGGGGACGCGATAGAGCGCGTCGTTGACGTTGATCGTGGCGTAGTTGCCCAGGAAGAGCGCGTCGTAGGTTCCCTTGGGCGAGTAGAGCGAGACGACCAGGAGCGGGTTGCTCGTGGCCTTCTTGACGGTCAGGCCGAACTGGTTCACGTCGGGGGGAAGGTTGGGTTGGGCCTGCGACACGCGGTTCTGGGTGTTGACTTGGTCCAGATTGATGTCGGTTTCGACGTCGAACGTGACTTTCAGCGTCATCGTCCCGTCGTTGGCGTTGGTGGATTGCATGTAAATCATGTAGTCCACGCCATTCATCTGCTGCTCGAGGGGCGTGGCGACCGACTGCTCGATCGTGATCGCGTCCGCGCCCGTGTAGGTCGTCGAGACCTGGATCTGAGGCGGGACGATGTCCGGGTACTGCGCGGTCGGAAGCTTGGTCATCGCGACCGTGCCCGCGATCGTGGTCAGGATCGCGATCACGATCGCGATGATCGGCCGGCGGACGAAAAGAGCGCCCATGGTCCTAGCTCCCGCTTTTGGCCGCGGCGTCGGGAGCGGCCGCGCCTTCCGTCGGCACGACGGTCATTCCCGAACGCACCCGCTGGATCCCCTCGACGACCACCTTGTCTCCCGCCTTGAGCCCTTCGTCGATGATGTACATGCTGCCTTCGGTCGGCCCCACCTTGACCACCTTCATCGTCACCTTGTTGTCGGGGCCGACGACCGCCACCTGGTAGCTCCCCTGGAGCTCGGAGACGGCCCGCTGCGGCACGAGGACCGCACCCTTGCGGGTATCCACGGCCACGCGCACTTTTCCGTATTGTCCGGGGCGGAGCAGGTCGCCGGGGTTCGGGAAGACGCCGGCGATCTGGATCGTCCCGGTCTTCACGTCCACCTCGCGGCCGAGCAGGATCGCCCTGCCGCGGTGCGGGAACGTCGAGCCATCCGCGAGGATCAGCTGGAGCGGCCCGTTTTCGAGGTTCACCTTCGAGCTGAGGATCTTTTCGGGCGGGCCGTGCTTGGCGACCCACGCCAGATACTCCTGCTCGCTGACGTTGAAGTAGACGCGGATCGGGTTGACCTGGGAGACGGTCGTCATGACGGTGGTCTTTCCGACGAGATCGCCGACCTGGGACTTCGCGGTGCCGGCGATCCCGGAGATCGGCGAATTCACGTTCGTCCACGCGAGGTTGAGCCGGGCCCTCTCGAGCGCGGCTTTCGCCGACTCGAGATTCGCCTGCGACGTGCGCTCGCGCGTGACGGCGTCGTCCAGCTCCTGCTGGCTGATGGCCTTCTCTCTGGCCAGGGGCGTATACCGAGCGACCGTGGTCTTCGCATTGGCGAGCGACGCCTCGTACTGCGAGACGTTGCCCTTCGCCTGGTCGTACTGCGCCTGGAATTCGCGCGGATCGATCTTGAAGAGGGTCTGGCCGGCCTTGACCAGGGAGCCTTCCGCGTAGTCCCGGTTGAGTACGTAGCCCTCGATCTGTGGCCGGATGTCGGCGTTGACGTTGCCGTCGAGCGAGCCGATCCACTCCTGATACACCGCGATGTCTTTCTGAGTCACCGGCGCGACCTGGACGGACGGCGGTGGGGGCGGCGGAGCCTCGGTCTTCTTCTTGCAGCCGCCGAGAGCTCCGATTCCGAGGACAGCGACGCCTATGACAAGTTTCCGGAGCTTCGACATGGGGACCTCCGGTCAAAGCGCGAGGCGACTATATCGGACTCCCTCGGGCAAGCGACAAATCCGCGGGCCGTGTGACAGGTTGTCCTCGAATCCCGCCGGCCCGTCCCGTGTGCAACCCTCGGTGATCCCCGCCGCACCCAGGAACAGAGGAGGAAGATCATGCGAGCCTCTGCCATCGCACTTGCGTCGGTTCTCGTCCTGGCGCCGGCCGTCGCCGGATCGGAACCTTCCACCCCGGAGAAAGCGCGGGCCGCGTTCGAACGCCTGAAATCGATGGCCGGAACCTGGGAAGGTCGCTCCACGAAGGGATGGGTCGAAACGCTGCGCTACCAGGTCATCGCCGGGGGCTCGGTCGTGCTCGAGACGTCCTTCGAAGCGCATCCTGGCGAAGAGATGGCGACGGCGTTTCACATGGACGGCGATCGGCTGATGCTGACGCACTACTGCGTCGCGAAGAACCAGCCGCGCCTCGAGGCGACCTCGTTCGAGGACGGGGGACGAACGGTCGTGTTCACGTTCGTGGACGGAGGAAACATTCCGACCCGCGATCGCGGCCACATGGACAAGGCGATCTTCCGCTTCGAGGCTCCGGACCGAATGACGTCCCGCTGGACGTGGTATCAGGACGGCAAAGAAAAATGGATGGAGGACATCGTCCAGACGCGGCGCCCGGAGATGAATCCGTGAGCGAAGACGAGGACCGGTCGCTCGTCGCGGCGTTTCTCGCGCGGCGCGACGAGGAGGCCTTCCTGGCGCTCTACCGCCGGCACACGCCGTTCCTGCATCGGTTCCTGCGGTCGCTCTCCGGACACGTGTCCGAGGCCGAGGAGCTGGTGCAGGAGACGTGGGTCCGCGGAGTCGAGCGCCTGGACGGATTCGCCTGGAGGTCGTCTCTGAAGACGTGGCTGGCGGGAATCGCGTTGAACGCGTGGCGGGAGCGCCGCCGTGCTCCGGCGGCCGCGCCGCTCGACGACGATCGGCTGCCGGAGGCGCCGCCGGCGCGCCACGAGATCGCGTCGGTGGATCTCGAGCGCGCGCTGTCGCAGCTTTCGCCGGGATATCGGGAGGCGATCCTGCTGCACGACGTCGCGGGGTACACGCACGAGGAGATCGCGGCGCTGACGGGAATCGACGCCGGAACGTCCAAGAGTCAACTGTCGCGCGCGCGCCGGGCGCTGCGGGCGCGGCTGCCGGGGAGGAGCGCATGAACGAGAACGACGACGAGCTGACGCGGGAGGAGGCGAGCGCATTGCGAAACCTGGCGGAAGGAGAGGCGCCGCCGCCAGCGCTCGAGCGGGCGACGGTCGCGCGCCTGAGGGAGCGCGGCCTGCTCTCGCCGCCGCGCCGCTTTCGGGCCGCCTGGCTTCTCGCGGCGGCCGCGGGCGCCGCGTTGTTCTGCGCGGGCCTGCTCCTGGGACATCGCCGGCCGGAGGCGCCGTCTCTCGCGGCGGGGCCGAGGTTCGTTCTCTTCCTCTACGACGCTCCCTCGGAGCCGGACCTGACTGACGCGCAGATGCAGGAGCGCGTCTCCGAGTATCGGAACTGGGCGATCGGGCTGCGCGAGGCCGGCGCGGACATTCGCGGCGAGAAACTCAAACCGGAGGGGCGCCGTCTCGGCGCCGCGAGTCCGGGCGAGGCGCCCCTAGGTGGCTACTTCATCGTCTCGGCGAAGGACTGGAACGCCGCCATGGACATCGCGCGGACCTGCCCGCACCTGAAACACGGCGGCACGATCGAGGTGAGAGAGATCGAGAAGACGTGAGGCCGGGGCGGCAGCGCTGTCATCCCGAGCGGAGCGAGGGATCCCGAGCTCGACGAGCGAAGGTGGTGATCGAGTCCGGGATCCCTCGGCGCTACGCGCCTCGGGATGACACGCGAAGGAGGGCGTAGCCCTCTTCGCGTGTCATTTCTTCCGGGTGTACTTGATCTCCATCATCTTCATCTTCTTGCCGTCGGGTCCCTTGGCCCACATCTCGAAGGTGAAGTGGTCGTTGTCGGTGACCGCCATCTTCGTGTCGAGCGTGTTCGGCTTGCCGGTGGCGGGATCCCACATCGTCGACTTCATCGTGAACGACTTGCCGGACGCGTCGGCGGTTCCGGTGGACTCCATCATCCCGGTGCTCAGGGTGTCCATCCACACGCCGACGTACTTCTTCTGGACGTTGTCGTATCCCGTGTAGCCGACGCCGCTGAAAGGCTCTCCCATGAACGTGCCTTCGTACTTCTGCTCGACGTAGCGGTTTCCGAGCACCCAGCTGTTGACCGTGGTTCCCGCCGAGTCCTCGGGGGGTTTGCTGGGGTCCATCCACATGCGCACGCTCGTGTCGAACGTGCCGACCAGGGGCTCGAGCTTCTTGTGGGCGTCTCCGGGGGTGGCCGCCTTCTGCATCGCCTCCATCATGGCTTTCTCGTCGGGCGGACCGGCGCTCTTCTTGGGTTTCTCCTGGGCGGCCAGGCCGATCGCGCACCCGAAGACGAGGGCGAAGGCGACGGCGCGGAACGCGTATCTCATTCCACTCCTCCTTTGAATGGGCGATTCTATGCCGGTGCGATATCGTTCTTGCTTTGGGAGGAGAGTCTGATGAAAGCGCTCAAAGGCCTCCTGCTCCTCGCGGTGATGACGGCGGCGTGCTCGACCCTGACGGTCTCGAGCGACTGGGACCACACGGCCGACTTCTCGAAGTACCGCACCTACGCGATTCGCGAAGGGACCAAGGCCAACAACCCCCTCATCCAGGAGCGGATCGACCGTTCGGTGAACGCGACGCTGCAGGCCAGGGGTCTGCGGCCGGACAACCAGAACCCCGACCTACTGGTGTACACCCACGTGCGTGTCAGCAAGGAGCAGCAGGTCAACTACAACACCTACGGGTACGGCGGCTGGTACGGGTGGTACGGCTGGGGTCCGGGGGGCTGGTCGACCACGACCGCCACGGTCAGCGAAGTCCCGGTTGGAACCCTGATCGTGGATCTCGTGGACTCGCAGAAGAAGTCGCTGGTCTGGCGCGGTACGGCGACCGACACGATCACCAGCCAGGACCAGGTCTCCCAGGAGAACATCGACAAGGCGGTGGCGAAGATGTTCGATTCGTTCCCGCCCAAGCCCGGAAGCAAGCCATGAGACTGAGGCGCCTTCGCGTCGCGCTGTCGGCGCTCGCCGTTATGGCGGCGGCGGCGGTTGCTCCGCTCGCGGCGGAGACTTCGGTCTTTCCGTGGATCGAGGACGACTACGCCCGGGCCCTCTCCGAGGCGCGCGCGAAACAGCGGCCGATCTTCGCGGAGGCGTGGGCGCCCTGGTGCCACACCTGTCGGTCGATGCGCGCCTTCGTCTTCACCGACCGCACGCTCGCGAAGGACGCCTCGCGGTTCGTCTGGCTCTCGATCGACACCGAAAAGAAGCAGAACGCGGCGTTCACCGCGAAGTATCCCGTCAAGGTCTGGCCCTCCTTCTATGTGATCGATCCGAAGAGCGAGCAGATCGTGATGCGCTGGGTCGGCGGCGCGACGGTCGGCCAGCTCGAGAAGCTGTTCACTCAGGCGGAACGAGCCGGAACCGGGGGCAAGAAGGGCGCCGCGGAGTCGCTGGCCCGCGCGGACGGACTCTACAGCGCCGGACGATACGCCGAGGCGGCGCCCGCCTACCGCGAGGCGCTCGCTCGCACGCCGGTCAGCTCTCCGGACTACGCGCGCGCGGCCGACGCCCTGCTCTGGTCGCTTTCGACGACCGGCCAGAAGAAAGAATGCGCGCAGTTCGCGAAGCAGGCGCTCGAGAAGCTGCGCACCGGTCCTTCCGCGGCCAATCTCGCCGGAATCGGCCTGGACTGCGCTCTGGAGGTCCCCGCAGGAGATCCCGGACGCGCGGACACGATCGCCACTCTCGAGTCCGAAGCGCGCTCGCTGATCGCGAATCCGCGCGTGCCGATGGCGGCCGACGACCGGTCGGCGCTCTACGCATCGGTGATGAACGCGCGCGAGGACGCGAAGGACGCCGGAGGGCAGGAGAAGCTGTCGCTGGAATGGGTGGCGTACCTCGACGCCGAGGCGGCGAAGGCGACGACGCCCGAGCAGCTCACGGCTCTGGATCCCAATCGCCTGAACGCGTTCGAGGCGGCGGGGCAGCTCGAGCGCGCGATCCCGATGCTCGAGAAATCCGCTCAGGCGTTTCCCGACGACTACAACCCGCCCGCGCGGCTGGCGTACGTCTATCTCAAGCTCAAGCGCTACGACGAGGCGCTGGCGGCCAACGACACGGCGCTCGGCAAGGTCTACGGGCCTCGCAAGATCCGCGTGTGGCTCGTGCGCGCCGACATCTACCGGGCCAAGGGCGACGTGCCGGCGGCGCGCCGCACGCTGCAGGAGGCTCAGGCTTACGACGAGAGCCTGCCGGCCTCGCAGCGTTCCGAGAGTCTGACGGCGGCTCTGAAGACGAAGCTCGACGGATTGCCCGTCCAGTCGGCCGGAAGCTAGAGCATGTGGCTCGGCCCGGGGAACTGCGGCTTTCGTTCGCAGCGCGAGGAGTCTCCCGAGGGGAGGAGCCTCGCGCTGCGGGAGCCGGAGCGAGAGAGGGATCAGGCGCTCGGTCGAGGCCTGTTTGCCGAGCCGAGCGCCGGTGGCGCAGCCAGATCCCGTAGGAGACAAAGCGACCTGTGAGCCTCCGATCCGCGCCTCCTCCCGACCAGCCCGGAATCGCGCGGGCGCTCATCCGCGGCCGCAACCCCGCCACGGGGGAAGTCCTCGAGGGGGAGTTCTTCGAGGCGTCCGTCGCCGACATCGACGCCGCGGCCCGGGCCGCCGACCGTGCCTTCGACGCCTACGCGGCGCTGACCGCCGCGCGGCGCGCCGAATTCCTCCGCGCGATCGCGCAGCAGATCGTGGCGCTCGGCGACCGCCTCCTCGAGCGTGCGTCGGCGGAAACGGCGCTCCCGCTGCCCCGTCTCGAGAGCGAGCGCGCCCGAACGGTCTCCCAGGCGCTTCTCTTCGCCGAGTACATCGAGGAGGGCTCGTGGGTGGGCGCGCGCATCGACCGCGCCGTACCGGACCGGAAACCGCAGCCGCGGCCGGACCTGCGGCGCATGCGCGTGCCGATCGGCTCGGTGGCCGTCTTCGGCGCTTCGAATTTCCCGCTGGCGTTCTCCGTCGCCGGAGGCGACACCGTCTCGGCTCTGGCGGCGGGCTGCCCGGTCGTGGTCAAGGCGCACCCGGCGCATCCCGGTACCTCGGAGCTCGCCGCCTCGGCGATCCGCACCGCGGCTCGCGAGACGGGCATGCCCGAAGGCGTCTTCGCGATGCTGCACGGCGCGTCTCCCGAGGTTGGACTGACGCTGGTGACGCATCCGCTGATCCGCGCGGCCGCGTTCACGGGATCGCTCAACGCCGGCCGCACGCTCTTCGACGCCGCGGCGATGCGCCCGGAGCCGATCCCCGTCTACGCCGAGATGGGCTCCTCCAACCCGGTCTTCGTGCTGCCGGGGGCGCTGTCCGAGAGGGGCGAGGCGATCGCGGCGGGTCTCGCGGCTTCAGTGACGCTGGGCTCGGGGCAGTTCTGCACGAACCCCGGCCTGACGGTCGTCGTGGATTCGCCGGCGGCGAGCGCGTTCCTAAAAGCGGCGGGGGAGAAGCTCGGCGCGGCGCCCGTCGGCACGACCGTCCACGCCGGCATCAAAGCCGCCTACGACGAGGGAGTCGCCGAGATCGCGCGCCTGCCCGGCGTCAGCGTGGGCGCCCGCGCGGAGGGAGCCGGGTCTCATCCGGAGACCGACGTCCACGCGGCCCTGCTGCTGACGGACGATCGCGTGTTCGCGCGGCATCCGCGCCTGTCTGAGGAGCTCTACGGGCCCGCGACGATCGCGGTGCGGTGCGCGTCGCGGCCCGAGCTGCTCGCCTTCGCGCGCCGCCTCTCGGGCCATCTGACGGCCACGATCCACGGCACGGAGAAGGACCTGGCCGAGTACGCGGAGCTGGTCGGCATCCTCCGGCGCAAGGTCGGACGCCTCGTCTTCAACGGCTTCCCGACCGGGGTCGAAGTCGGGCACGCGATGCAGCACGGCGGACCCTACCCGGCGACGACGGACTCGCGGGAGACCTCTGTCGGGACCGCCGCGATCTTCCGTTTCGCGAGGCCCGTCTGCTATCAGGACTTCCCGCAGCGCTCGCTGCCCGAGGAGCTGCAGGACGCCAACCCGAAGGGCATCTGGAGACTCGTCGACGGCGCGTACACGCGCGAGCCGGTGTGACGGCGGAGCTTCCCGGGTCGATCGAGGTCGTCGACTCGCACACCGAAGGAGAGCCCACGCGCGTCGTCGTGTCGGGCTGGCCTCCCTTTTCGGCGCCGACGATGGAGGCCCGGAGGAAGGAGCTCGCGCAGCGCGACGCCGCGCTCTGGCGCGCGGTGGTCCTGGAGCCGAGAGGCCACGACGCCCTGGTCGGCGCGCTGCTGACGCCTCCGGTCTCCGCGGGCTCCTCGGCCGGCGTCGTGTTCTTCGACAACGTGGGACCGCTGTGGATGTGCGGCCACGGCACCATCGGCGTCGTGCAGACGCTGGCGCACCTCGGCCGAATCGGACCCGGCGCGATCCGCCTCGACACTCCGGTCGGCACCGTGGGAGCGGAGCTCTCGCCCGACGGGCTCGTCACGATCCGCAACGTTCCCGCGCGCTGCATGACCCGGGACGTGGCCGTGAAGGTCGACGGACTCGGAACGGTCGTCGGCGACGTGGCCTACGGGGGCAACTGGTTCTTCCTCGTCCGGAGCGGTGTGGAGCAGCCCGTAGACGCGCGGAACCTCGAGAGTCTGCGCACGGCGACCCTCGCGATCCAGAAGGCGCTGGCCCAAGGCAGAATCCGCGGAGACGGCGGGGAGCTCGTGGACCACGTCATTCTCTACGGCCCCCCGCAGCGGGCCGACGCCGACAGCAAGAACTACGTGATGTGTCCCGGCGGCGCCTACGACCGATCTCCGTGCGGCACCGGCACGTCGGCGAAGATGGCGGCGCTCCACGCCCGCGGCGAGCTTGCGGTCGGGCGTCGGTTTCGCCAGGAGTCGATCACCGGCAGCCTCTTCACCGGCTGGCTCGAGGAAGAGGGGGGAGAGCTCCACCCTCGGATTCAGGGGCGAGCCTTCGTCACCGGCCGCGCGACGCTGTTCTTCGATCCCCGCGACCCGTTCCGCGCCGGACTGCCGGTGGGAGATGCCGTCGCCTGACGTCCTCGTCGTCGGCGCGGGCATCGTCGGCGCGGCGTGCGCTCGGGCTCTGGCGTCGGAAGGTCTCTCGGTCGAGGTCCTCGACTCCCACTTCTGCGGCGGCGGCTCCACGGCGGCGGCGATGGGCCACCTCGTGGTCATGGACGACTCGGAGGCGCAGTTCGCTCTCACGGCGAGGTCGCGCCGCCTCTGGACCGAGCTCTCCGCGAACCTGCCTCCCTCCTGCGAGGACGAGCGCACCGGCACGCTGTGGATCGCGGCCGACGACGAAGAGATGGCGCACGTCCGCCGCAAGGCGGCCTTCTATCGGGAACGCGGGGTCGAGGTCGAGGAGCTCGACGCCGCCGGCCTCGCCGCGGCCGAGCCTCGCCTGCGGCCGGGACTCGCCGGAGCGCTGCGTGTCCCCGCCGACCGCGTCCTCTATCCGGTCAACGCGGCGCGCTTCCTCCTCGAGCAGGCGCAGGCGCGCGGCGCATCGCGGCGGGAAGGCGTCGAGGCGACCTCGATCGGACCCGGGCGGGTCGAGACGGCGGCGGGAAGCCGGAGCGCGAAATACGTCGTCAACGCTGCCGGAGTCGCGGCGCCGCTCCTGACGCCGGGTCTTCCGATCGCTCCGCGGAAGGGGCACCTCGTGATCACCGACCGCTACCCGGGATTCTGCCGCCACCAGCTCGTCGAGCTCGGGTATCTCAAGAGCGCACACACCCCCTCGCCGGAATCCGTGGCGTTCAACCTGCAGCCCCGGGCGACGGGCCAGATGCTGCTGGGCTCCTCGCGCGAGTTCGTGGGTCTCGACGCTTCGATCAATCGGCGGATTCGGGCCCGGATGATCCGGCGCGGACTCGAGTTCGTGCCGGAGCTCGCTCATCTGTCGGCGATCCGGACGTGGGTCGGTTTTCGGCCCGCGACACCCGACAACCTTCCGCTCATCGGCCGCTGGGAGGCGACGCCGGATCTCTTCGTCGCCGCGGGGCACGAAGGCCTCGGCGTGACGACGGCGCTGGCCACCGGGGAGCTCCTCGCCGACGCGATCGTCGGGCGCCCGAGCGCGATCGATCCCTCTCCCTACTCACCGATGCGCGCCTTCCCGCAGCCCGCACATGCCTGAGAACGCCGGGCTGTCTCTCGACGGCCGTCCGGTGGCGGCCGAGCGCGGGATCACCGTCGCCGCGGCGCTCGAGAACGCGGGGTTGGCCGCGTGCCGCGTCTCCGTCACCGGTTCCCGGCGCGCCGCGCTCTGCGCCATGGGCGTGTGCTTCGAATGCCGCGTCACGATCGACGGGATTCCGCACCGGCGCGCGTGCATGGAGATGGTGCGGGACGGGATGGCGATTGAGACGGGAGAGTTCCAGGTCCCAGGTCCCGGGTCCCAGGTCGGGGAGACCGAGACGCTCGAGTGCGAAGTGGCCGTCGTGGGCGGAGGCCCTGCGGGGATCGCGGCCGCGTGCCGCGCGGCGGAGAGCGGCACGGCGACCGTCCTGATCGACGAGGGTCTCGCTCCGGGAGGTCAGATCCATCGACACCTTCCCGCTGCTCCCGCTCCCGGTGCCGCGCGCCGCTGGCTCGATAGGCTGGCGCGGTCGGGCGCGGCCGTCCGGACCGAGTCGGCGGTCTTCGACGCGGAGCGCGAAACGAACGAATTCCGCATCGCCGCCCAAACGCCGAAGGGGATGCTCCGGCTGCGCGCCCGGCGTCTCGTCCTCGCGACCGGCGCACGCGAGCTCTTTCTGCCGTTCCCGGGCTGGACGCTTCCCGGCGTCATGGGAGCCGGCGGCGCCCAGGCGCTCTGGAAGTCGGGTGCCTCGTTCGTCGGCCGGAGGGCCGTCGTCGCCGGTTCGGGCCCCTTGCTTCTCCCGGTCGCGGCATCGCTTTCGAAGGCCGGCGCGACCGTCGAGTTCGTGGCGGAGCAGGCGAGCCTCGCTTCGCTCGTGCGTTTCGGCGCGGCTCTGGCGCTCGATCCGCGCCGCATCTTCGAGGCGGCCGCGTACCGGCGCGCGTTCTCGGGTTCGCCGTACCGCACCGGGACCTGGATCGTCGAGGCGGGAGGGCGGGAAAGGCTCGAATCCGTCGTACTGACCGACGGCCGCGGACGTTTTCGAGTCGATTGCGACCTGGCCGCGGTCGGGTTCGGCCTCGTGCCCAACGTCGAGCTGGCGAGGCTTCTCGGCTGCGAGATCCGGGGCGGCGCGGTCGTGGCCGGAGACAGGCAGGCGACCAGCGTCGAGGACGTCTTCGTGGCCGGGGAGCCCTGCGGCGTCGCCGGAATCGAGGTCGCGATCGCGGAGGGGGAGCGGGCGGGAATCACGGCGGCCGCGAGGGGAGCTCTCCCGGCGCGGGAGGCGCGACGCCTGGCCGCCGCTCGCGCGCGAGGCCGCCGGCTCGCGGCGGTCATGAACCGCGCGTTCCGGCCCAGAAAGGAGATTGCCGCTCTCGTCCGGGCGGACACGATCGTCTGCCGCTGCGAGGACGTGCCCCACGGCTCGATCGCCTCCTGCACGGGCCTGCGCGAAGCCAAGCTCTCCACCCGCGCCGGGATGGGGCCGTGCCAGGGGCGTGTGTGCGGACCCGCCCTCGCGTTTCTCTTCGGCTGGGAATCCGATACGGTACGCCCGCCGGTCAAGCCGGCGTCGCTCGGAGAGATCGTCGCGATGGAGGAGTCCGCATGAGGTGGCAGGGGGTCTTTCCCGCGGTGACCACGCCTTTCCGCGAGGACCTTTCGGTGGACCTGGATTTCCTGCCGCGGCATCTGGAGAAGATGCTCGGCGCCGGGTGCACCGGGTTCGTGCCGCTCGGCTCGCTCGGCGAATCGGCCACGCTGACGTTCGAGGAGAAAGGGGAGATCCTCGAGACCTGCCGCCGCGCGCTTTCCGGCCGCGCGCCGCTGGTTGCCGGAATCGCGGCGCTCTCCACCGCCGAGGCCATGGTCACGGCCCGGCTCGCCCGCGAGAAAGGCTGCGACGGTCTGATGGTCCTGCCGCCATACGTCTATCGGCCCGACCGCCGCGAAACGGCGGCGCACTTCTCGGCCGTCATCGGGGCGACGAGCCTTCCGTGCATGCTCTACAACAACCCGATCGCCTACGGCACGGACGTCTCCGCCGAAGAGCTGGCCGCGCTGGCGTCGCGCCACGCGAACCTCGAGGCGGTCAAGGAGTCGAGCGGCGACGTCCGGCGGATCGCAGCGATCCGATCCCTCCTTCGTGATCGTGTGGCGATCTTCGTGGGCGTGGACGACCTGATCGTCGAAGGGATCTCCGCCGGCGCGACCGGCTGGATCGCCGGACTGGTCAACGCCCTGCCGGAGGAGTCCGTGCGTCTCTTCGACCTCGCGCGCGCGGGAGACTCCGCGCGCGTGCGCACGCTCTACGAGTGGTTCCTGCCGCTGCTGCGCCTGGACGTCGTGCCCAAGTTCGTCCAGCTCATCAAGCTCGTGCAGCAGGAGACGGGGATGGGATCCGAGCGCGTGCGTCCGCCGAGGCTGCCGCTGGAGGGAGCGGAGCGCGACGAGGCGCTGGCCCTGATCCGGGAGCGCCTCGCCGCGAGCCGTTGAGGTTTCGAGAGACGGTTACTGACCGACCTGGAGCGCCGGCATGTTGTCCAGGATCGAGAGGCGCAGCAGGGTCGTGAGGTAGTCGTCGATGTGGTAGAAGCGGCCCGCCGCCTTCGCACCGAGCTGCTGGTTGATGATCCCGAAATACTTCATGCGCAGGTCCGACGACGCCTTCTGGATGTCGTTGGCCGCGTTGGCCATCTTCACGATGTCGGCGTCCGAGAGCGTCGCGAAGTTTTTCATGTACTGCTGGAGCAGCTGCAGGCGGGTGGCACCGAGCGCGTCCTTCTCCTTCTCGAAATCCCCGTAGATCTTCCAGAACTTCTCCTGCTGCTCGGGCGTGAGACCGCCCATGCCGGCCGCGAAGAGCTCGCGACGCTTCTTTCCCAGGGCGTCGTTGAGCCTCTGCAAGTCGATGTCGCCCTGCTTGAGCTCCGGCATGTCGGCCTTCTGGGCGCCGGGCTGGGCCTGTGTCGTCTGGGCCGCGGCGGCGGCCACGACGCCGGCGGCGAGCAGGGAAAGAGCGAGGACTTTCTTCATGGGGCTTTCTCCTTCGTTACGTTCGAAGCGTTACGGGTACGAGCCGCGGATACTACCTCACACGTGGCAGGAGCCGAGGCCGCGCTTCTCCAGATACCTCTGGTGGTAGTCCTCGGCGCGCCAGAACCTCTGGGCCGGCGAAATCTCGGTCACGATCGGCCGGGCGAACCTCCCGCTTTTCTCGAGCGCCTGTTTGGACGCGCGGGCGGCCGCCTCCTGCTCGGGGGTGTAGAAGAAGATGACCGAGCGATACTGCTTTCCGACGTCCGGCCCCTGGCGGTTGAGCTGCGTCGGGTTGTGGCCGTTCCAGAAAACGTCGAGGAGCCTGTCGTAGGAGACCGCCGCCGGGTCGTAGTCCACTTCGACGACCTCGGCGTGGCCCGTGCGGTCGGTGCAGACGTCCTCGTACGTCGGGTTCTCGAGCGTGCCGCCGCTGTAGCCCACCGCCACGTCCTTGACGCCCGGAACCTTTCGGAACGTCTCCTCGACTCCCCAGAAACACCCCGCACCGAACATCGCCTTCGCCATCGCTCACCTCCGAGTGCGGGGAAGCGGCTTCCCGCACTCGAAGACTATTACGGTCCGGCCCGCTCGGACGATCCCGGTCAGCTCGGGCAGCAGCAGGCCGTGGCGGGATCCGCCTTCTGCTCGATGTCCGCCTTGACGGTGTAGATCTCCCAGCGGTTTCCGTCGGGATCCGCGACCCAGAACTTGTCTTGGGCCGCGTAGCAGCACTCCTCCCGGCGCTCTTCGCCCGCGCTGACTCCGCGAGCGAGAAGCGCCGCGCGCCGGCGGGTGACCTCCTCGCTGGAGTCCACGCGGATCCGCGCCCGTGATGTGCCGGACGCCCGCGCTTCGCAGGGAGATGGGCGGAAGCGCGTCGAGCGTTTGGGGGAGTCCTTCGGATGGCTTGTACGTCGCGCCCACGCTTGCGGCCGCGAGCGGGTCCGTCTCGTTTGGGGAAGCGCCGCAGCTCTCTCTGCTCGGGAGTGACTTTGTGATCCGGGGAAGGAATCTTGCGCCCTTGCGGCTGCCCGGCATCGCACGACGTTCCCGGCGGCTGCTCAAGCAGAACGTCGGTTGGGCGTTCGCTTACAACCTCCTCTCCGTGCCGCTCGCCGCCTCCGGGCTCGTCCCACCATGGGCCGCCGCTCTGGGTATGTCGGCGAGGTCCGTCATCCTCGTCGGGAGGAGCGGGCCAGGGTCTGGAAGAGCAGCGCCGTGGCCGATCGCGGGGCGCCGAGGACGAAGACCGGTTCCCGGATCAAACGTCGTACTCCGGGAACATCGCGAACAGGAGCCTCTCACGCTCCCGGACCCGGGCCTTCAGCTCCGGAGTGTAAGCGTCCTCCCACCGGCCCCCGGACCCCCGCTTCGACTTGGGGGGGAGGATCCGCCCGAGGCAGGGGATGAAGGCGAGGTCGTCCTCGGGGTAGCCGACCGCGAGGAGGGCGGCGTGGAGGTCGGCGTTGAGGTTCTCCATGCGGAGGAACTTCACAGGGGCCATGTCCCGCTCCCATCCGCGGGAGGCGATCCAAGCATCGTCGATGCGGGGGAAGGCCCCATCGGGGTCGCGGAAATAGAAGCGCACGAAGTGCTCCGACATCGTGCCCAGCTGCTTCTCCGGGGGCAGGGCGGGGCCCTTCAGCTTCCGGAAGAGCTGGAAACCCTCGACGAACTCCTCGAAGGGGACCTCGGGCCACGCGGGATGGCGGCGCTTCAGCTCCCGAAAGTCGACCCACGGGGGCGGCTTCGTCTTCCACCAGTCGAAGTGGTAGATGGACACGAGGCGGTCGTAGGGGTTGCGGATCACGGAGAGGACCGGTCGGTCGCGCCAGCGGGCGGGGATCTCCCGGATCGTGCCGTGCTTGAGGACGTCCGCGAGGGCCGGCTCGCGCACGCCCAGCCTCCGCCCGAGCCGCTCCAGGACGTTGCCGCCCCGCGGCGGCTTCACGACCTGCTTGAGCACCTCGGTGACGAAGGTGCCGCCGGTCTTCGGCAGGTGGATGAAGACGAGCCTCCGGGTGAGGATCACGCGACCTCCTTGTCCGGAGAGGATACACGGCCCCCCGCAGCCTTCCCTTCAGCCGGACGAAGGCGGCCCGGGCCCGCGCGGGGCCAGACCCGGAGGGCGGCGGTGACCTCCGCCTCGCCCTCCTCCCGGCGCCCCTCCCGGGTGCGCAGCAGATCCCGAGCGAGCCAAGGCGACGGTATTGGTGAAGCTGACCGGGATCGAACCGGCCGCGCCTCGCTCCGCTCGGCACGTCCGCGGCGACAGCTCAGGCGGGGGGCGCACGGCGCCCCCCGAGCCCCCCACGGTCGCCGGTTCGATCCATGCACACCGGCTTTAGGGATCGCGTCGCGGAAAAGTCTTGGTGGAGCTGACCGGGATCGAACCGGCGACCTCGTGAGTGCGATTCACGCGCTCTCCCAAACTGAGCTACAGCCCCACGCGGAGGGCGCGCAGGATAGCACGGGGGGGAGGGGGCGGCAAACGACGGCTCAGGCCGCGGCGGCCGGAGCCGAGAGTCGGGGCGACCGGCGGACGAGAAACTCTGCGAGCCACGCCGCGTCGGCGACGAGCAGGAGATCAAAGATCGCCTGGAACACGTAGAGGTGCCGATCGGCGCCGATGAGCGAGTCCGCGAGGTCGCACACGAGGAACTCAACGACCGCGAGACAGACCAGCAGCACCAGTCCCTTTCGAGCGAGGCGACCTCTGCACGAGGCGCGGCGATAGCCGACGAGGGCGAGGACGAGATTGCCTCCGAGGACCACTGCCAGACAGAGCCACGCGAGGGGTATGAGCCGGAGACGCGCGTCGCTCCAAACCGCGAAGCGGCGTGTTTGGGCGTGGTGCGGGAGGCCGAGCGCTTTCTCGTAGTTGCCGAGAGCGCGCGAGCGCAGTCGAAACGCCTGCTCGGTTCCCCTCCGGACTACCGATGCGAGGCGGCGGGGATGGCGAAGGTAGAACGCGATCAGCTTCCGGTATCCGAACTTCGAGTAGAAGGCTTCCTCGAACGCGGGCACGAAGACCGGACTGGATGGCAGATACGGGCTCTGGCCGGCGTAGACCAGGAGGGAAGGATCCAACCCCAGTTCCGTAAGGTCGGCGCCCGGATCCGGAGAATTCGGCAGAAGCTCGACGAAGGCGGCGTCGTAGAGCGCGATCTTCCGGAAGCTCGACGGGACCTGGCGGTTGTACCAGAGACTGAAGACGCAGAGCGAGAGCGCCAGCCAAGTCACCGGCCGACGTATCCACGGCCGCCTCCGCGGTCCGGCGAGACTGACCGCGAAGACGGCCAGGATCGGGCCGAGCAGACTCTCCTGAGGTTTGGAGCCGACGAAGAGAAAGGCGCCGGCGAAGTAGAGCGGGAGCAACTTCCCCTCCAGCACTCCCCGACGAATCGCCAGAGCCGCGGCGCCGAGCGTGACGAACAGGAAAAGCAACGATGCCGTCTGGCTGTAGAACGAGTTGAGCACCGCGGCGTACCCGACATCGGTGAAGAAGAAGACGAGGAGGCCCGCAACGATCCAGCGGGTCGGGGGCGAGAGCCCCCGCGTGGCGCCGACGAGGAACGCGAGCCCCGCCAGGAAGACGAGCATGTGGACGGCGCCGAGCACGCGCAGGTCGAAGAGGCCGTCGCGCGAGAAAGGCGCCGCGGCGACCCGAGCGATTCTCGCGAGGAGAGTCTCGGACGTGCGATATCCGCTCGGGTACCAGCCGGGAGGCATGAGCTGGAACTTCGTCACGATCCACGAGAAATACTTCTCCTCGAAGGTCTCCGTCCCGTAGCCGAAGCCCGCGTATCCCATGACCTTCTCGAAGTCGCCGTTGTTGGCGAGGCCGACGATCGGCGGAACGAGAAGCTGGACCGTGAGGATCAGGGCCGCCACACCGACGGCGGCGAGGAGCGGAGCATCCGGTCGCGGGAGGCGCCCGGTCTCGGAGGCCGGAGCGGTTGAGAGGCTTTCGCGTCGCGCCGTCGACCAGTGAACCGCCCCCGCGTGCACCAGCCACGCCACGGCGGCCACCAGGACGAGATCGCACAACGCCTGGAAGGTGTACAGATGGCGGATGAGTTCGACGTGCGTGTCGCCCGCGACCGCCGCGGCGAAGGCGGCCGCCGTCATGACGACGAGAGCCGTCAGCGCTTCGCGGGCGAGGCGGCCTCGCGCCGAGGCGCGGCGATAGGTCGCGATCGCCGCCGCGAGAATGCCTACGAGAAGCACGACGAGGAGTGCCGCGCCGCCGAGAGCGGCACGCGCCGAGCTCCAGGGACCGAACGATTGTGCGCCCGCAGAGCGTCCGCTTTCCTTCGCGAAGTTGCCGAGCTCGCGCGGGCGCAGGGCCCAGGCCGATTTCACGGCGTCCCGCAGCACCGAGTGCAATCGCTCGGGATGGCGCAGCAGAAACACCCTCGGAGACGAGGCGTACACGCGGGCGCGGATCTCCGGATCCGCCGCCGGGGATTCAGCGACCCAGGCGCTGACGCCGGCGTACTTCGCGAGCGACGGGTCCAGGCCCATCTCGGCCAGATCCGCCGCCGGACGAGGAGAATCGGGGAGCAGAACCATGAAGATCATGTTGTAGCGGGTGATCCAGCCGATCGATCGCTCCGCGCTGAGGTAGTAGCGGGCCGCCAGTGCGCACAGCAGGACGGCGAGAGCCAGGGCCGCCGCGCGCCGGCGCCGCGGCGCGTTCGGCCATGCCAGCCGCACACCCAGCAGAGACAGGAGCGGCGCGTGGACGACTTCCTGCGGCTTCGCGCAGACGAAGAGCGCGGCGGCCAGGAAAAAAACGGCGAATCGAACTCCCGACAGCGACCCGCGGCGGACGGCGAGGGCCGCGGCTCCTGCTATGGCGAGCAGGAACAGGAGCGACGCCGTCTGCGAGTAGAGAGAGTTGAAGGGTCCGATGTATCCGACGTCGGTGAAGAAGAAGACCAGCAGGACAGCCACCGCGACCTGCGCGGCGGTGCCGAGATCGCGACACGCCGCGATCAGAGCGCCGATTGCGGTGAGCAGCAGCAGCGCGTGAAGCGCGCCGAGGAATCGGATGTCGAAGAACGGCGACTTCGAGAGGATCCGGCCGGCGCGGACCGCCGCCTCGACGAGAAAAATCTCCGAGCTGCGATAGCCGGAAAGATCCGCGGATCGTGGGACATAGGCGAACCGGGGCTGTATCCAGCCGTAGTAGCGATCCTCCGGGTGCGCACTGACGAAGGCGAGCCCGGCGGGATGCGTCAGCCTCTCGAAGTCTCCGTTGTCGGCGAGACCGACGATTGGCGGACGCAGCAGCTGCAGCCCGAGAAGTAAGGCGGCGACCGCCAGCGTCGCCGCGACCGCGATGCGGTTGCGGCGACTCGCCCGTTCCGCCTCCATCGGTGCGGAGCGTAACAGGACGCGGATCGACTAGGATCCGCGCCGTGGAACACGGGACCGACCTGGGGGCTTTGCTGCTGGCTTTCGCGTCCGCGCTGATCGGCGCCAAGCTCTTCGGAAGCGCGGCCGAACGCATCGGGCAACCGGCCGTCCTGGGGGAGCTCCTGGCCGGCGTGATTCTCGGTCCGTCGGTTCTGGGTCTCGTGCCGCTCTCGGACGGAATCTTTCTGCTCGCCGAGATCGGCGTCATCCTGCTCCTCTTCGAGGTCGGTCTGGAGACGGACCTCGAGGAGCTCGTTCGCGTCGGAGGACCGGCGCTGGCGGTGGCAATCACAGGAATGGCGTTGCCGTTCGGGGGCGGATTCGCGCTCGCGCGCCTTCTCGGCTACGGCCCGCTGACCTGCGTCTTCGTGGGCGCGGCGCTGACGGCCACTTCGATCGGCATCACGGCGCGCGTCCTCTCGGAGCTCGACCTCCTCAAGACGAGAGAGGGTCAGATCATCCTGGGCGCTGCCGTGATCGACGACGTGCTCGGGCTGGTCGTTCTCGCGATCGTCTCGGGAGTCGCCGAGAAGGGTGTTCTCTCCGCGTCGAGCGCGCTGCGCACCGGGATCTTCTCGATTTTGTTCCTGGCGGTCGCGATGGGCTTGGGGATTCCGCTCGGCAGGTGGCTCGTGAATCTCGTCGGAAAGAGCCGCCTCCGCGGGATCCTGGTGGCGAGCGCCGTGGCCTTCGCGCTCCTGGTCGCCTGGGGAGCCAAGAAGGCCGAGTCGGCGCCGATCGTCGGGGCCTTCGCGGCGGGCCTGGCTCTGGCGCGCACGAACCGCCGCCACGACATCGAGCATGCGGTCAAGCCGATCGTGGACATCTTCGCGCCCGTTTTCTTCGTCTACGTGGGCGCGGAAGTGGACGTGCGGCTCCTCAATCCCGCCGTCGCCGAGAATCGCCCGGCGCTTCTCCTGGGCGCCGGGCTCACGGCCGTCGGATTTCTGGGCAAGTTCCTGGCCGGTTTCGCCGCGTGGGGGAACGTCCGCCGTACCTTCATCGGAGCGGGCATGGTGCCGCGCGGAGAAGTCGGCCTGATCTTCGCGTCGATGGGCCTGGCGACGAAAGCGCTGCCGCAGGGCGTCTTCGTGGCGGTTCTGGTGGCCGTCTTCGCCACGACGTTCGTCACGCCGCCGCTGCTGAAGTTGCTTTGGCCGAAGGCTGCGACCGATTAGGCGAACCCGGAACCCGGAACCCGGAACTATCGCGGCCGCAGCTCCGCGAGCGTGCAAGAGAGCAGCCGCCGGCGTTCCGAGTCCAGGCGGTAGAAGATCGGCTCGAGGACGAGGGCCACGCGATCCTGCCGGTACGGGTTGACCTGGTAGAAGCCGGGAGTCAAAGCATCGAGCACGTTGGCGATCGTGATCTCGCGGCCGGACCGCGCCAGCCGAAAGCCCGCCGCCTCGTCGCCCTCGACGATGCCTCCGTCCTTCAGGTCCTCCAGGATCCCCAGAGCCTCCGCCGGAGCCGTGTCGGGATTGGGCTCGAGGTCCTTCAGCAGCGCCGGATCCGCGGAGGACATGCGCAGAAGCATGCGCACCGCTTTCTCGGCTCGGCCCTCGCGCCGCCGGTCGGCCTCCGCGCCGGGCGCGAGCATCTGGAGCACGTGAGTCATTTCGACGCCGATGAGGATGAGGGCCCATGCGAAGTAGAGCGACAGGATCATGATGAGCGCGAACGCGAGCGAGCCCGTGATCAGGTTCATGCGCAGCATGGCGTCGGTGTAGAGCGTGAACCCCACCCGCAGGAGCTCGAGGCCGAAAGCGACGGTCGCGCCGGCCATGGCCGCGGCCGTCAGGCGGACGCGGGCGTTCGGAAGGTAACGGAAGAGCAGCGTCAGGACGATCGCCTTCAAGAGAAACGGTATCGTCGCGGCGAACGCGGGGTTGTTGAGAATGGAATCTCCCTCCACGTATCGCCGCATGGCCCGGATGCCCCAGGAGATTCCGCCCAGCACCAGTCCCAGCGCGAGGAGGGAAAAGGTGAAGAGCACGACGCGCCGGATCTTGGCTCGTCTTCGGGGAGCACCCCAGACCGCGTTGAACACGCCCTCGACGACGAAGACCAGGCGCACCGACGCGACGATCAGGAGCACGAGACCCACACCCGAGATCGCCGTGGACTCGGCGATGAAGTCGCGCAGGTTCTGGGTCAGCCGCGCGGTCTGGTAGGGGAGGACCGCATTGACGATCGAGAGGATCTGCTCATCGTTCTCCTGGAAGAAGGTGACGAGGAAGAGAGAGAACGTGGCCAGCAGCGGCACCGCGGTCAGGAGCGTCGTGAAGGCGAGCGAGCCCGCGAGGTCGAGTCCGCGATCGGCGCGGAAGCCGCGCCACGTCTCGCTGACGATCGATCGGAGCGACCAGCCGGTCGGGCGCCTCTCCACCCCCGAGCCCAGACGGCGGACCAGGGTTCCGGTGCGCATGCGGGTTTCAAGGGTATATGATGCGTCCCCTCAAGTCGGAGGTGACTATGGGCAAAGAGACTCCGTTCGATCGGGCCCGGGACTTCGTGGAAGACAAGATCGACCGCACCAAGGAGGTCCTCGGGGACTCCTACTCGAAGGCGCGGGATCAGTTCGACGACGTCAGCGAAGACGTGAAGAAGACGGTCAAGTCGACCGCGAACCGCATCGAGAAGGACTACGGATACCTGTGGGACGACGTCCGCTCCTACGTGCGTGAAAACCCGGGAACGGCGATCGCGGTCTCGGCGGCCGTCGGTTTCGTGCTCGGCTTCCTGCTCCGCGGCGACGACGACTAAGACGCGGTTCCGGGTTCCGGGTTCCAGGTTCCAAGTCGAACAGATCACCTGGAACTTGGAGCTTGGAACTTGAAACCTGAGATGAGCTCTTCGACAAAGACCCATCCTCCCTTATCGACCTTCGCTTCGAAAGCGGGCTGCGCATGCAAGATCCCGCAGTTCGATCTGTCCGCGATGCTGCGCAACGTTCCGGCGGCATCCGACCCCAATCTGCTCGTGGGGAGCGCGCTCTTCGACGACGCGGCCGTTTACCGGCTGGGTGGTGGCCAGACGATCGTTCAGACGATCGACTTCTTCACGCCCGTCGTCGACGATCCCCGGCTCTTCGGCCGGATCGCGGCGACCAACGCCCTCTCCGACGTCTATGCGATGCGTGGACGGCCGGTGCTCGCGCTCGCCGCGGTCGCGTTCCCGATGCAGGTGCTTCCGAGGGAGATGCTCGAAGAGATCCTGCGCGGCGGAGCCGAGAAGGTCGCGGAGGCAGGCGCGGTGATCGGCGGGGGCCACTCCATCGATCACGACATCCCTCTCTACGGCCTCGCCGTAACCGGGGTCGTGGACGAAGCCCGCGTGACGCGCAACGCAGGGGCGAAGGTGGGGGACGCCCTCGTCCTGACCAAGCCCCTCGGAATCGGGGTCACGATCCGCGCCGGCCGCGCCGACTCGGCCGTTGCGGAGAGCGAAGGCGCTGCGCCCAAGCGCAAGCTCTCCGACGCCGCGCTGGAAGAGGCCGTGACCGTGATGTGCACGCTCAACCGCGCGGCGGTCGAGGCGATGGAAGGGTTCGACGTCCACGCGGCGACCGACGTGACGGGCTTCGGTCTCCTGGGCCACGCGCTCGAGATGATGGAGGCGTCGGGCACGACCGCCGTCTTCTCGGCGCGATCGCTGCCGCTTTTGTCGCAGGCGCGGCGGCTGGCCTCGGAAGGCGTGGCTCCGGGAGGATCGCGCGGCAACGTGCGCAACATGAAGACGCGCGCGACGTTCGGCGACGGCGTGACCGAGGAGGACGTGCTTCTCGCCTGCGACGCGCAGACCTCGGGGGGCCTGCTCGTGGCGCTGCCGGCGGAGCAGGCCGAAGACTACGCGGCGCGGTGCCGGGAGCGCGGCGCGCCCGCCGGCGTGGTCGTCGGCCGCGTCCTGGAGAAACAGCCGGTGCCCGTGCGCCTCGAGCGCTGACGCGCAAGCTCAGGACGGAAGGACGCATGGCCGAGAACGAAGAGGAAGACTGGGTCGAGGTCGCCGCCGTGGGTGACGACGAGGAGGCCGCGATCATCGCGGGCCTCCTCGAATCGGAAGACATTCCGGTCGAGATCGAGAACGCCGCGGCCTCACCGTGGCCCGAGAATCTCGGCGCGTTCGGCACCAGCCGGGTCATGGTCCCGCCGGACCGCGCCGACGAGGCCCGCGCCCTGATCGCCGAGCGCGAGCGGGACGCCGAGAAGAACCTCTCCGAAGACTCGGACGAATGAGCGTCCTGCCCCCGGGGTCGAAGCTCGGGCGGTACCAGATCACCGCGGTCATCGGTCAGGGTGCCATGGGCGTGGTCTATCTCGCCCACGATCCCGAGATCGACCGCCCCGTCGCGCTGAAGACGGTGCGCCCCGAGGCCCTGCGCGGCGAGAGCGCGGCGGAAGTCGAGGCCCGGTTCCTCAAGGAGGCCAAGCTCGCGGGCCGCCTCCAGCACCCCAACGTCGTCACCGTTTACGACGTCGGCCGCGATCGCGGCGAGTTCTTCATCGCCATGGAGTACGTCGACGGGCGTCCGCTGACTCGCTACCTCGTCGGCGCGGACGCGCTGCCCCTCAACGCCAAGATCGGGATCGTCCGCCAGACGGCCGAGGCGCTCGACCACGCCCACGAGCGGGGCGTGGTCCACCGCGACATCAAGCCCGGAAACATCCTGATCGCGAAGGACGGGCGGGTGAAGGTCACGGATTTCGGGATCGCCCGCTTCACCACCGCGACGACCTCCGACCTCACACGGACCGGGACCATGATCGGAAGCCCGGCCTACATGTCGCCGGAGCAGATCCGTGGGGAAAAGCTCGACGGCCGATCGGATCTCTTTTCGCTGGGCGTCGTTCTCTACGAGCTGCTGACGGGCACCCGCCCCTTCCCCGGAGAGTCGATCACCACGCTCGTCTACCAGATTCTCCACACCGAGCCCCGCGATCCGCGCGAAATCAAGGCCGACCTGCCGGCGGCGAGCCGCGAGGTGATGGCCGTGCTGCTGGCCAAGCAGCCCGAGAAGCGGCCCGAAAACGCGAGGGCGTTTCTCCGCGAGCTCAAGCGAATCGAGAAGTTCCAGCGCGAGTCGGAGATGACCCGCCGCGCGATCGCCGTGGCGGCCGCGCCGGACCCGAAGGCCGACGCGCCGCCGTCTCGGACACCCCGCACGGATGTTCCCGCGCCGCCGGCCGCACCGCCGCCTCCGCCTCCGACGGCGCCCACGGTCGTCGCCGCACAGCCAGCGCGAGGCTGGCGCTCGCTCGCCATCGTGGCCGTCGCGGTCCTCGCGGCCGTGCTCCTCGCCGTCTACGCGCTCTGGAAGGCCCCGGTCCCCAGCGGTCCGGAAGCGGCCCCCGCTCCGCCGCCGACGCCCGCGGCCACGCCCGCGCCGGCGACTCCCGCTCCGACGGCCGAAGTCGTTGCGGCCGAGCCCACGCCGCTGACGCTTCCCAC
>JBKOZO010000060.1:0-5268 GCA_046725935.1 Acidobacteriota bacterium | reverse complement strand
TGTCGGTGTTGGTCACGCCGAGGTTGGTCCGCAGCGCCCCCGCGTCGGTCGGATGCTCCTGCGTGTCGCGGATGGTTCCGACGAGCGTCAGGCTCGCGGACTCGAAGAACAGCGAGCCGGGATAGGCGATCGCGACCGTGCCGGCGCCCGTGCTGACCGGGCTGTACGTGCGGGCGGTGACCGTTCCCTCCCAGCCGTGGTTGGAGGGGAGGCCGTTGAACGTCACGAGGAGCGTCCCGAACGAGGAGTTCTGCGCGTTGGCGTCGATCAAGCCGAGCCCGCCGATGTACGCGACCATGTCGTCCTGGTGGAAGTTGTCCAGCGCGAACAGCGGCCCGATCGTGGACGCCGTCGTGCAGCCGGCGAATCCGGCGCTGGTGTTGTAGCAGTACTGGAAGTCGGCCGTGACCCCGTCTGTGTCGGTGTTGTTCGTGACGTCGATCGCCGTCTTGAAGAGGGAAGTACCCTGCACGCGAGTCACGATGTTGACCTGAACCGAGTAGCCCGCGGCCGCGGCCTTGGGCGCGACGGCGGCGGCGTCTGCGGAAGCTCCGGGCCGCGTGACGACCCGAGGACCTCTACCCTGAGACCGGCTTTCAGCCATGAGCGGAAGGGCGGCGGCGAGGGCCAAGACCAGGGCGGAGATGGCGAGTCGCTTCATTGCTTTGCTCTCCTGTATGCGGACGTTTTCGACCCGAGGCTGAACATTAGCAAATACCGGTCCAGCTCCAAGCGCTTTATACCCTACGGATCTGCGGGCGGAAGTGTCCGGATGTCGGGATTGTCTGTCCCCGGGAGGGGACCTATTTCAGGAGAGCCGATACCGCCTTCTCGAAATCCGCGTACGACTGCATGCCCGAGAGGACCCGGGCCTTCTTGCCGTCGCGCGCATAGACGACGCTGAAGGGCAGCTCCCCGCCCCACTTGCCGTCCACGGATTCGATGAAGTTCTGGTCGTCGCCGCCGCTCTTCTTCCGGTAGTTGGGAAAGTCGGGCCGGGCGCCGGCGAGGAACTTCTCGACGGCCGGCAGGTCCTTGGCGAGGTCCGTCGAAACGCCGATGACGGCGAGGCCGCGCCCCCGGTACGCCTTCTCCAGGCGCACCAGGTCCGGAAACTCCTGGCGGCAGGGGACGCACCAGGTCGCCCAGAAGTTCACCAGGACGACCTTGCCTTTCTGCTTCCCGATGGCGTCGGACAGACCCTTCGAGTCGAGCTCTCCGGACAGGCGCGGCGCGTCGGCCGCGGGAAGGGGGTAAGCGACGAGAATCGCCATTAGGGCGATTACTCCAAGAAGGAAGTAGGGGCGGGGCTTGCCCCCGCCCGCTTGAACAAAGTCCCTCATGAACACCCGAGTGTTTCGAGGGAGAGGATCCAATCGCGACTTCCCCTCCCATTTCCACGGTCCGCGAAGCGGACCGCTAGAGGTCCGAGTCCTACGCACGCTTGATCGTGCAGCCGAAGGCCTTGGTCTCGGCCTTGGAGATCGCCTGGCCCGAAAGGAGCGCGTCCACCGCGTTCTTCAGGTCCGGAGAGGTGACCTTTGCGGCGTCCTCGTAATTCTCGTCGATGCGCCCGTGGTACCGGACCTTGCCGTCCTTATCAACGATGAACACCTCGGGCGTGCGCTTGGCGTCGTAGAGATCGGCGACCTTGTTGCCCGGATCCTTCAGGATCGTGAAGCCGAAGCCGTGGCTCTTGGCGTGCTCCTTGACCTCTTCGACCGGCTCGGTGCTGTTGCTGTTGATCCCGACGAACAGCACGCCCTTCCTGGCGAAATCCTCCGCCATCTGTTTCATCCGGTCGTTGTAGGCGTTCGAGTACGGGCACTTCGTCGCGATGAAGACGAGGACGACCGCCTTGTACTGCTTCTCGGCGTCGGAGAGCGAGAAGCTCTTTCCGTCGATGGCGGTGAGCTGGAAGCTCGGGGCCGCCGCGCCGATCGCGGGACCGTCCGCGAAGGCCGTGCCGGCGGCGGCCGCCGCCAGGGCGACCAGGCAAAACGCAAGACGCAGGACTTTCATGGCAAATCTCTCCTTGACGATTCCCCAAGCCGGGGAGTGTACGAAAAATTCCTGGATCGGCGTCAGGGGCGACGCAGCCACCTCCGCCGGCGCGGAGGTCCCGAGGCCTCCAGCGCGGCGAGCCGCGCCTCGAGCTCGCCGACCCTCCGGGCGAGCGCCTCGAGGGCATCGGCCTGCGCGCCATGGGCTTCCCGAATCCCGTCCAGCTCCTCCCGCAGCGCCTCGGGTTCGTCCGAAGGGAGCAGCGCCCGGCGCACGTCCGCGAGCCGCAGTCCCTGCTCCTCGGTGAGCCGCCGGACCGTGACGAAACGGCTCACCTCCGTCTCGCCGTACCGGCGATGCCCGCCGGAAGTCTTCCGCACGTGGAAGAGCGAGGGCAGCTCCCGCTCGTAGAAGCGCAGGGTCGTGACGGGGATGCCCGTGCGCCGGGCGACCTCCGAGATCGGCAGCCCGGCGGGCTCGCGCGCCATGGGACGCGGTTCCGCGGCGCTACACCGCGAAGAGCGGGCGCGTCACCACGGGATCGAACTTCCAGACGTACTTGTACGCCCCGTTGAAGAATTCGATCGTGATCTCGTAATGCGCCTCGACCGTGATCGCGTTGGACGTCTTGGTGATCTTGAGGTTCTCTTTCTTCACCGGCAGCCTGAGCTCGTCGGCCTTCTTGAGAATCTCGTACTCGATGAACTTCTGGTCCTTGATGGATCCGAACGCGGTCTGCTCCTGCATCGTGTCGTAGAACTCGGAGGTGGCTACCTTGACCGGGATCACCTTCAGGAGCACGTACCCGACCAGTCCGAGGATGACGAGCCAGACGATGCAGCCGACGTTGGCGCCTCCCCGGATTCCGCGCGACCGCCTCATGCGTGTTCCTTTCTTAGGGCGTGTGTCGCTTGATTTTACCTCAGCGCACTGGGAGGAAGCTCCGGGACCAGCGCGTGCGCGACAGGATCTCGAACGGGCGGGTGAGCCAGGACGCGCCACCCGCAGGGGCGTCGGACGCGCGCGGAGGAAGCGACCAATAGACGAGCAGCGCACGTCCCACGAGGTGGCTCGCGGGCACGGGCCCCCAGGTGCGGCTGTCGCTCGAGTCGTCGCGGTTGTCGCCCAGGACGAAGTAGGCCCCGGGCGGAACCGTCCGGGCAGCGAGCTGGTCGCGCCGGCGGTGCTCCTCAGGAATCGCCGGATCGTCGGGCCAGACGCGGTCGTCGGCGTGGAACGCGTAGGGCTCGGAAAGAATGCGGCCGTCGACGAAGACGCGGCGGTCGTGGATCTCGATCGTCTCGCCCGGAAGGGCCACCACGCGCTTGAGGATGTCGCGGCGCGGATCCGCGGGAAACCGGAACACGACGACGTCGCCGCGGCGCGGCGGCCGTGAAGGCAAAAGCGTCGCGAACGGACCCGGGGCCGCCGCGTAGACGAACTTGTTGACGAGGAGGCGGTCTCCGGTCAGGACCGTCTTCTCCATCGAACGGCTCGGGACCTCGAAGGCCTGGAAGAGAAAAGTGCGCGCGAAGAGGGCGAAGACGATCGCGGCCAGGATCGGATCCGCCCGCTCCCGCAGCGGCCGCCCCGGGCGCGCTACTTCACGACCGTGAACATCCGGTCCCATCGTGTGCGCGAGAAGAAGTGGACCGCCACGTCCGCCAGCTGCCGGATCTTGGCGATCGGTCCTCGCCAGATGTGGGAATTCGGCTCCGCCTCGTAGGACCAGTAGAGCAGGGACGGGCGCCCGAAGATGTTGGCGCGCGGAATGGGCCCCCAGTAGCGGCTGTCGAGCGAATTGTCGCGGTTGTCTCCCATGCCGAAGAAGGAATCCGGCGGCACGGCGTACGGGCCGAACTCCTCGCGCGGGTCGTGCGGGTTCGGATCGAACGGCATGTGCTGGACGTACGGGTCCGCCGCCGGCTCCCCGTTGACGTAGAGCTTGCCGTTTCGGACCTCGATCTTGTCTCCGGCCCGTCCCACCGCGCGCTTGACCAGGACGTTGCCCGGGTTGACGTCGTCGCCCGGCTTCTTGAAGACGATGATGTCGCCCCGTTGCACGTCGCGGTACGGCAGGAGCTTCGCGAGGGCCGGCAGGCGCGGCGCGTAGGCGAACTTGTTGACGAGGAGATGGTCTCCCACGAGGATCGTCCGCTCCATCGAGCCGGTCGGGACCTGATAGGTCTGGACCACGAAGGTGCGGACGAAGAGCACGAAGACGCCGGCCACGAGTAGCGACTCGTACCATTCGCGGGCGGTGGAATGCCGGCGTTCCGGGGAGGTTTCTTCGGCGTCCTTCTTCTTCATTCGACTTTCAGCACGGCGAGAAACGCCTCCTGCGGGATGTCCACCCGCCCGACCCTCTTCATCCGTTTCTTCCCCTCTTTCTGCTTCTCCAGGAGCTTTCTCTTTCGGGTGATGTCCCCGCCGTAGCACTTCGCGAGCACGTTCTTGCGCATGGCCGAAACCGTCTCTCGGGCGATGATCTTGGACCCGATCGCCGCCTGGATCGCCACTTCGAACATCTGCCGGGGGATGATTTCTTTCATCTTTGCGGCGAGCAGCCTCCCCTTGGCCGCCGATTCCTCACGGTGGACGATAACGGACAGGGCGTCCACCGGCTCCCCGTTGACGAGGATATCGAGCTTGACGAGGTCCCCCTCCCGGTAGCCGGCAAACTCGTAGTCGAGGGATGCGTAGCCGCGAGAAATCGACTTTAACTTGTCGTAGAAGTCGAGGATGACTTCGTTTAACGGGAAGTCGTAGATCAGAACGACTCGGTTCGAGGAAACGTACTCGAGCGACTTCTGGCTGCCGCGCCTCTCCTCGCAGAGCTTCAGGATACCGCCGAGAACATCGTCGCGGGTGATGATCGTTGCGGTGATGTAGGGCTCCTCGATCGAGGCGATGTGGTTGGGCTGCGGGAGCAGGTTCGGGTTGACGATTTCCAGGACCTCGCCCGAGGTCGTCGTCACCCGGTAGTTGACTCCCGGCGCGGTCGTGATGAGGTCGAGGTCGAACTCCCGCTCGAGCCTCTCCTGGACGATCTCCATGTGGAGGAGTCCCAGGAACCCGCAGCGGAAGCCGAACCCGAGGGCCGTCGAGTTCTCCGGCAGGAACGTGAAGGACGCGTCGTTCAACCGAAGCTTCTCGCAAGCGTCCCGCAGGGTGGCGTAGTCGTCGGCGTTGGTCGGGAAGAGGCCGGCGAAAACCGTGGGCTTGGCCTCGGCGAAACCAGGGAGGGGTTCCGCGGCGGAACGC
>JBKOZO010000059.1:0-18582 GCA_046725935.1 Acidobacteriota bacterium | reverse complement strand
GTCGAGAGGTTCTGGGAGGTCTGCAATCCGCGCCCCGGCAACCCGGACAACCCGCTCGACGCGGCCAAGGCGGCGGCCGCCGGGCAGCCCCGGGAAGAATGAAGGGCACCCCCCTGCGCATTTAACGGACGTAAGATCGGTGCCGGAGGCCCGCCATGACGCGACCGGCTCGCATTCTCGCCCTCGTTCTCCTGCCGCTCGCCAGTTCCTTCGCCACAAACGCTCAGACCCTGCCGGAGCTGTTCCAGAAAGCCAAGGCGCAGGTCAAGGGCGAGGCCTGGCACGAAGCCTTGAAGACCCTCGATGCGCTTGATGCCGAGGCCGCCAAGCCCGGCAACGAAGGCGCCCGACAGCAGCTCACGGGGCCCTCCGCGTTCTACCGCGCGGTGTGCGACGCCAACCTGGGCAACATCGAAGCCGCGAAGCAGGAGTTCGCGACGTTTCTCAAGCTCAATCCCAACGCGAACCTGGACCCGAGCATGTACTCGAAGAAGGCCCTGGCGGCCTTCGAAGAGGCGCGCAAGGCCTCGGCGCCGGAGGACGACGTTCCCGCGATCGACGGGTCGACGTCTTTGTTCACCAAGTACCAGGAATTCAAGCCGCCGGCCAACATCAGCGAGCCGCCCGGGGAAAAGTGGGGCGGCGGTCCCGTCCAGTGGATCATGACGGCCGAGGAAAAGAGGACCTGGGCCTCTCTTTCGAGCGCGTCCGAGCGCGCCGAGTTCGTCCAGAAGTTCTGGGCGTCGCGCAACCCGAAGCCCGGCTCCGAAGACAACGTCTTCGAGACGACGTTCGAGCGTCGCGTCGCGTTCGCCGACATGTATTTTCCGCAGGACGAGAAGCAGCGCGGCAGCCTGACCGATCGGGGCATGGTCTTCGTGCTCCTGGGGCCGCCGACCTACGTGGGGCGCAAGCCCATCCGCACGGGTGAGGACGCGAGCGAGGCCGAGGGCATGTCGACCGTGGGCTCGCTCGACGCGCAGAATGCGCAGGCCGCCCTCGGGGCCGGCGGCGCAAAGCCTTCGTCGGCGAAGCGAGCGGTCACCTCCGACCAGTTCGCCGGCCCGGGCACCAAGGCGATCGACTCCAACAGCAACTGGCGCGAGGTCTGGCACTACCGGAAGGAACTGCTGCCGAAGGCGGTGCCGTACCTGCAGGTGGACATGGAGTTCATCACGAAGAAGGGGTACGGGAAGAACATCCTGCAGCGCGATCACGTCACGATCACCACGCTCGAGAAGGCGCGTCAGCCGGTCTCGCCGCCCGCCACGGCGTCGCTGCCGCTGCCGGTGCCGTAGCAACCCTAGAGGGGGCCGCGCCGTCGCAGTAGCCAGCCGCCGATTTCGCGAGGAGCCAGTCGACTAATCACAGCGCCCTCGATTGCGGTCGCGGCGCGAGCAAGGTGCGGGCCCGATGCCCGCAGGGCAGGTCTCCGAGCAAGCGGAGGCGACGGTTAAAACTGCCAGCCCAGCGAGATCGTCGGGCCCCAGTCGTTTTTTGGCTGAAGGGTCGTCGGGTCCTTGCTGTCGAAGCTGTCGAAGACCGAGATCGCCAGGTAGAAGTCCGAGATGATCTCGCGTTTGACCGAGGCGTCGGCTTCGACGCGGACGCGGCCCGACACGGTGAGGCTGGGGAAGACCTGCGCGGTTGCCGACACGGTGAGTTTGGGGAAGTCGTACATGAAATACGAGTACCGGCTCCCGACGAGGCCCTCCGCGCTGTCGATGTTGGCTCCATCCACCGGCACTTCGTGGTTGGCCGTGACGCCGGCGTAGACCAATACCTGTGACTGGTTGGTCTGGACGACGTAGCGTCCGGCGCCGAGTCCGACGAACTCGCGGATCTTCAGTCCGAGCTGGATGTTGCGGTCGAGACCGATGCCTCCTTCCAGGATCCACCGGTTTCCGAGGAATCGCTCGTAAAGGATTCCGGCGGCCCCGCGCTCGGCGCCGGTGACTCCGTTCTGCCGGCTGAAGAACGCCGACAGATTCGTCACGAACTGGCCGTCCTTCATACGGTAGGTTCCTTCGAAGTTGAGATTGAACTGGGTCAGGTTGCTCGACTGCGTGTAGTTGAAACCGAGGTCGAGCGATCCCTCCCAGCGCCTCCAGAAGGTCTGGTAGACCGGAGCCAGGTCGAAGACGTCGAAAAACGCGACGGTGATCGGCGCCGTCGCCTCGACGATCGTCAGCCGTCCGACCGGGTCCGACGGAGCGAGAGTGCCGTAGTGATGGACGCCGTCGATCGTCTCGACGTCGAAGATCTTGTCGGACGTGATCGAGACGATCAGGCTCCACTTGATCTTGATCCAGCTCGAGTGCGACGTGTCCACCGTCAGCCGGCCCTGGTCGTAGTCCTTGATCTCTCCGGTGATGCGGTCTCCTCCCTGGAGGACGATGACGTCGGTCTTCTGGGCGAGGACGGGAGCGGCGCCGAGGAAGGCAGCGACGGCCAGACAGGCCTTCGCCGGGCGGAGTCGGGTCACGCGCGCATTCCTGGCGAGAGGATCGCACGAATCCGGATCGATCGAGCGTGGCGTCCGCGCGTTTGCGGCGTTCGAGGGGCGGCGATAAGCTTCCCGATCGACGACGGGAGGCCGCCATGAGGATGCTGCAATCGCTCCGATTCCGGCTCCGAAGCGCCACGGGGATGGTCCTCACGGCGGCCGTCGGCGGATCTCGAGGTCGTGTGGTTGTTTTCAAGGAGGTTTCCATGAGACGGATCGCGCTGGTTTCCCTCTTCGTCCTGGGTTTCGCCGCGTTCGCATTGGCCGCCGACGAGGGTTCGCTCGTCCAGACGCTTGCCAAACAGCTCAACATCTCGGACGAGCAGGCGGCCGGAGGCGCGGGCGCCATCTTCAACTACGCGCAGACGGCCCTGCCCAAGGACGACTACGGAAAGATCGCGAACGCGGTGCCCGAGGCCGCGGAGCTCATCAAGAAGGCGCCTCCCTCGGACACGGCTTCGGACGTCGCGGGCTCGGCCCTCGGCAAGGCCGGAGGTTCGGCCGCCGGTCTGGCGGGCCTGGGCTCGAGCTTCGAGAAGCTCGGGCTCTCGAAGGACATGGTCGGGAAGTTCACCCCGATCGTCGTGGACTACGTCGACAAGAAAGGCGGCGCCGAGGTCGGAGGCATCCTGCGGAAGGTCCTGACCCCGTAGCGGAGCGTCGGCCGCCCCCTCTCTCGCGACGGGAGAGGGGGCTTTCTCGTCTCAATGCGACGTCGGCTTGTCGAGCCACGCTTCGGCGGCCTCCCGGTTGCGGAAGACCGACGTGCGCGCGAAGTACCGGTCCGTGAACGCCTCGAAGACGCGCGCCATGCCGAAGAGCGCGTCGCTCTTGACCACGATGGCGATGGAACCAAAGCGCACGCGACGCGAGGCGTCGCCGGCGCGGTCGGCCGCCGTGCGGATCTGACCCACGTTGGGAAGATTCGTCATCGACGACAGATCCAGGAGCACGTCGGCGCCGGGAGGGCAGTTCGAGTCGAGCTCGAGCTCGTCGAAGTGCGCGAGGACCTCCGCGAGCATGGCGTTGCCCTCGCAGCGCGTCAGGATGCGCTTGCGCTCCGGGTCGATCCGATAGGTCACCGGCATGGGCCCGAATGATAGCTCCCGCGAGGGCTGTCCGGGGCGACCTTACTCGCCGTACAGCTTCTTTGCCTTCGCGATCAGCGCGGCCTTGCTGTGGACTTCACCCTTGACGATGATGTCGATCGGCGAGACCGCTTTGCCGTAGTACGCCTTGTTGTAGTCCTCCGTCGGATTGATGACGGCCCCGGTGAGGTTGACGCCTGCGTATACACCCTTGCTTCGGGTGTAGCTGACAAAGTCCGTCGCGGTCGCTCCGGCGCCGGTTCCCACCGGTCCCGCGGAGACGCTGGCTTCGCCTCCGATCTTGAATGAGTTGCTCATCAAGGAATCGACGGCCTTCTGGGTCATCGCGAGAAGCATGATCTCGGATTTCTCGACTCCGGCCTGGAAGCCGACGCTCCCCGTTCCAATCGTGTAGAAGGCGGGTCCCGTCCAGCCGTGCTCGCCCTTCGCGACGAAGACGCAACGCCCGCCCGATCCGCCGATGATGAAGCCGGCCCTCACCACGGTCGGGCAGATGAGCAGCCCCTTCGCCTCTTTGGCGTGCTCGCGGAACCAGGTCATGTCGGGGTCCGCGATGAAGTGGTCGAGCGTCGTGGCTGCTCCAGTGACCTCTTTCTGTGCGTCCTCCTTCTTTGTCGCCGCCCGCGTCACCGTCGGCGCGGCCAGGAGCGCGAACAGGCTCAGCGCCGCCGCCATTCGGATGATTTTCTGCAATGGCCACCTCCTCGAACCGCGGGGCCGCGGGAGTGCGTCCCGCCTCCGCGACCGTATCACCTTACGGTTTCGGTCGGTTTCGCAGCTTTCTTACGCCCGGAGCTTCCCGGTTGATGTATGAAAAGAGCCCACGCTCGCCGCTCGAGTGGTCCGGGTTCCAGAAATAGCGGAGGAGTGAAATGTTTTCGAAGCTCTCGGCGGAATTCCTCGGAACGTTCTGGCTGGTGCTCGGCGGCTGCGGGACCGCGATCCTCGCGTCGGCGTTTCCTCAGGTCGGGGTCGGGCTGCTGGGCGTCTCGTTCGCCTTCGGCCTGACCGTGCTGACGGCGGCGTATGCACTCGGGCCTGTTTCCGGCGGCCACTTCAACCCCGCGGTCTCCTTCGGGCTCTGGGCGGGAGGGCGTTTCCCCGCGGGCCTGCTGATTCCATATGTCGTCGCGCAGGTCGCCGGAGCGATCGCCGGCGCAGGGGTCCTCTACCTGATCGCGACGGGCAAGCCCGACTTCCAGCTCGGCGGCTTCGCGGCCAACGGCTACGGCGAGCACTCGATCGGGCACTACTCGCTCACCGCCGGCCTGATCTGCGAGGTCGTCATGACGTTCATGTTCTTGATCGTCATCCTCGGCGCGACGCATCGGCGCGCGCCCGTCGGCTTCGCGGGTCTTGCGATCGGGCTGGCGCTGACTCTCATTCACCTGATCTCGATCCCCGTGACGCAGACCTCGGTCAATCCGGCGCGAAGCACGGGGCCCGCGATCTTCGTCGGGGGTTGGGCGATCCAGCAGCTCTGGCTCTTCTGGCTCGCGCCGATCGGAGGAGCGATTCTCGCGGGTCTCGTGTACCGGTCGGTACTCGAAGTAGGCGAAGAGCCGGCGGTGACGGGGCGATAGACGAGAGCGGCCTGCGATTTGTAGACGTGGACGATCGTTCCGCCTTCGTATCCCTGTGATATCTCAATTTCGGGATGACAGTCCCTCGAGGAACGGCGGCGGCAGCCAGGGCCCTTCGGATTCTTGCGGTCAACGGCGGCTCCTCGTCGATCAAGTTCTCGATCTTCACGGGCGACTCTACGGGTGATCGCGCGATGCGCGGCGCGATCGAGCGCATCGGCGTCGACGGCACCATCCTGACCGCGACAATCGAGAACGCACCGCCGCTGAAAGAGCCCGTCGATGCCCGCGATCACGCCGGAGCGGCCACCTGGCTCGCCGACTGGCTTCGGGGAAGGCCGGAGGCGCGCAGCCTCACTTCCATCGGGCACCGCGTCGTTCACGGCGGGACGCAGATCCAGGAGACCCGGCGCGTGACGCCGGAACTTCTCGCGGAGCTCGACCAGAGCATCCCGCTCGACCCGGCCCACCTGCCCCGGGAGATCGCCCTCATCCGGACGTTCGCGTGCAAGTTTCCCGAGCTCCCGCAGGTGGCCTGCTTCGACACGTCTTTCCACCGCGACCTTCCGCGCGTCGCGCAGATTCTCCCGATCCCACGCTCCTTCACGGACGCGGGCGTGCGGCGGCTCGGCTTCCACGGTTTGTCCTACGCGTATCTCCTCGAGGAGCTGCGACGCACGGCGGGCGAGCAAGCCGCAATTGGTCGAATCGTCTTCGCGCACCTGGGTTCGGGAGCGAGCCTCGCCGCGGTGCGCGGGGGACGGCCGATCGACACTTCGATGGCATTCACGCCGACCTCGGGACTCGTCATGGGCACGCGGCCCGGTGATCTCGATCCGGGCGTCGTTGTCCACATGGTGCGAGCCAAGAACGCCGGCCCGGGCCAGATCGACGCGCTGCTCAACGAGCGATGCGGGCTTCGGGGTATATCGGACACGACCTCCGACATGGGCGACCTCCTGGAACGACAGGCGAGTGACCACCGCGCGGCCGAGGCCGTGGAGATCTTCTGCTACCACGCCCGGAAATGGATCGGCGCCTTCGCCGCGGCGCTCGAGGGCCTCGACACGCTCGTGTTCAGCGGCGGAATCGGGGAGCGCTCCCCGGAGATCCGCCGGAGGATCTGCGCCGGCTTGCGCTTCCTCAATGCCGAGCTCGACGAAGAGAAGAACCAGGCCGGCGCGCCCGTCATCTCGACGGCCGCCAGCCGTGTGACCGTCCGCGTCATCCCGACGGATGAAGAAGTCATGATCGCAAGAGAAACCCGCCGAGTCCTGGAGGAACCATGAGCCGCACCGCGCCCCACGAGACCGAGCACGCCCCGTTGACCGAGAACCTTCTCTCCCTCATCGACGCCTACTGGCGCGCGGCCAACTACCTGTCGGTCGGGCAGATCTATCTCCGCGACAATCCGCTCCTGCGCGAGCCGCTCCAGCCGAATCACATCAAGGCGCGCCTCCTCGGCCACTGGGGAACCACGCCCGGCCAGAATCTCGTCTACGTGCACCTGAATCGCGTCATCAAGGACTACGACCTCGACGCGATCTACATCTCCGGGCCGGGACACGGTGGGCCCGCAGTCGTCGCCAACGTCTACCTCGAAGGGACCTACACCGAGATCTATCCTCACATCACGCGCGATGTCGAGGGGCTTCAGAAGCTCTTCAAGCAGTTTTCGTTTCCCGGCGGGATCCCGAGCCACGTCGCCCCGGAGACGCCCGGCTCGATCCACGAGGGAGGAGAGCTCGGCTACTCGCTCTCGCACGCGACCGGCGCCGCCCTGGACAATCCCGATCTCCTCGTGGCATGCGTCATCGGGGACGGCGAGGCCGAGACCGGTCCGCTCGCGACGGCTTGGCACTCCAACAAGTTTCTCAACCCGAAACGCGATGGCGCCGTGCTCCCGATCCTGCACCTGAACGGCTACAAGATCTCCAACCCGACGATCTTCGCCCGCATCCCCCGCGCTGAGCTCGAGCAGTTCCTGCGAGGCTGCGGCTGGGAGCCGTTCTTCGTGGTCGGCGACGAGCCGAAGGGGGTGCACCGGCAGATGGCCGAGACGCTCGACGCGGTCCTCGCGAGCATCCGCGCCATTCAGGGTCAAGCGCGGTCGACCGGAGGCCGCGCCTCGGATCACGCGGTCTGGCCCATGATCGTGCTCGAGACGCCCAAGGGCTGGACCGGACCGAAGGTCGTGGACGGCCTGCAAGTCGAAGGCACGTTCCGGGCGCATCAGGTGCCTCTGTCCGATCCCGCCGGCAACCCCGCCCACCTGCGCCAGCTCGAGGAGTGGATGCGGAGCTATCGCCCCGAGGAGCTCTTCGACCGCCTGGGGAGACTCGTGCCGGAGCTCCAGGAGCTCACGCCCACGGGCAACCGGCGGATGGGAGCCAACCCGCACGCCAACGGCGGACGGCTCTTGAAGGAGCTCGTCCTTCCCGACTTTCGGAAGTACGCTGTGGACGTTCCCTCACCGGGCGCGCGCGACGCCGAGGACACGCGCGTCTTCGGCAAGTTCCTTCGCGACGTCGTCCGGCAGAACGAGGCGCAACGCAACTTCCGGCTCTTCGGTCCCGACGAGACGCTGTCCAACCGTCTCAACGCGGTGTTCGAGACGACGGTCCGGCAGTGGGAAGCCGAGATCGTTCCCAACGACGAGTTTTTGGCGCGGGAAGGGCGCGTCATGGAGGTCCTCTCAGAGCACCAGTGCCAGGGTTGGCTCGAGGGGTATCTGCTGACCGGCCGCCACGGGCTCTTCAACAGCTACGAGGCGTTCATCCACATCGTGGACTCGATGTTCAACCAGCACGCGAAGTGGCTGAAGGTCACGCGGCAGCTCCCGTGGCGCGTCCCGATCGCGTCGCTGAACTACCTGCTCTCCTCCCACGTCTGGAGGCAGGACCACAACGGCTTCACCCACCAGGATCCGGGCTTCATCGACGTCGCGTGCAACAAGAAGGCCGAGATCGTCCGGGTCTACCTGCCGCCGGACGCGAACTGCCTGCTCTCGGTCATGGACCATTGCCTGCGGAGCCGCCACTACGTCAACATCGTCGTTGCAGGAAAGCACGCGGCGCCGCAGTGGCTCGGGATGGACGCCGCGGTCGCGCACTGCACGGACGGAATCGGCGTCTGGTCCTGGGCGAGCAACGAGGACGGGGGCGAGCCCGACGTCGTTCTGGGCGCCGCCGGCGACGTCCCGACGCTCGAGATCCTCGCCGCGACGTCGATTCTCCGGGAGGCCTTCCCGAAGCTGCGTATCCGCGTCGTCAACGTGGTTGACCTGATGCGGCTGCAACCGCCGAGCGAGCATCCGCACGGCCTGCCGGACGACGAGTTCGACCGCTTGTTCACCAGGAACAAACCGATCATCTTCGCGTACCACGGCTATCCATGGTTGATCCACCGACTCACCTATCGCCGGCGCAACCACGGCAACCTCCACGTCCGCGGCTACAAGGAAGAGGGCACGATCACCACGCCCTTCGACATGGCGGTCGTGAACGACCTCGACCGGTTTCACCTCGTGCAGGACACCGTGCGCCGCCTGCCGGCACTGGGCGACGAGGGGGCGCGGCTCGTCCAGCGGCTCGACGAAAAGCTCATGGAGCACCGGCGGTATATTGAGGAGCACGGTCAGGACATGCCCGAGATTCGAAACTGGCGGTGGAAATCCTGAGCGGCGAAGGCGCGCGGCGATTGGGGATTGCCCTTTTCGCGTGTGCGCTCGTGTCGGCGGCTTGCGGCCCGGAAGCCGAGAACACGAGCGCCGCCGCGAATCCGCCGCCCGCGGCCGCCGCACCGGAATCTGCCAGCGCTGCCGATCCGGCGAAGCTCGCCGGGCTCTGGCAGCGATCCGACGCGGACTACGTGATTGCGATCAAGTCGGCTTCACCCGACGGAAAGCTCGAGGCCGCGTACCTGAATCCGAGACCCATCCGCGTCTCGCGCGCGGAGTGGAAGAACGACGCGGGGAAGCTCGCGATCCTCGTCGAGATGACCGACGTCAACTATCCGGGCAGCTACTACACGCTGGCTTACGATCCCGGCAGCGACACGCTCAACGGCGTCTACCACCAGAAGGTCGAGAACGTGGACCTCGAAGTGATCTTCTCGCGCCTCAAGGAGAGCCCGCCGAGCGCAGCGCCTTCCGGGTCAGACGCGCCACGTACAGCGTCACCGCCGCAGTGATGAGAACGCCGGCGCCGAGGATGACGGGGATCCAGGGACCGCGCGGCACCGCCGGGTCGACGCCCTCGGCCCGGCCTGCCGCGACACCCAGAGCGACGTAGAGGGAAGTCACGGGGATCATGCCCACGGCGGTCGCCGCCACGTACGGCCAGAAGCGGATCGCTGTGAGGCCGTACACGTAGTTCGAGAAAACGTAGGGGACGACGACGGACATCCGGAGCAGGAACACGATCCTCCAGCCCTTCTCTCCGATCGCGCGGTCGAGGGCCTGGAACTTGGGGTTGCCTTCGGACGCCCGCGCGACGCGCTCGCGGGCGAGATAGCGCGCGATCAGGAACGCCGCCGCGGCGCCGAGCGTCGCGCCGACGATGACGACGGCCACGCCGGGCACGAAGCCGAAGACCATTCCGGCGCCGATCGTCATGAGCCACGCCGGGAGCATTAGCACGGCGACGACGGCGTAGACGGCGGCGTAGAGGGCGAAGCCGATCGGTCCCAGGCCGTCGATCCAGTCGGTGAAGGCGATGAGCCACTGCTTGAACGGCAGCAGTTGCCCGAGCAGGACGAGCGCCGCGAGCAGGAGAAGCGGCCCGATCCAGCGGAGTGCCCTCGGCGCAGCCATGGACACGGGATCCTCTCAGAATTTCTCTCTTCTCCGGCATAACGTCCGCGCGAGCGGCGTTGCAGGCGGCAGGAGGACTCCATGAGAACGCGCCGCCCCCGCGCCTGGCTCTCCTTCCTCGGGTTCCTCGCTCTCGCCGCCGCGCTTTCCGCCGCCGAACCCTCGTGGCGCGACGCCACGCGCGACGTCTACGTGGACGGCGCGCTCGATCGCTCCGTGCAGGTCTTCGTCAACGGCGCGACGCATCGGACGGCGCTCGTGTCCCCTCGCGGGGACGTCGCCTACGTCCTGGACCGCGAGACGGGTGCGCTCTCGTCGGGTCCGCGCGGGGCCTTCCGCCTCGCTCCTGATACTGCGAGCGCCGAGCTCGACGCCGCGGCGAAGCTCGAGCCGGCGGGGAGGTTCCAGAAGGTGGACAGCGTCGCGACGACGTTCGCGGCGGGAGGGCACGTCTATCTCATCGCCCGCCACCAGGGAGTCTCCGGCGAGATCGGCGAGGGGACCCTCTGGGACACCGTGCCCGTCTGGAAGCACCTGGCGGATGCCTACGTTCCGGATCCGGCGGTCGTCGCGGGATGGAAGCGCGTCTCGACCCCCGTGCGCGTGACGGCGGTCTTCGGGACCTGGTGCGGCGACAGCAAGGAATTTGTGCCGCGACTGGTCAAGACGCTCTACGAGGCGGACAATCCCAAGATCTCGCTGAGGCTGGTGGCGCTCGACTCCGACTTCCGCCGCCCGGCCGAGGTCATCCAGGGCAGGCGCATCATCAACGTGCCCACGATCCTGGTGGACAAACCCGACGGGACCGAGATCGGCCGCTTCACCGAGACGCCGGCGGGGGATTCCGTGGAAGGCGACGTCCTGACGATCCTGAACGGCACGCCGCGCTCCCATCCCGGGCGCTACGAGCGCGGCCCCGAGATCGCGCGCGGAACGTACGTCTACCGCGACGCCGCGGGCGCCGAGCAGGGACGCGAGCGCTGGATCCTCTATGCCGGCAAAGACCGAGGCCGCCTCGTTCAGAGCACGATCGAGACGGGAGATCTGACCACGGAAGTCTTCCAGGGAACCGGCGCCGACGGGAGGCTCGATTTCGCCGAGATCACGCGGCGTCAGGGAGAGGGCGTGATGCGCGCCCGGTACTGGCTCGACGGCGACACGCTGACGGGAAGCCTGCGCGGGCGCGAGGCCGGGATCCTCAAGCAGGACCTCGTCGTTCCTCCGTCCTTCGCGTTCGCATCCCCGGCGATCGCGGCGGCGGCTCTGGGAGGGCAGCCCGCGGCCACGCCCGAGTCCGGCAGCGACATCGTGTGCTACGTCGCGCCCGAGACGTTCTCCGCGCCGCTGGGCTCGACGTGCATCGTCACGTACCGGAGCGCCGGCGCCGAGACCGTGCGCGTTCCGGCGGGGGAGTTCGGCGCCACGCACCTCGCGCGCCAGAGCGGAAGCGAAGCGTCCGACTGGTGGTTCCACCCCGACCTGAACGTGCCCGTCCGCGGCCAGGTGTACGGCGGACTCGAGTACACCCTCGCGTCGCTGGAGGTGCGGAAGCCGTAGAAGTTCGGGATCCCTCGCTGCGCTCGGGATGACGGCGTTTCGCCGTCGGCGTCACGTCGTGTCGGCGTAAGAAGGCGTCATCCCGAGGAGCGAAGCGACGAGGGATCCCGTCCTTTCCCGCCAGCGCCTCCAATCCAACTTCCCCTCACCCCATCCGACAAATCGGATTCAGGTTTCTCTTGGCGACTTCTCGTGGATCTTCTTCGCCTCGTCGTCCGCGCGCGTGAGCCCTTCGTAATTTGGACCTGCGCCGCGCGCTGTGGCAACGGTGTTGCTCTTCTCCGCGCCCCGGAGAAAGAGACATGCACCACATCAAGCGCATCGGAATCGGTTGGACCCTCCTCGCCGGCGCGTTGCTCGCGGCCATGCCGCTGCTCGCCGACGGGTCGCTCTTCGGCACGATCTCGGGACGCGTCAAGGACGAATCCGGCGGCGCGCTGCCGGGAGCCACCGTCGAGCTGACCAGCGTCGAGAAGGGATTCAAGCGCACCGAGACGACCGACGCGGCGGGCGCCTTCAACTTCGCGCTGCTGCCGCCCGGGCACTACACCGTCAAGGGCACGTTGCAGGGCTTCGACACGTACGTCTCGACCGACAACGTGGTCATCCCCGAAAAGACCACTACGGTCGAGATGACGATGAAGCTCGCCAAGGAGCAGGCCTCGGTCGAGGTCGTCGGCGACACGCCGCTCGTCGACAAGTTCAGCCCGACCGACACCACCGTCGTGCGCTCGGAGCTGACTGACAAGCTCCCGATCGGCCGCGCGTACCAGAACGTCGTCGACTTCGCCCCCGGCCAGAACGACATCGACGGCGACGGCAACCCCAACGCGCGCGGCGCTCCGGACTCCGGCAACGTCTTCCTGTTCGACGGCGTCGACACGACGGACCCGACCACGGGAACCTTCGGCGCCAACAACAACTTCGACACGGTCCAGGAGGTCGTCGTCAACAATGCCGCGGTCTCCGCGGAATACGGCCGCTTCCAGGGCGCCGTCGTCAACGTCATCTCCAAGAGCGGCACCAACATCCTCCACGGATCCGGCCGCGTCGAGATCACCAACGACAACTGGAACGCGCAGAACAAGGGCGTCAATCAGTTGAGCGGCCAGCCCTTCGCCCGCGAGAAGGTCGACGAGAACGCCTACGACTACACCTTCACGCTGGGCGGGCCGGCCTGGAAGGACCACATCTGGTTTTTCGGCGCGTATGAGCGAAACCCTCAGGTCGTCGCCGCGCAGCAGACGCAGACCTCGCCCGCCAACCCCGACGGCACGGGCGAGACCTACACGGCGAAGCCGCTGTTCGTGGCCTGGCAGGGCAAGCTGACCGGCCAGATCACGCCGTCTCACTCGCTGACGTTCTCGGCGCAGGCGGATCCCTTCACCGGAATCGTACGGGACTACTGGGGCGGCGCCGCCGACGTGGAGGCGCTGACGATGCAGAGCCAGTCCGACAACTGCCCGTGGGCATGCATCTGGCAGGCGCGCTACACCGGCGTCTTCGGTGCGAACTTCTCGGTCGAGGCGACATATGCCGGCCAGCGCGGCGGACTCGGGCTCGGGCCCTATCCGGGCAGCGGCTCCCCGTACCTCTCGAATGCCGACGGCCTCGCGTACAACGGCACGCCGTACGTGGGAGTGGTGGACCGCCCCCGCAATCAGGCAAACGCGGCGCTCAGCTACTACACGACGCTCGGCTCCCGGTCGCACAACATCAAAGTCGGCGTGGACTACCAGGACTTCGATTCCCGCAACTTCTACACGACCGAGAACAATGAGCTCTTCGTCGTCTCCGGATTCGACGCCGTGACGCACCAGCCGATCCTCCAGGAGGGAGATCAGTGGATCCGGTACACGACGCCGGTACCCTCGGTCTCGACCGGCAAGATCTATGGCGTCTACGGCCTCGACCGCTTCGAGCTGACGGATCGCCTCTCGTTCAATCTCGGCCTGCGCGTCGACATCCAGAACGGCCGGAGCGACCTGCGTCAGGCCGTGATCGACGCGACGACATTCGCGCCGCGCCTCTTCGGATCCTGGGACGTCACGGGCACCGGCAAGTCGATCGTGTCGGGCGGCTACGGCCGCTACTACGAGTTCCTGGCCCAGACGATCGTCGACTCGATCTACGCAGGCGTGCCGCAGGAGACCGATGCCGACGTCTTCCGTTGGACGGGCACCGAGTGGGCTTTCGACTATCCGATCCGCGCCGGCGGAAACAGCCAGCCCATCAACAACAACTTGAAGCCGTCGCACGTGGACGAGTTCGACCTCTCCTTTCAGCAGCAGCTCGGCAACACGATGGCGGTCGGCGTGCGCGGCATCTACCGTAAGTGGAACGACATCGTCGACGACATAAAGGTCGTGGATGCCGAGGGCTTCAAGTTCCTCACGCCGCGGAATTTCTCCAACGACATCATCGACAGGAGCTACAAGTCCGCCGAGGTCACCTTCAGCCGCCGGTTCTCGAACAACTTCCAGGCGCTGGCGAGCTACACCTGGTCGCAGGCGCGCGGCAACGCGGATCGGTCGTACTCCCTGGTCCAGTTCACGTCGCAGCTCCTCGACTATCCCAACGACACGTGCACCGTGGACGCCGGGGGAGGCCAGCCCGAGGTCTCGGGCCCGTGCCCCGAAATCCTGGGGCACAACCGGGGCGGTCCGCTGCCGTGGGACGTCACCAACTCGGTCAAGCTCTACGCCGCATACACGATTCCTCTCTCCGTCGTGAACCTCACGGCGGCGCCGTCGATCAACTACTTCAGCGGCCTGACGTATCAGGCCCAGCGTCCTCTCACGATCAACGCCGACAACGACGTCTACTACGACACGCCGCAGGGCTCGTCGCACCTGCCCGACTGGTACCAGTTGAACTTCGCGCTGGAGGCCACGTTCAAGATGTTCGAGCCTCTCGAGTTCGCGCTGAAGGCCGACATCTTCAACATCACCAACCAGCAGCCGCCGATCGACAACACCAGGATCTCGCTCTTCCCGGGCGACGGCTTCGGCCAGCCCTCGACGCGTACGGCCTTGAATGCGCCGCGCGCCTTCCAGCTGGGAGCCGTCGTGCGCTTCTAGACTTTCGTAGCCCCCGCCCTCCTCCCGGTCCATTCCCCCCTGCGGGGAAGGTGGGAGTCAACAAAAGCCCCGCCGCAAGGCGGGGCTTCTCTTTTCGCCATCCCCAGCCTCCGTTCCGCGCGATTCGAATTCAGGGGATGTCATTCGATGCCAAAGGAGGTTCCTATGCGATGCTGTCGAGTCTCGTTTTTCGTCTCGCTTCTATCGCTCGTCGTCGGATCGCTTCTGGCTCTACCGGCCTCCGCCGAACGGATGGTGCGGTACCACGGTCAGCGTGTGCCCGCGGAGCAGGCGGCGCAGTATCGGGAGAAAGCCGCCGCGTTACGCGACAAAGCCGTCGTGTCGCCGGCGTGGGGGACGGTCAGCACGAGCCTGTACACACTGGGTCCGTGCGATGCGTCCATTCGGGACACGACCCTGCTCTGGTCGGCTGAGGAAATCGGTGGATGTGCACGGATTCAGCCGATTCCGCCCGGTCCGAGCGAGACCGATACCGCCTTCCCCGTTCATCTGCCGACGGGTGTCCTGATCACCGAGATCACAGTCAATTACTTCGACTCGCACACGACCGATGAACCGTCGATGGGTCTTTGGGAAACGGATACGACCGGGCTGCAGACCCCGATCGTGGGTCTGTCTCCGGATCCCTTTAGCGGCGGCAACAATTCCCAAACGTTCGTCGTCGATCCGCCATATCAAGTCGACAACGCCAAGACCCTCGTTGTGCTTGCGATTCTCGACGCCGCGAGCAGCTCCGAATTGGAAGGCGTTTACAGTGTCGTCGTCCGGTACCAGCTTCAGGTCAGCCCCGCTCCGGGGACGGCGACGTTTAACGACGTGCCGACTTCACATCCCTTCTTCCAGTTCGTCGAGGCGCTCGCAGCCTCCGGGATCACGGCCGGATGCGGCGGCGGCAACTTCTGTCCGGATAATCCGCTCACGCGCGGGCAGATGGCGGTCTTCCTGTCCATCGCGCTGGGTCTGCACTTCCCGAACTGATTCGGACGGAAGGAGAAGCCCCGTAGCCTCTCATCCCGAGGACCGGAGCGACGAAGGGATCCCGAACATTGGTGCCGCGATTCGAGTCCGGGATCCCTCGCTTCGCTCGGGATGAAACCTACTAGGCCGTCATTCCGAGGAGCGGAGCGTCGAGGAATCCCGCACTCGAAGAGCCCCCCAAAAATGAAGCGGGCGGCCAAACGGCCGCCCTTTCTCCGTTGGAAAAGAAGCGCGACTTACGCGCTAAAAGACTTTCCGCAACCGCAGCCGCCCGTGGCCTGCGGATTCGTGACCGAGAATCCCGCGCCGCGGAAATCCTCGACGTAGTCAACCGTCGCGTCCTTCAGGTACGTCGCGCTCTGCGGGTCGATGACGACCTCGATGCCTCCGGTCTGGATGACCGTGTCGTTCTCTTTCTTCTCGTCGAACGTGAAACCGTACTGGAACCCGGAGCAGCCTCCGCCCTGGATGAAGATCCGCAGCGGCTTGCCCTGCGAGTCGGGCATCGTGCCCGCGAAGTACTTGACCTTCTCGACCGCCTTCTCCGTCAGCGTCAGAAGCGGACCCGTCGGCCCGGTTGTGATCGGGGCCGGAGTGGACGATTCGATAGTAGACATATGTTTCCCTCGATGGCCATTATGGTTCGCCGTCGCCGCCGGCGCAACCTTTCAGGAAGCCTTTGCCAGCGAGGAGTTTGCGAGCAGCCGATCGACCGACTCCCATGCCGCCGCGACCTTGACCGGCGCCGTGAGGAACGAGACCTGCTTTTTGTTGACCTCGAAATCCACGATGCCGGCCACGGGAGAACGTTCCCAGGCGCTGCGAATCGCCCTGCATTCCTCGTCCAGAAGCGGCCGGTTGAAGACGCCGATGCCGAGTCTCGACCCGTCGACCTCGAAGACCGATCGGAACGAAACCTGCACCGGGCGCTTGTTTTCTTGCTTGCTCATGTCGCTTGGATGCTCGAAATCCTGCCTCGTGACACCCTTCTGAACAGCAAGCGCTGTGCCACTATTCCCTGAGCCCTCCGAGGCTCAAACCACAACATCTGGTATTTTTACTTGACTCGTTTTCCCGCCGGTCTTACGCTCAAAGGCAACACTGGCGGTATCTCCGGATCGCCAGCCCCCAGCCGGAAAGGGTAACGGGCGCCAGGGGTAGCAGGGCGGAGCATTGCGTTTTGGTGGGAAGGAGGAAGGGGATGGGAGCGACGGACAAGGACGTGAAACAGGGTGTCGATGATCGGGCCGAAGTGAAGGCTGTCCCTACATCTACTAAGGGGCTGACCGGGCTTTCGTTCTCACGGGTCTATTCGGATCCGTCGATCTCTCCCTACGACGCGACGGAGTGGGAGCTGCGCACCGCGGCGATCGTGTCGGAGAAGGGCGAGACGATCTTCGAGCAGAAGAACGTCGAGGTTCCCAAGTCGTGGTCGCAGACGGCGACGAACATCGTCGTCCAGAAGTATTTCCACGGCCGCCTCGGCACACCCGATCGCGAGACCTCCGTCCGCCAGTTGATCGAGCGCGTCGCCGGAACGATCACTTCGTACGGCGAGAAGGGCGGCTACTTCCGGACCGCCGCCGACCGCGATGCCTTCCACGACGAGCTCGCCGCGATCCTCGTCAACCAGGTCGCCTCCTTCAATTCCCCCGTCTGGTTCAACGTCGGCATCGAGGACAAGCCCCAGGGCTCCGCGTGCTTCATCAACTCCTGCGGCGACTCGATGGACTCGATCCTCCGCCTTGCCCGCACCGAGGGCATGCTCTTCAAGTACGGCTCCGGCACGGGCTCGAACCTCTCGTCGATTCGTGGGTCACATGAGAGTCTGTCCGCCGGCGGCACCGCGTCCGGTCCGCTTTCGTTCATGAAGGGCTTCGACTCCTTCGCCGGCGCGATCAAGTCGGGCGGCAAGACGCGCCGCGCCGCCAAGATGGTGATCTTGAACATCGATCATCCCGACATCGAGGAGTTCATCCTGTCGAAGTCCAACGAAGAGAAGAAGGCGTGGGCGCTGATCGACGCCGGCTACGACGGCTCGTTCAACGGCGAGGCGTACGCGTCGATCTTCTACCAGAACGCCAACCACTCCGTGCGCGTCACCGACGAGTTCATGCAGGCCGTCGAGAAGGACGCCGAGTGGACGACCAAGGAAGTCCTGACGGGACGTCCCTACAAGACGTACAAGGCGCGCGACCTGATGGCCAAGATCGCCGACTCGGCCTGGATCTGCGGCGATCCCGGCATGCAGTACGACTCGACGATCAACCGCTGGAACCCGGTCAAGGCCACCCACCGCATCAACGCGTCGAACCCGTGCTCGGAGTACATGTTCGTGGACGACTCGGCGTGCAACCTGGCGTCGCTGAACCTGATGAAGTTCTTCAACCCTGAAGACGGCTCCTTCGACGTCGCGACCTTCCGCCACGCGTGCGACGTCGTCATCACGGCGCAGGAGATGCTGGTCGACAACTGCTCGTACCCGACCCCGGCGATCGCCGAGAACTCCTACAAGTTCCGGCCGCTCGGCCTGGGATACGCGAACCTCGGGGCTCTTCTTATGGCCGCGGGCGTTCCGTACGACTCGGACGAGGGACGCGCGTACGCGGCCGCGATCACCTCATTGATGTGCGGCGAGGCGTACCTCCAGTCCTCCAAAGTCGCCGCGGAGCTTTCGACCTTCTCGGGTTATCCGCCCAACCGCGACGCCTTCCTCGAGGTCATCGGCATGCACCGCGAGGCCGCGTACGAGGTGCCGTCGAAGGGAGTTCCCGCCGAGCTCTTCAAGGCGCAGCGCGCCGTGTGGGACGCGGCGCTCGAGTCCGGCAAGGAGTACGGCTACAAGAACGGCCAGGTCACCGTGCTCGCACCCACCGGCACGATCGGCTTCATGATGGATTGCGACACGACGGGTGTCGAGCCCGACCTCGCGCTC
>JBKOZO010000058.1:0-6100 GCA_046725935.1 Acidobacteriota bacterium | reverse complement strand
TCCGTGGTGCGATCCGCCGCGCCCATGGGACGCTGTCCGGGACCGAAGCCGGAGACGTCGCACACGGGCGAGCCGAAGAACTCGAGGCGGAAGCTCAGGTTCGGGAGACTGTTGAGCGTGCCCTGGATCTGTGTCGAACCGGCATCGAGAAGCACGGGCCCCAGAACCGGGTAGTTCTGCAAGAGGTTCGCTCCCACGTCCGGGTCTCCGAGGTCGTTCGGCGTGACGCCGAGCGGCGCCAGGTCGATCCCGAGGCCGGCGTTGAAGGAGATCGTGTTGCCGAGGATCGCGTTGCCCGGTCCGGACTCGACGAACACTCCCCGCCCGCCGATGAAGGCCAGGACGTTCTTGGTGCCGGTGTCCGTGCCCCCGACGACCGTCCCGACGGCGCCCTGGATGTCGACGCCGTTGGCGCCGTTGGCGATCGGAGCCGAGGCCGTCGCGTTGGTCCCGACGAAGTTGCCCGACACGACGTTGTCCTGCGTCGTCGCGTCCACCAGGAGGACTCCGTTTCCCGTGTTGCCCGAGATGACGTTGCGGTCCGCGGCGGTCCCGCCCAGGGTGTTGCCGGACGCGGCGTCGTTGATCTGCACGCCGTCGGCGTTGGGCAGCGCGCCCGAAACGGAAGCATCGACGCCGATGTAGTTTCCCCGGACCACGTTTCCCGAGGCGCCCGACCGGAGGCGCACGCCGTTGGTGCCGTTGCCCGAGATCAGGTTGATCGGACCGACGGTGTTGTCGTTCGAGCCGGAGACGATGACGCCGTTGAGCAGGTTGCCTACGGCCGCCGTGCCCGCCGCATTCGTCCCCACGAAGTTGCCCGTGACCGTGTTCCCCGTGGACCCCGTGATGATCAGGACGCCGCTCATCGCGTTGCCGGAGATCACGTCGCCGGGACCGACGGTGTTGTTGTTGCTTCCTCCGACGTCGACCCCCTGGCCGCCGTTGGGCAGCGCCGCCGTGCCCGCCGCGTTCAGCCCGATCCAGCAGTTGGTCACGACGGTCCCGGCGGAGGTTCCGGTGAGCCCGACCCCGTCGCCGTCGTTGCCGGAGACCAGCGTGTCGGCCGGAATCGAGGAACCGACCTTGTTTCCGTTGCCCGATCCGATCGACACGCCGCTGACCCCGTTCGGCAGCGCCGCGTTTCCCGCGGCATTGGTGCCGATGCGGTTCCCGGCGATCGTGTTGGTGTCGGAGCCGGCGCCGAGGACACGGACGCCGAAGCTGTCGTTTCCGGAAATCACGTTGATCCTCTGGCCCGCGTCGATCCGGCCGACGAGGTTCGAAGACGAGCTAGAGATCTGCACGCCGTCTCCCCCGTTGCCGAACGCGGCGGTTCCGGCCACGTTGGTGCCGATGTAGCAGCCCCGGATCTCGTTGCCTCCCGCCGTCTCGAGGAGGATCCCGTTTCCGCCGCTGGCCGGAAACGCCAGCAGGAACCGGTTGATGACGAGTCCGGTCACGAGGCTCCCGCCGCCCGATATCCGGAGCCCGTTCGCGCCCGTTCCCGCCAGGGAGCCGTCGAGCTCGATGATCGGCGTACCCGAGAAACCCGGCTGCGTCGTGCCGTCGATTGTCACGGGCTCCAGGATCGTCGGCAACGCCGACGTTGGCTGGATCGTCCGCGGCCCCGCCCCGATCGAGAAGCGGATCGTGTCCGTGCCTGCTGTGGCGTTGGCGGCATTGATCGCCTCGCGCAGCGTGCAGTTGGCGGCGTTGCAGACGCCGTCGTCAGTGTCGGCGTTGGAATTGACGGTGAAAGTGGCAGCCGGCGACGCAGCGGTCACGGCCAAGCACAGGAGTCCCGCGAGGACCCGGGCGGGATGCACGTGTCGCAGTTTAGCGCAGCGCGGGAGCTACTGGCCCGCGGTTTTTTCGGGAGCGGCGGCGGCCGCGGGGTGATCCGCCCAGTCGATCGGGAGCGATGCGGGCAGGCGAACGAGCTGCGTCAGCGTCGCCTGGAGCTCTTGCTTCTCGCCGACGCGGAACGGGTTGACGTACTCCCACACGGTCTCGCCCTCGGGCGTGATCTCCAAAACGCGTCCCGCGTTGGACTCGAGGATCAGGGTGTCTCCGTTTTCGAGCCGCTGGGCTCCGCCGTTGGTCTCGGAGAACATCCCCTGGCCCTCCTTCTCGCCATAGCGCCATGCGATCTCCTGCGTGAACGGATCGAGCTCGATGACGCGCGAGGTCCCCAGCTTCAGCCCGCCGAAGTTGTCGAAGACGAGCAGCCGGCCGTTGCCGAGGAGGCTCGGCGAATGCTGCGCCCGCCACTGCCCCAGCAGTGCCCAGACGATCTTCTCGGACTGCGGATCGAGGATCGCCACCGCGTTGAGGCTCCGCAGCGAAACCAGGAGATTGCCTTTGCGGAACGCCGGTGAGCGCGAAGCGAGGCTCCCGTCGAGGATCGAGATGCCGTTGGCGTGGAGGATGTCCCCCGACTCGGGCATCCCGGTCAGCACGGCAGCGTAATCGGAGCCCTCGAAGGCCTTGAGCAGCGAAATTCGGCGGCGTGTCCGGCCGTCCGGCTCCAGGATCGATACGAAGTCTTCGTAGACCGGGTCGTCCTCGTTCACCGACGGCACGACGTGCACTTCGCGGGTCAGCGCGTAGATCGTTCCATCCTCGGCCACCGCGAGGTCATGATGCGCCCCGTTGTCGCTGGCCCACTTCAACTGCGAGCGCCGGTCGATGCGCGCCATGCCGATGAACTCCCAGACGACGAGGAGGTCTCCCTCGGGCAGCAGCTCCGCGCGGCGCCAGTACTCGCCGTAGGCGCGCCGTCCCGGATCCAGCTTCAGGCCAGGCCATACCTTCTTCGAGTCGATCGACCAGCGATGACGGGCGGCGCCGCGCATGTCGAGCAGCTGCGCCGAGGCGGCGTGCGCCGAGACCGCGAGGTTCCAGCCCGGAGACGCGCGCGTTTCGTCGAAGACACGTACCCCCGACTTCCCGCTCGCGGGGTTGTATCCCTGCAGGTACGGCAGCTGCGTCAGCGCTCCGATCGCCTCCCGCTGCGCGGCCTTCCCGGCATCCGCCGCCGCCATCACCGCGCGCCGCGGCGCCGGTGCGGGCTTCACTTTCTGATAGGCGGCGCGCACCAGCCGGAACGGGAACCAGTGCTTCTCCATGGCGGCGAAACCGTAGAGACAGCCGATCGCGAGAGCCGCGAAGACACCCAGAGCCGTGAGGGTTTTCTTCAATGCGAAGGTGCGCGCTCCATCGTCAGACGGATGCGACGCGGGACGGCGCGGTCCGAGCGGCCGCCGGCCTGGCGCTGAGCCACTCCCCGGGCGCCATACCCGCTTCGAGCCACGCGAACTCTCCCTCGAGCACGCCCATGGCCGCGCGGTACTTGGCGACGTCGTCGTTGGAGCGGATGCCGCGGAAGAACTCGCCGATGCGGCGGCGGGCGCCGCGGCAGAAGAGGTCCGCGAGCTCCACGGCGCGAGGGGCCTCGGCGGCGCCGGCGCGGCGCAGGGCATCGGCCCGTGAGAGCGCGGCGGCCATGGCGAAGAGCTCGGCGCCGACGTCGACGGCGCGGAAAAGAAGCGCCTGGCGCTTCTCGAGCTTGGGTCCATGGCGGAGCATGAGATGGAAGATCGTGCGGGCGAGGCGCCGGGTGGTCCGATCGACTGCGCGCACGTGTCCGGCGAGCGGCCCGAACTCCGAGAAGCGCGGCCACCAGCCCCAGCCGAGCCACCGGGAGGGGTACCACCAGGCATAGAACGCCGCCATCCTCGGGAGAGCGGTGAGCTTCGCCGACAACGGAGCCTTGGGATCGGCGAATGCGCCGGCGATCTTCAAGTGCGTATCGACAGCCTCGCGCGCGATGAAGAGGCGCATGATCTCCGACGACCCCTCGAAGATCAGATTGATGCGGAAGTCCCGCAGCATGCGTTCGACCGGGATTCCCGGCTCGCCCCGCGCGCGCAGCGAGTCGGCGGTTTCGTAGCCGCGCCCGCCGCGGATCTGGAGCGTGCGGTCGACGATCTTCCAGCCTTCCTCGGAGTTCCACATCTTGGCGACCGCGGCCTCGAGGCGGATATCGCGATCGCCCATGTCGGCCATCGAAGAGGCGAGGTCGCTGACGGCCTCCATCGCGAATCCGGTGGCGGCCATATCAGCGAGAAGCTGGGCGATCGCGTCGTGGCGACCGATGGGCTGCCCCCACTGCACGCGCTCGTTGCCCCACTCGCGGCAGATCTCGAGGCAGCGCTTGGCTAAAGCCGCGCACGACGCAGGCAGCGTCAGGCGCCCCGTGTTCAGCGTGATCAGCGCGAGCTTCAATCCTTTGCCCTCGCCCCAGAGGAGGTTTTCCTTCGGGACCTTCACGTTTGTGAAGCGGATGACGCCGTTCTCGATCGCCTTGAGTCCCATGAAGTGGCAGCGGATCACGACTTCGACACCCGGCCATGACTTCTCGACGATGAAAGCCGAGATCTTCTTGGTGTCGGGATGGCGGGCCATGACGACGAAGAGATCGGCGATCGTGCCGTTGGTGCACCAGAGCTTCTCGCCGTCGAGGACGTAGTCTCCCTCGGGCGTCCGCGTGGCGATCGTCGAGAGGTTCGCTGGATCCGATCCCACGTGCGCCTCGGTCAGCGCGAAGGCGGACACGGCTCCCGCCGCCAGGCGCGGCAGGTACTTCTTCTTCTGTTCCTTGGTCCCGAAGAGCTTCAAAGGTTGGGGCACGCCGATCGACTGATGCGCCGAGAGCAGCGTCACCAGGTTCCCGTCGCGGCTGGTGATGAGCTTCATTGCCTCGCCGTACTCGCGCTGGGTCAGCCCGAGCCCGCCGTACTCCTTCGGGATCTTCATGCCGAAAGCGCCGAGCGCGGCCAGGCCCTGGACCACCCGCGGTGGAATCTTGCCGTCCCGATCGATGGCGTCGGAATCGACCTCCTCGACGAGGAAGCGCTCGAGCTTGTCCATGAAGGCGCGGAACTCGGGCCGCTCCGGGGGCGCTGCGGGGAACGGGTGTACCAGGTCGAGCCGGAAGTTGCCGAGGAAGATCTGCTTCAGAAAGGACGGCGCCTTCCACTCGCTCTCCCGAGCCTCCTCCGCGACCCGCCGCGCCTCGTCGGCGCTGACCGCCTTGTTCTTCGTCTCCGCCATGGAATTGGAAACTTTACAACAGGAGAGAGCATTCCGCGTGTGACGTCTATAGTTGCCGACGCGTGACGAACAGGTATCTGTCCTACGACGAGGAGCGCGCGCCCCATGTCCGCGCATTGTTCTCGCGCGTGGCCTGGCGCTACGACCTCGTCAACGACGTCATGAGCTTCGGCATGCACCGGCGCTGGAAGCGCCAGACCGTGCGGCTGGCGCTGGCGGGACCGGGGCTGCCGCAGTCGCCGCGCGTCCTGGATCTGTGCTGCGGCAGCGGGGACCTCTGCTTTCTCGCCGAGGAGATGGGCGCGGGTTCCGTCGTCGGCGCCGACTTCACGCTCCCGATGCTCGCCGTGGCGCGCAAGCGGCGCAAAGAGCTCAATCGGACCACGCGCTTCGTCCAGGCCGACGCGCTGCGGCTGCCTTTCCGCGACGGCGCCTTCGACGTCATCACCATCGGATACGGCCTTCGCAACGTCGCCGACATTCCAGCCGCGCTTTCGGAAATGCGGCGCGTCCTCGCGCCCGGCGGCCGCGCCGTCGTCCTCGACTTCGGCAAGCCCGACCGCGCCGTGCCCGCCGCCCTCTACCGCGCCTATCTCGGCACCGTGATGCCGGCCATGGGTTGGATCTTTCACGGAGATCCAGACACCTACGCGTACATTCCGGCATCCCTCGAGCGCTATCCCGCGCAGCGAGGCGTCGAGGACCTCATGCGCCAGGCGGGGTTCGGGCGCGTGCGCTACGAGGAAAGGCTTTTGGGCACGATGGGCATCAACATCGGGGAAACGGCGCCCTGACCAGTCAAGGACGCTCGACGATTCGGGTGCAGTGCAGGCACGGCGCCGTCGGTCCATACAATCCAGTGACGCCGGTTGAAGTTCCGACCCAGGCAATGTCGCGCTTCGCATCGACAACCACACAGGACGCGCCCTCGCCGACCGGAATGGCGATGACCTCGTGAGATTCGCCGTCGATGAGAGCGACC
>JBKOZO010000057.1:0-4169 GCA_046725935.1 Acidobacteriota bacterium | reverse complement strand
TATACCTCCCCCATCCCGCCCGCGCCGATCGGCGCGAGGATCTCGTAGGGACCGAGCTTCGTTCCGGCGGCGACGGTCATTTCAGGTTCCGGATCCAATACAAGGTCGAGAGGACTCGGTTCAAGCCGGCGATCATCGTCTTGCCGTCCGGTGTGACCCGCGCGGCGCCGAAGACCGTCATTCCCGCCGCGTCACCCGGCGTGAGGTCGCGGACGTGCGTTCGCGCGCCCGAGGCCACGTCGATCACGAACACACGGCACTGGACGCCGTAGTCCGCAACGTAGAGTCCCTTGCCGTCGGCCGTCCATCCCGCGGGAAGCTCACCGACGCGGGCCGCTGCGAGGTCCGTCGGTGCGCCGCCAGCCGAAGGATAGAGATGGACCCTTTGGTCGGGGCCGACCGCCGCGATCCACCGGCCGTCGGGCGAAACGGCGATCCGACCGTATTCGATGCCTTCCGCGCTGATCGGTGTGGGGGCTCCCCCGGACAGCGCCTGGACGTAGAGCCGGGCGCCGCGGCCGGGCGCGTTGGCCTCGAAGGCGAATCGCGACCCGTCCGGAAAGTACGCGCCGTATGCGGGATGCCCGAGATCGTCGGGGGGGAAATCGCGCGGCTGTCCCGCCTTCACGGGCACCAGCACGAAGTGGGAAGGCTGCGGGTTCGTCCGGATCACGGCGAAGGCTCCGTCGGGTGACAGCGCGAGGCCGGTGCCATCGCTCAAACGTACGGCGGCGGACCCGTCGGTCGGACGCAGGTAGACCGAGCCGTTCGGACCCCCTCCCTCGCCCGACTCGTCGAACAGAATCCATTTACCGTCGTTGGAGAGGGCCCGGTCGCTCGACCAGTCGAACCAGCCGAGGTCTCTGGGCGTCGATTCGCCGGGACGGAACGCGAGCACGCCCGAGCGGTAGTCGTCCTCGGTCAGCAGCGCGTTGGAGCCCGAGAGGTCGAGCAACGCCGGCGTTCCCTGCATGGTGCGGATCAAACGCAGCTTGCCGGACGGGGAGACGGCGAAGATCTCGCGTTCGATTCCCTCGCGTGCCGCCGTGAACCAGATCTCCCGTCCATCCGCCGACCACGCGAGCCCCTGGATCGTCGCGAAGCCGGAGGCAAGGTCCCTCTTCTTCCCGGAGACGTCGACGAGCGAGATTCCGCCGTCGTCTCCGTTGCCCGGGTGGTTGATGAAGGCGATCGACCTCTTGTCCGCCGAGAAGCGCGGGTTCTGGATCCATCCGGCCGTTTCGAAGAGCACCTTCCCAATCGGGTACTCGAGCCGGTCTTTTCCGGAGACCCGATGGACCACGGCAAGATCCGAGCTGCCCGGCGCCCAGTCCGCCCCGGTGACGTCTTGCAGGATTTCCTTGGGGACCCCTCCCGAGAGCGGCACTCTCGCGAGCGTGCCGCCGAGAACGAACCGAACGGTCTTCGGCTCGAGAAGGATCGCCACTTCGCCGGCCGAGGAAATGCGGAGCAGCGCCGCCGGCGGAACCGGAAGAGGAGAGGATTCGGGGATCCCGGGACGGAGGGAGTAGATTCGAGGCTCTCCGCCCGCCCACGAGGCGCTGTAGTAGACAGTCTGGCCGTCCGGCCCGAAGAGCGCGGAGTGGACCGTGCCTCGCTGGAACGTCAGGCGCTGGAACCTGGGCTGCGAGACCCCGGCGGTCCGGCGGCCCACGAGGAGACCGCCGAGGGTCGCGAGAAGGATTCCGGCGATCGCGATGGGAACCGCCCATGAGCGTCGACGCACGGGCTCGACCACTCCCACGGCGCCTGACGCCGTGGACGTCACCTCCAAGATGTGCTCGCGGACGCTCTTCAAATCCCGAGCGAGGTCCCGCGTCGAGGCATAACGCTCGTCCGGGTCCTTCGCGAGGCAGCGTTCGACGATCCAGCGAATCGGCGCCGGCGAGCGCGGGTTGGCCTGGGCGACCGGCTCCGGATCGTCGCGGATGATGGCGGTCAGCGTTTCGGCCCCGGTGTTCCTCTGGAACGCGCGCTTGCCCGTCGCCATCTCGTAGAGGATCGAGCCCAGCGCGAACTGGTCCGAACGAAAGTCGGCCTGCTTCCCGCTCGCCTGCTCCGGCGACATATAGCCGACCGTTCCCATCACCGTTCCCGGCTGCGTCTCCTGCTGGATCGCCGTCGGCGCGCCGGTGATCTGCTCCTGCGGCGCCGTGAAGAGCTTGGCGAGACCGAAGTCGAGCAGCTTGACGTACCCGTCCTTCGTGACCATCACGTTTTCGGGCTTCAGATCGCGGTGGACGATGCCGGCGGAGTGCGCCTTGGAGAGGCCCTCGGCGATCTGCACGGCGGTGTCGAGAAGCTTCTTGGTGGGAAGCGAGCCCGATGCCAGGAGCTCCCGCAGGCTGGCTCCTTCGACGAGCTCCATGGCGATGTACGAGGTCCCGTCGGTCGCGCCGATCTCGTGGATCGTCACGATGTTCGGGTGGTTCAGCGCCGACGCCGACCGTGCCTCCTGCTCGAACCGCCTCAGGCGCTCGGCATCCTGCGCGAAGGAAGGCGGCAGAACCTTGATCGCGACCTCGCGCCCGAGCCGCGGGTCCCTCGCGCGGTACACCTCGCCCATGCCGCCGGCGCCGAGGGCGCCGACGACCTCGTAGGGTCCGATTTTGGTCCCGACCGAAAGCGTCACCGGGACGCCCCCCTCACCCTCACCTCTCCCCCCGTGGTGGGGAGAGGGAAACAGGTGACCCCGTCGCCTCAGCCGAGAAAGCGATCATCGGGAGAGGTCGCACTCGCGACTTCCCCTCCCATTTCCACGGTCCGCGAAGCGGACCGCTAGAGGTTTGAGCAAGAGTCAACGGAGTGGGATTCTACGCTGCCTCGCGGCGATTCATGCCGCGGTCTCGCGAAACCGAAGCGATGCGTAGAGCCGCCGGTAGGCCTCGTGCGCCGGACGCATCTCGGAGAGCAGCGCCCCGAACGCGGCGCTCCTTCGGACCGGCTCGAGAACCGGGTCGCGCTCGAAGAATGGCAGGCAGGGAAAACCGTCGGCGGCGGACTCGCGGAGCCGTTCGATGGCGCGATTCGATTCCCCGAGCAGCCCGTGCACGCAGGCCATGTCGTACTGGGCGTGGTGAAAGTGGCCGAATGACCGCCGGTCCTTTTCGAGGTCCGCGAGCAGGCGCCTCGCCTCCGGCTCGTCCCTGCGCCGGGCGGCCAGAAGCGCCCCGAGACCTCCGAAAAGGACATAGTTCGGATACTCGCGCGACGCGCGCTCGAACGTCCGCGTCGCCTCGTGATCGACACCCAGACGCAGCTGGCAGTGGCCCAGCTGATAGAGGCCCCAGGGCGAGGAAGAGCGCGCGAGAGCGGCCTCGGTCACTTCCCGAGCCTCGGTGTAACGCCCCTGCAGGAGGCGGACGAGGCCGATGTGGACGTATGCCATGTCGTCGGGATAAATGGCCAGCGCCTTCTCGTTGGCCGACACCGACTCGTCCAGAAGCCCGATGTGGTTGAGCACGAGGGCCGTCCAGTGGTACGCCTCGCCGAGGTTCGGGCTGCCGGCGAGCGCGGCGTCGAGCTCGCGCAGCGCGCCGGCGTGGTCGAACCCCTTGCGAGGATTCCAGAGTATGCGCCCCTTGAGGTACCGGCCTTCCGGGAGGTCCGGCTCGATCGCGAGAGCCCGCGCGCAGAGAGCCTCGGCCTTCTCGTACCACCCGCCGTCGGGCTCGAACGAGAACGAGAGACGCGTCCACGCGTCGGCCAGGCCGACCATCGCCAGAGCCGAGTCCGGCTGCAGCGCGAGCGCCTTCTCGAAGCACTCGATCGCGGAGTGGATCTCCGAGAGCCGCGTCTCGGAGAAGAGATGGAATCGGCCCTTCAGGTAGAGGTTGAACGCCGGCGAAGCCGGTACCGCCGCCGCGGCCATGCGCCGCTCGTCCTCGGGCGTGAGCTGGAGCTGGAGCGCCTCGACGATGCGGCGCGAAACCTGGTCCTGCATCGCGAACACGTCGTCGAGCGAGGCGTCGATCTTGGTGCCCCAGAGCGACCGCCCCGTCGCGGTCTCGACGAGCTGGACCGTGACCCGGAGGCGTGTGCCGGCGGTCTGAAAGCTGCCGTCGACGACGGTGTCCACCCCGAGCGCGCGCCCCGCCTCCTGCGGATCGGCCGTACGGTCCTGGAACGGCAGGATCGCCGCTGTCGGA
>JBKOZO010000056.1:0-6878 GCA_046725935.1 Acidobacteriota bacterium | reverse complement strand
GGCGCCGCCGCACGCATCGCCGAGAACATGGAGGCGAGCCTCACGGTTCCGACGGCGACCACGCAGCGGCAGATCGCGATCAAGTTGCTCGACGAGAACCGCCGCCTGATCAACGACACCCGGACGGCCGCCGACCAATCCAAGGTGTCCTTCACGCACCTGACGTCCTGGGCCGTGATCCAGGCGCTGAAGGACGTGCCCGCGTTGAACGACGCGTTCGACGACGGCGACGGGCAGCCGGTGCGCATCCGGCGCGAGGAGATCCGGTTCGGTATCGCCGTCGACGTTCCGAAGTCCGACGGCTCGCGCACGCTCCTCGTGCCCAACGTCAAGGGCGCCGAGAAGATGCGCTTCGCGGAGTTCCTGGCCGCCTCCGACGACGTGGTCTCGCGGGCCCGCGCCGGGAAGCTCAAGGTCACCGACTTCGAGGGAACGACGATCTCGCTGACGAACCCGGGCACGCTCGGCACGACGGCGTCGGTTCCGCGGCTGATGCCGGGTCAGGGCGCCATCATCGCCACGGGCGCCATCGAGTATCCGGCGGAGTTTCGAGCGATGGCTCCGGCGACGCTCTCGCGGCTGGCGATCTCGAAGGTCTGCGTCTTCACCTCGACTTACGACCACCGAATCATCCAGGGCGCCGAATCCGGAGCCTTCCTCGCGAAGGTCGAGGAGCTCCTGCTCGGATCTCACGGCTTCTACGAGTCGATCTTCCTGGACCTCGGCATCCCGTACCGCCCGTACAAGTGGGAGGCGGATCGCAGCGTGTCGGCCGACCTTCACGGCGAGGACATCGGCAAGCAGGCACGCGTCATCGAGCTGACCAACGCGTACCGCGTGCGCGGGCATCTCATTGCGGACATCGATCCGCTGCGCACGCGCGCGATCGTCCACCACCCCGAGCTCGACATCGAGACGTACGGCCTGACGATCTGGGACCTGGACCGCGAGTTCTGGACGGGAGGCCTGAAGGGCGGCGACCGGATGCCGCTGCGCGACATCATCGCTGTGATGCGCCGCGTCTACTGCGGCAAGGTCGGCATCGAATACCGCCACATCTCCAGCCCCGACGAGAAGAACTGGATCCGCGAGCGCGTGGCCGCCGCGGCCTCGGCGCCGCCGCTTCCGCCCGAGCTGCGCAAGAAGATCCTGGCCAAGCTGATCGCCGCCGAGGAATTCGAGCGCTTCCTCGGGACGAAGTTCCTGGGACAGCGCCGTTACTCGGTCGAAGGCTGCGACACGGTCATTCCGCTGCTCGACCGCCTGGTCGAGGGGGCGGCGGCCCGCGCGATCGAGGAGATCGTGATCGGCATCTCGCACCGCGGCCGCCTGAACATCCTGGCCAACGTGGTGGGCAACGCGGCCGAGCGCATCTTCTCGGGCTTCGAGGGCGTCGTCCATCCGGACTTCCCGGCGGACGAAGGCGACGTGAAGTACCACCAGGGCGCGCGCACCGTCCGGCGAACCGAGTCGGGGCGCGAGGTCGCGCTGCAGGTCGAGTCGAACCCCTCGCACCTGGAGGCCGTGGATCCGGTCGTCGAAGGTGTGGTCCGCGCCAAGCAGGTGCGCTCCTCCGGCCGCGGCTCGGCAGGCTGGGCGCGCGCGCTGCCCGTGCTCCTCCACGGCGACGCCGCGTTCGCTGGGCAGGGCATGGTGGCCGAGTGCCTGAACCTCTCGCAGCTTCCGGGCTACCGGACGGGGGGGACGATCCACGTCGTCGTGAACAACCAGATCGGCTTCACGACGCCGCCGTCGAAGGGGCGTTCGTCGGTCTACTCGACCGACGTGGCAAAGATCATCCAGGTCCCGATCTTTCACGTCAACGGCGACGATCCGGACATGGCGTATCGGATCCTCGAGATCGCCCTCGATTACCGACAGCAGTTCCACAAGGACGTCGTGATCGACCTGATCGGTTACCGCCGGCATGGCCACAACGAGGGCGACGAACCGACGTACACGCAGCCCGTCATGTATCGGGCGATCGAGGCGCACCCGGGTGTGCGCACGCTCTACGCGCGGCGGCTCATCAAGGACGGCGTCGTCACCGAGGCCGAGGTCAAGGAGATGGAGGCCCGCCAGCTCGCCCAGTACGAACAGGCACTCTCCGCGGCCAAGGAGGCCGCCCGCCGCCCGAAGCCCGAGGCTCCCGCGACCCCGTCCGATGGCGAGGCGGTCGTGGAAATTGATACCGGCGTTCGCCGCGACGCGCTCGCCGCGATCGGCCGCGTGCTGACCACGGTGCCGCCCGGCTTCCACCTCAATCCCAAGATGGTCCAGCAGCTCGCCCGCCGCGCGAAGATGACCGAGGGGGCGCTGCCGATGGACTGGGGAACCGCCGAGGCCTTGGCGTTCGGGTCGCTCCTGACCGAAGGCACGCCGATCCGCATTTCGGGACAGGACTCCAGCCGCGGCACGTTCTCCCAGCGCCACTCCGTATTCCACGACACCTCGACCGGGGAAACCTGGACGCCGCTCTCCACGCTCTCTCCGAAACAGGCCTTCTTCGAGGCCGTGGACAGTCCGCTGTCGGAGTTCGCGGTTCTGGGATTCGATTACGGCTACAGCGTCGAATGGGCCGAGGCGCTCGTCCTGTGGGAGGCGCAGTTCGGTGACTTCGCCAATGGAGCGCAGGTCATCGTGGACCAGTTCGTCGCCTCGGCGGAGGACAAGTGGCGCCAGCGCTCGCGCCTCGGGATGCTCCTTCCGCACGGCGCGGAGGGGCAGGGTCCCGAGCACTCGAGCGCGCGCATCGAGCGCTACCTCCAGCTCTGCGCCGACGGGAACATGCAGGCGGTCAACGCTACGACTCCGGCGCAGTACTTCCACCTGCTCCGGCGCCAGATGCGCCAGCCGCAGGCGAAGCCTCTGATCCTCTTCACGCCGAAGAGCCTCCTGCGGCTGCCGGCCGCCGCTTCGCCGATTGAAGCCCTGACGCAGGGCGGCTTCCGCGTGGTGCTCGACGATCCCGAGGCCGCCGACCGCGGCTTCGTCGAGCGCATCCTGCTGTGCAGCGGCAAGGTCTACTACGATTTGCGCGCCGAGAGGGAGAAGCGCGGCGACTTCAAGACGGCCATCGTGCGCCTCGAGCAGCTCTATCCGTTCCCTAGCCAGATTCTGCGCGCGGTTCTCAGCGGGTACGGCAATGCGTGCCGGTTCGTGTGGGTCCAGGAAGAGCCGCGGAACATGGGCGCGTGGAGCTTCGTCGCGGAGCGCGAGGCGGAGTTCCTGCCGGGCGGAGCGTCGCTCGTCTACGTCGGCCGCGCCGCCTCGCCGTCGCCGGCTACCGGCAACGCCGGCGTGCACAAGCGGGAGACGGAGAAGTTCGTCGCGGAGGCGTTCGGGGCGTAGGCCCAACGGACCAGCGTAGGGGCGGGGCCTGTCCCCGCCCGGGCGGCCGCGAGGGCCGCCCCTACGACCACCTCGCCGCCGTCTCCTTCACGAAATCCGAGAACTTGCGCGGCTCGTGGCCGACGATCGTGCGGGTCTCCTGGAGCTGGGCGGGAGTCGCCTTCAGTCCCTTCTTCTGGAACGCGTCATACATGAGGGCGTAGTCGTAGACCGCCCAGGCGGGCATGTACGCGCGGTTGCTCTTCGCCCACGCCTCGAGGTCGTCGCCGCCGTAGACGACCTTGCGGCTGAGCGCCTCCGAAAACGCGCGCGCGCAGTCTTCGCCCGTCAGCGGGTCCGGCCCCGCGAGTGTGTAGGCCTTTCCCGTGTGCCCTGGCTCCGTCAGTGCGCGGACGGCGGCTTCGGCGACGTCGCGCGTGTCTACCCGCGAAATGCCGACGTTGCCAATGGGCTGGGGATAGACGCCGTACTGGAGGATCGCGTCCTTGAACCAATAGTCGTTCTGGTAGAAGTTGTTGGGACGCAGGATCGTCCAGGGCAGAGACGTCTGCTTCAACGCCGCCTCGATGGCGATCTTCGAGGCGAAGTGCGGCGCTTCCGGACACTTCTCGACGTCGTGGATCGAGAGATGTACGACGCGCTTGGCGCCGGTGCGCCGTGCCTCGTTGACCGCGGCGAGCCCCTCCATCAGATCGGTGGGCCCGTTCGCCGTCAGCAGGAAGAGATGGTCGTACTCCTTGAAGATTCCGTCGTAGTGGTCCGGATTCGTCAGGTCGCCGACGACGGCCTTGACTCCCTTCGGCAACGCCTTCGACTTGCCGGCGTCGCGCGTCAGGACGGCGACGTCCTCGCCCTTCTTCAAGAGCCCCGAGACGACGAGGCTGCCCACGGTCCCGGTTCCGCCCATGACGAGATGACGCATCTTTCGAGCTCCTCCGTGTGTCGTTGGTACTACTTCTTCGGCTTCATCGCGTCGAAGAACGCCTTGAGCTTCTCGCGCGGAACCTTACGGTATTCCGAGAACTCGCCCGCTCCCGCGAGCCACTCGCCGCCGTCCATCGTGACGCAGTCTCCGGTCTGGTACGGACAGAGGTCCGACAACAGGAAAATCGCGAGGTTCGCGATCTCCTCGGGCGCGCCGAAGCGGCCTCCGGGAATCCGCGAGAGCGCGGCCTTCTCGGCTTCGGGCGTGGGAATGAGCCGCGAGAAGGCGCCTTCGGTCGGGATGGGCCCCGGCGCGATGGCGTTCAGGCGGATTCCGGCGGATCCCCACTCGACCCCGAGGGATCGGGTCATCGCGAGGACTCCCGCCTTCGCGCATGCCGACGGCAGCGCGTAGGGCGTGCCGGTCCAGGCGTAGGTCGTCGCGATCGAGACCACGGCGCCGGGAGCGCGTCGCGCCAGCAGTTGCCGCCCGAAGGCCAGCGTGCAATTGACCGTTCCATAGAGGACGGTCCGCACGACCGCGTCGAAGCCGTTGGGAGTCAGCTCCTCGGAAAAGGCGAGAAAGTTGCCGGCGGCGTTGTTGACGAGACCGTCGACGTGCTCGAAGCGCTCCGCGGCCCGCGCGACGAGGGCCGCGGCCTGTTCGGGGTCTCGGACGTCGGCGGGGAAGGTCTCGACGGCGCCGCCCTCGCGCGCCGCGTTCGCGATCGCCGCGGCCGCCTCCTCGAGGCGTTCGCGGCGGCGGCCGGCGATGGTCACCCGCGCGCCGTGGCCCGCGAAGGCCTTCGCCATCGCGAGGCCCAGGCCCGAGCCACCGCCGGTGACGATGATCGAGCGGCCGGCGAGGATTGCGGGGGAGAAAGCGGACTCGACCATCGTCATCCCGAGGAGCGGAGCGACGAGGGATCCCGTCCTTGCTGGCCCTCTCCGCGAGTCGAGTCCGGGATCCCTCGCTGCGCTCGGGATGACATCGAAATCACTTCAGATACTTGTCGAACCAGGCGACGGTGCGTTCAACGATGTCGCGCTGGTGCTCGGGCTTCAGGATTGCGTGCCCCTCGTCGGTGTAGATGACGAGCTGCGTGGGAACGCCCAGCGTCTTCAGCGCGTGCCAGAACTCGTAACCCTGGGGTGTGGGGACCTCCGAGTCCCGCTCGCCGTGCAGGACGAGCGTGGGCGTCTTCGCGTTCTTGATGAACTCCATCGGCGAGGACTTCGCGTAGACCTTCGGATCCTCGTAGACCGACGCGCCGAAGAACGGCAGCATCCAGGTGTCGATCTTGTTCTGGCCGTAATAGCTCTGCCAGCTCGCGATGCCGGCGCCCGCGACAGCCGCGGCGAACCGGTTCGTCTGCGTGACAGCCCACATCGCCATGTAGCCGCCGTAGCTCCAGCCCGTGATGCCGACGCGTTTCGCATCCACCGGCGACGACTTCACGACGGCGTCCACTCCGGCGAGGATGTCGGCGAGGTCGCCGCCGCCGAAGTCCTTGACGTTGCCCCGGACGAAGTCCTCGCCGAATCCGAAACTACCGCGCGGATTGGGGAGGAAAACGAAGTATCCCTGCGAGGGGAGTATCGCGGTCCACCGCGTCGGCCAGTCCGCATCGGCCGCGCCGGACGGGCCGCCGTGCGCGACGACGACCATCGGGTAGCGCTTCCTGGCGTCGAATCCGAGGGGAGCGAGCAGCCAGCCCTGCGCGCGGTTTCCGGCGCTGTCCCAGTGAAGCGACGTCGCCTCTCCCCAGAACGGCTTAGCGCCGGCGTTGATCGCGGTTCGCGGCTTCCACGCGCCGACGGGCCCGGCGCGCACCTCGGGGGGCTCGCGGAACGAGCTGAAGGCGCCGGCCGACGCCGTTCCCGCGCGCGCGATCGCGAATTCGCGGATCGACTCGGGACCGCTCCACGACCTCGTCGAGCGCGCGGTCTTGGGATCGAGCGAGAGGATCGCGAACCCGCCGTCCTGGTGCGCCACGATCACGATGTCGCCGGACGGCCGCCAGTCCAATGTCTTCGCGGAGGCGGGCATCCCCGGCGTCAGGTTGCGCGGAGTCCCTCCCGACACCGGAACCTCCCAGACGTCGCCGCCGTTGGACCCCTCGTCGGACATGATCCCGTGGATGACGGCGACCGACTTGCCGTCCGGCGAGAAGCGCGGAACGGCGAGCTGCAGGGAAGGCTTCCATATCGAGCGCGCGCCGCCGGTGGCGCGGTCCACGACGTAGAGCTCGGCCAGCCAGTAGTTGTTGGTGCCCGAGCCCTTCGCGGCCTCGGCCGCGAACGTCTTGCCGTCGGGAGACCAGTCGTAGTCGTACACGTAGAGGTCCGCCGGCGAAGAGAGGGTCACGCGGCCGGACGCGACGTCGGCAACCGCGATCCGCTGCTCCTCGATCTTCTCCTCGACGACTCCGGCGTCGCGCGCGTGCGCCACGAGCGCCCCGGTTTCCTGAGTGGAGCCCTCGACGAAGAGAAACGCGATGGATTTGCCGTCGGGTGACCAGCGCGGGTCGTCGAGCTGACCCTTCACGCTCGTCAGCCGGCGCGGTGCTCCGCCCGCCGCCGGCGAAAGCCACACCTGGCTC
>JBKOZO010000055.1:0-21194 GCA_046725935.1 Acidobacteriota bacterium | reverse complement strand
GGGTCCGGGGGGGCCGCAGCCGGGCAGCGGCGGGCCGGTGGCCGGCGCCGCGCGCCAGTTCGACCGCAGCGCCGGCGGCGGCAAGTCGCGCAAGCCCGGCCAGACCGTCTATACGTTGCCGTCGAGCATCGCCGAGGGAGGAGAGCCCAAGCCGGTCGAGATCCGCACCGGCATCACCGACGGCCGGTTCACGCAGGTCGCCTCGGGAGACTTGAAGGCCGGCGACACGGTCGTCGTCGGCCTCGTCACCACGAAGGCAGACGCCTCGGCGGGGCGGCCTCCGGGCATGGCAGCTCCCGGCGGACCGGTCGGAGGCCCGCGGAGGTTCTAGGTCGCCGAGCGGCGTGAGAACGCGCGAATGATGGAACGCAGCCCCGGACCACTCTCCGCTCCCGTCGGCGCGTCGAGCGCCGCTCAGAGCGCCGCCGAACTGCACGACGTCATCCGGATCGAAGGTCTCGTCCGGGTGTACCAGATGGGCGAGGTCGAGGTGCGCGCGCTCGACGGCGTCTCGGTCTCGATCCGTCCGGGCGAGTTCGTGGGGGTGATGGGACCCTCCGGCTCGGGCAAGAGCACGTTCATGAACATCGTCGGCTGCCTCGACCGTCCCACGGCCGGCCGGTACTTCCTCGACGGTGTGGACGTGTCGGGCCTCGATCGCGATCAGCGCGCCGAGATCCGCAACCGCAAGATCGGTTTCGTCTTCCAGTCGTTCAACCTGCTCGCCCGCACGTCGGCCCTCGAGAACGTCGAGCTGCCGCTGATCTACTCCTCCAACGGGAGCTCGGCGAAGGACCGCGAGGAGAAGGCCCGCCGGTGCCTGGCGATCGTGGGACTCGAGGGCCGCGAGGATCACCATCCCAGCCAGCTTTCCGGCGGCCAGCAACAGCGGGTCGCGATCGCCCGCGCGCTGATCAACGACCCCAAGCTCATCCTCGCCGACGAGCCGACCGGCAACCTCGACACGAAGACCTCGGAGGAGGTCATGGCGGTCTTTCAGCGCCTGAACGACGACGGGAAGACCGTCGTCCTCATCACCCACGAGCAGGACATCGCCGAGCACGCCAAGCGCATCGTGATGTTCCGGGACGGCCGCATCGTCGACGACCAGGAGGTCGCGCGGCGCCGCCGGGCCGGTTGAGGAGGAATCCGATGCTGAAGTTTCTGACGATTCTCAAGGTCGCTCTGAAGGCGATCGGCCGCAACAAGATGCGCTCCGCGCTGACGGCTCTGGGCATCATCATCGGCGTCGCCTGCGTGATCGCGATGATCGCCGTCGGCCAGGGCTCGCAGGCCGCGATCCAGGCCCAGATCACCTCGCTCGGAACGAACTTCCTGATGATCTTCCCGGGAGTCGCGACGCAATCCGGCGCTCGCATCTTCACGGGCCAGTCCACGATCACCGACGACGACGTGGACGCGGTGCGCGCGGAGTGCCCGGCCGTCGCCTACGTCACGCCGGTCTCGCGGTCGGCGGCGCAGATCGTCAACGGCAGCCTCAACTGGGGAACCCAGGTCCAGGGCGTCGGGGTCGAGTGGCCGTTCGTGCGCTCCTGGAACGTCGAGAAGGGGGCGTTCTTCTCGGACTCGGACGTGCGCGCCGGATCCAAGGTCTGCCTTCTCGGTTCGACCGTGGCCAACTCGCTCTTCGAGGGACAGGACCCGGTGGGCCAGATGGTGCGGATCAAGAACTTTCCGTTCCGCGTCGTCGGCGTGCTCGAGACCAAGGGCGGCAACACGATGGGGCAGGACCAGGACGACGTCGTCATCGCGCCCTACACGACCGTGATGCGCGTCCTGAAGAAGACCTCGAAGATCGACATGTTCATGGCCTCGGCCGTCTCGAGAACGGCGGTCGACGAGGCGCAGAAGGAGATCGAAGCGTTGCTGCGCCAGCGGCACCGACTCGCGCCCGGTCAGGATTCCGACTTCATGATCCGCTCGCAGCAGGAGATCGCCCAGACCGCCGATCAGACTTCCAAGACGCTGTCGGTCCTGCTCGCGTCGGCCGCGTCGATCTCGCTCCTGGTCGGCGGGATCGGGATCATGAACATCATGCTGGTCTCCGTGACGGAGAGGACGCGAGAGATCGGCATCCGGATGGCGATCGGCGCCAAGGGCCGCGACGTGCTCACGCAGTTCCTGGTCGAGGCCCTCACGCTTTCGGCCGCGGGAGGAGGCATCGGGGTCCTGCTCGGCATCGCGGCGTCGCGGACGCTGGCGTGGAAGGCCGGCTGGCCCATCCTGCTTTCGCCGGCCGCGGTGGTTCTCGCCTTCGGCTTCTCGGCCGCCATCGGGATCTTCTTCGGCTTCTACCCGGCCCGGAAGGCGTCGCGCCTGGATCCGATCGAGGCGCTGCGGTACGAGTAGTCAGACGGCAGACGGCAGACGGAAGACACCCGACGGCCGTGAGCGGGTGTGATGTCTGCAATCTGCGGTCTGCCGTCTGATTGCCTAGGCGCTACAATTTCTGAGTGAGTCCCCTCCCGTTCGAGAGGCTCTGGAAGCGCTTCGATCCGCGAAAGAGCATCGCCGCGCGGCTGCTGATCTCCTCCTTCCTCGCGTTCCTTCTGCCGGCGAGCGTCTTCTTCTTTCTGGTCCAGCGCCGTCTGACCAGCCTGCAGTCGGCTTCCGCGGAACAGGTCGCGGCGGTCCGTGTCAGCGAGACCGCCATCCGGCTGGGGCAGGACGCGAACTTCCGGGCGGAGTGGCTCGTGCGCCGCATACGGACGATCGAAGAGGCCGCCTGGTCTCTGGCCACGGCGGCGAGCCTGGCTCTCCAGAGCCCCGGAGTCTCCGGCGCCGATGCATCCTTTCCGGCGGCCGACGCGCACGGCCACGTCTGGACCGTGCGCGCCGAGGGGGACTCGATGGCGGCGATCTCCTCCCGCGCGCCGGATCCCGAGGCGGCGAAGCGGGATCTGGCCCGGTCGCGCAGTCTCACGCCGCTGATGGAGGAGCTCCGGCGCCGCCGTCCGGCGATCAAGACCGTGAGCCTCTGGACCGCGTCTGGGGCCGTGCGCCACTCGCCCTGGATCGACTTCCACCGCGCGAACCAGGAGTCCGGCGGGGAGCTCGAGCGGTTCCTCTTCAATCGGTTCGCGCGGTTTCCGGAAGCGCCGCCCGCGGGGGGCGATCTCGCCGTGTGGGCCGAGGCCCACGCCGGACCGTCCACGGCGTCGCCGAAGGAAAGCGACGCGAGCCTCTATGTTCCGGTCCGCGCGGCCAACGGCGCGCTGCTCGGGGCGGTCGCCCTGGAGGTCGACGCCCGCCGCTACGTGGCCGAGGCGATGGAGACCTGGGATCCTCCCGGCGACTTCTGGTTCGTCACCGATTCCGCGGGCCACGCCATCTCGATGACGCCGCGGGCCGCCGCGGTTCTGGGCTGGGACGGCGGCAACGGCCGGACCTTGCAGGACGCGCCCTCGCCCGAGTTGAAGCGCCTGGCCTCGCAGTCGCGCCGCGGAGCGCGCTCGAGCGAGGAATACCTCGTCGACGGCAAGCGCGTCCGCATCGCCGCGGCGCCCGCGGGGCAGACGGGGTGGATCTTCTACGAGGGCCTCTCGCGCGAGGCGCAGGAGATGATCCGCAACGAGGCCGAGAAGGCCCTTCCGCAATCTTCCTTCTCGATCCTGAAGCGCGACGTGCTGCTCCTCTTCGCGCTCCTTCTGCCGGCCGTCGCCGTGATCTTCGGGATCGTCTCGCGGCGGATCACGGCGCCAGTCTCGGAGCTAATGCGGGCCGCCGAGGACATCGGCCGCGGGAAGTCCGTCGCGATCCAGGGCAAGGAGGCCGCGGACGAGCTCGGACGTCTGGCCGCGGCGGTCGACACGATGAGCCAGCGCGTCGACCGGCGGGTCGAGACGCTGCGACGCCTGCACCAGTTCTCGCGATCCGCCTACCGGATGACGGATTTCAAGGAGGTGCTAGCCCGCTCGGCGCAGGCGATCGCCGGCTTCACCGGAGCGGAGCGGGTGTACGTGCTCCTCTACGACCGCAACACCAACCGGCTCGAGGCCGTGCTTCCGGCGTGGAACCTGACCGAGGAGATGGCCGAGAACCTCAAGGTCTCGGTGGATGCGCGCTCGATCGCGGGCATGGTGTTCCGCACCGGGGAGCCGTACTGCAGCAACGACGTCGCCCACGACCCTTACGCCAGCCAGACGCTCCACGGCGTGCTCGGCGCGACGACGGCCGCGTTCGCGCCGCTGAAGACCGAGGAGGAGACGCTCGGCGTCGCCGTCGCGATCAATCGGCCGGGAGGATTCGGGCAGGAGGAGCTCGATGCGCTGCAGTCCTTCGCCGACCTCTCGTCGCTGCTGTTGAAGAACGCGCGCCTCTACACGACACTCACCGGGACCGTGGACGAGCTGCGCCGGGCGAGCCGGCTCAAGGACCACTTCCTTCAGAACGTCAACCACGAGCTGCGCACGCCGCTGACGGCGATCGTCGGGTGGACCGACCTCTTCGAGGAGGAGGACATCGACCCGAAGACGACGCAGCGCGGGATCCGGCAGATCCGACAATCGGCCCGCGTCCTGCTGGCCCTGATTGACGACCTGCTCGATCTCGCGCGCCTCGACCGCGGGGCCCTGACGCTGTCGCTCAAGCCGGTCTTTCTGTCGGAAGTCGTTCAGCGTTCGATCGAGACTGTCCGGCTCATGGCCGAGGCGCGGGGCGTGGTCCTGATCCTGGCGCCCCTGCCCGAGCCGATGCCTCCGGTCCGCGCCGACCCGCTGCGCGTGCAGCAGATCCTGTGGAACCTCCTCGCCAACGCGATCCAGTTCACGCCGCCGCACGGACGGGTCGTCGTGCGGGTGGAGAGAGAGCCCGAGCGCTATCTCGTCAGCGTCGAGGACGACGGCATCGGAATTCCCGAGAGCGAGCTGCCGCACGTCTTCGAGCGGTTCCGCCAGGTCGACGGCTCGGCGACGCGCGGCCACGCCGGAATGGGAATCGGCCTCGCCCTCGCGCGCTCGCTCGTCGAGCTCCACGGCGGGACGATATGGGCCTCGAGCGTCGTGGGACAGGGAAGCCGATTCACCTTCGCGATGCCGATCCGTCCGGCGGAGCGCCGCGCGGCGGACTCGGGAGCCGTACCGGTGGCGCGCAACGAGACGACAGAGGAGGAGCCGGCCTAGGCTTCGGTCTACCCCGACGCGGCGGGGAGGCCAGTGCCTTTCAGGAGGTCGTTGACGACTTTCGCCGTCTCCTCCTTGCCGGGCACGCAGAGGTTGGGGTCCTTCTCCTTGCCGGAGGCGAGCGCGACGGCGTAGCCCTCGCAGTCGTAGCCGCAGGCGGTGCAGTCGGTCTGGGCCATGGCCGCGTAGAGCTTCAGAGCGAGGTCGCCGCCCTTGGCCATCTCCATGCGCTTGGGAAGCGGAATCGTCTCGTCGTGGAAGGCCGGGGCTTCCTTCTTGGGCTTGGCGGCAGCGACGACCTCTTCCTCTTCGCGTCCGGTCTCGACCCACTCTCCGTGCGAGAGGCAGTTGGGGCAGATGAAGCCGTAGTCCCATCCCTGCGGGATGAAGACCGCCGGCGTACGGAAGACGACCAGAGGCTCGAAGTCCTGCGGGCAGGTGGGTGTCTCGCGCTCCTGCGCGTCGCGGACCATCGTCTTCAGGTGGGGCCGCGAGAACTCGATCTGCTTGGGCTTCTGCGCGAAGCGGAAGACTTCCTTGCCCTTCGGACAGACCATGACGACTTGCGGCTTGTAGACGCGGTCGACGAAGAACGTCCGCATGGGAACGTCGTGCGACGGGCACACCGACGCGGTGTCTTTCCAGAAGGAGGCGACGAGCTGGGATTTCTCGGGAAGCGAAAGTCTCATCGGCTCCGATTATAGCGGGTCAGCCGCGCACGAAAGGATTGGCGCGCTTCTCCTCGCCGATCGTCGTTCCGGGGCCGTGCCCGCAGACCACCGGCGTGTCTTCGGGAAGCGAGTACAGCCGCGTGCGGATCGATTCCAGGATCGTGTCCGTGTCGCCGCCCCAGAGATCGGTGCGGCCGATGGACCGGCGAAACAGCGTGTCTCCCGCGAAGAGCGCGGGCGACACGCCTTCGAGCAGGTAGCAGGTCGAGCCCGGCGTGTGGCCGGGCGTGTGGATCGCCGTCACCGAGTGGCGTCCGAAGGGGATTGTCTCGCCGTCGGCAATCGAGGCGTCGATCGGAAGAGGATCGTCGGCCGGGATCCCAAACATGGCGGCCTGGTCCGGCAGGGCGTCGTAGAGCGGCCGGTCGGAGGGATGGAGCCGGATCGCGGCGCCCGTCTTCTCCTTCACGCCTCGAGTCCCGCCGATGTGGTCGAAGTGGGCGTGCGTGTGGAGGAGCGCCACGGGACGAGCCTTCAGCGAATCCAGTGCGCGGAGGATTCGTTCGGGCTCGTCGCCCGGGTCGATGACGAGGGCTTCGCCGGTCGCCTCGTCGAGCAGGATCGAGCAGTTGCACTGGAGCGGCCCGACCGGGATGGTCTGGATGCGCGGAGCGGCGGTCATGGGTTGACCGCGACGACAGTGTCCACGTCGTGGCGCTCCTTGCGGGCGCGGCTGGTCCAGACCTTCTCGGGGGAGGAAAGGTTGAGCTGGACCGCCCACTCCTGGTTGTCGCTCCGGCGGTGCTCGGAGGCGAAGAGCTTGCGGCGGCTGCGCGGCGTGAAGATCTCCCAGCGCACGTAGCCAAAGTCTGCGAGCTCGTCGTGCAGATAGAAACCGGGGACCTTCTCGCCCGGCTCGATGTCGGTCTCGCGGACCGTCGAGAGCGCGAAGCCGTTGGCCGCGAGTCTCTCCTCGAAGTCCGTCCGCACGAGGCGCCCTTTGAGCCGAAGGCTGTGCCGCCCGCGAGCCACGCCGCGTCCGAGGATCAGGTCGTCGAGGGCGTCGGAGAGCTCTTTCTCCACGTTCCGATCTTAGCGCGCAGTCAGAACGGCGTCCCGACGCTCCGGATCCAGCCGATGGAGCATCGCTCCCTCGGCTCTTGGGAACGCGAAAGCGGGAAGAGATTCGGTCTGCCGGCGCAGGTCCGCGATCGCCGGCTCCGCGGCGAGAACCAGCCACGCGCGCTCGCCGGGTTTCCACGCCCAGTTCAAGCGCACGGCCTCGCCCTCGAGGTTGGCGATGTCCCGCGAGGGCGTTCCCGCCTTCTCCATCGCCTGGTAGAGCCAGTCGGGCCCGACGAGGTAATAGGCGAGGCACAGCTGCGTGTGCTGGTTCTCGGTGAAGATACGTTCGGACGGCGCGGACTGGTTTTGCAGGAATCGCGCGAGTGTGCGCCAGTCGGCGCGGCCCTCGCGGAAATAGACGGAGAGTCCGCGCGCGCTGAAGAGCACGCACGCCGCGAGAAGCGCGGCGCCGACGACGCGCGTGGCTCGGCCCTCGAGGAGGGCCGCGATCGGAAGCCCCGCCAGAATGGGGATCGCGATACCGGCCGGAAGATAGATCCGTTCTCCGTAGAAGTGCGGATGGATTTGGGTCAGCGCCTCGATCGCTCCGAGGCCGGCGACCGCCCACACGGCGACGAAGCGAGCGCCCTTTCGGCGGAGCGCCAGCACCAGGCCGCACAACGCGAGGATGCCGTAGAGGGCCGCCTCGGGTCGGAGCGGCCAGCCGTCCTTCGGCGCGAAGGCGAAAAAGGAGAGGAGCTGGCCGGCGCGCTGGGCCGTCAGCGCCGGCGCCGGCTGGGCCGCCGGCCGGCGGGCGGCTTCGAGCACCACGGGCCACCACGGCAGATAGGCGAGCCAGAGCGCGAATGCGAACGACGGGCTCCAGATCAGGAACCAGCGAGCCGCCGTGCGGCGCTCGCGATCCGCGGTGAGTACGTCCTGGACCAGGAGCGCCAGCGCGGCGATGGCCAGCACCACCGCGGCCAAGTAGAGGCTGTAGGCCGTGGCCAGGCACAGCGCGAAGAGAAGCAGGAGTCGCGGCCAGGACGGCCGACCGAGGAACTTGTCCAGGGCGACCAGCGAGACGCACAGAAAGAACAGGCCGATCGCATACGGCCGATACTCCTGCGAGTAGCGGACGTGAAACGGCGCGACCGCGAGAAGCGCCGCGGCGGTCAGGCCGACGAGCTCCCCCAGCCGCCGCGCGGCCAGAACCGCGACCGCCCAGACCGTGCCCACGCCCCAGAGGACCGCGGGAATGCGGCGCAGCCATTCGTCCGGGTGGAGCGCTTCGACGAAACGGTTGACGAGATAGTCGAGCGGAGGATGGACGGCGTCGAATCGCAGCGACTTCCAGAAGAACTTCCACGTGCCGCGAACCCAGAAGCCCTCCATGACTTCGTCGAGCCAAAAGGAGAAGTGGTCCAGCCGGTAGATTCGGATGACCGCGGCGGTGAGGAGGATCGCGGCGAGGGCCAGCCGGAATCGGCGTGACACGACGGGAGGATATAGCCGGTCATCCCGAGCGCAGCGAGGGATCCCGAGCTCGACGAGCCGAGGGCGAAAAGAGTTCGGATCCCTCGTCGCTGCGCTCCTCGGGATGACGGCTCGGACACTCCTCGGGATGACGGCTCAAGTAGACTGCCGCGGCTTGGCCGCCGCGTCACAGGTCGTTCGATTCAGCCTCGCCCTCTGGGTCGGAGGCACCCTGCTCGTCGCGCTGGCGGCGCCGGTTGTCTTCGGAAAGATTGCCTCGCGGGATCTCGCGGGCGCGGTCTTCGGCGAGATCCTGCGGCGTTTCGAGATCGTCAAACAGCTTCTGTCACTGGCTCTCGTGATCGGCGTCTTCGTGGAGCTGGAAAAAGGCCTCCGGTTGCAGGGCCGGTCGGCGGCCGGAGCCATCGCGATCTTCGTCGCGATCGCGACCAACGTCTACCTGGCGATGGTGCTGCGGCCGAGGATGGACTACTTCCGGGCGAAAGTCGGCTCCTTCGACGCGGCGGCGCCGGAGGATCCGTGGAGAAAGCGATTCGATCTCCTTCACCGGCGCGCGACGCGGGTATTACTGCTCGGCGGAATCGCGGCGGCCGTCGGCCTGGCTCTTTGGAGCTAGCCCCGCAGTCGGGCGACGACGTCGATCTCCACCGCCGCGCCTTTCGGCAGCTCCGCGACCGCCACCGTCGATCGCGCGGGACGATGGTTTCCGAACCGTTTCGCGTAGACGGCGTTCATCGCCGCGAAATCCGCCATGCGAAGCAGGTAAACGGTGGTCTTCACGACGTCGTCCAATCGACAGCCAGCGGCCGAGAGAACGGCTTCGAGGTTGTCGAACACGCGTTCCACGCCCGCTTCGAAGCCGCCGGAGACGAGCTCTCCGGTCGCCGGATCCAGCGGCACCTGTCCGGAAGCGAACAGGAACCCTCCGTCGGAAACCGCCTGAGAGTACGGTCCGATGGCTTTCGGGGCACCGTCGGTGGCGATGGTCTTCATGGCGTCTCCGTCCGTGCGCGCGTCGTTTCCGGGCTAGAATAGTCGGAACCGCGGAACAAAACGATGTCCGTCGAGCGAATCCAGCTTCTTCACGAAGACTACATTCGCCTGACCGAGAGGTTCAAGGCGCTCTGGACGTTTCACCAGTTTCTGCGGGGCGTCCAGAAGACGTTCTTCGCGACCGAGCCGAGCTATGCGCTGGATTTCGGAAAGCTCTACGACGACGTGCGCGCCGTCGCCGGGGCGATCGACACGACCTCGCCCGAGAAGGTCGCTCCGCGAATCCGGGAGCTCTCCGAGAGGCTCGACGCGTTCTCGCGCAAGCTCCGCGAGGCCGACCGCCACATCTCGCCGTCCTACGTCCGCCGCTTCTTCGAGAAGGTCCAGCCTCAGGACGAGAAGATCGCCTTCCACCTCCTGCGCTTCTACTTTTCGCAGCCCGAGGTGGACGAGGACGTCGTGGACAAGGTCGACTTCCTCGCGACGGTGGTGGCCTCGGGGGAGCGCCGGGGCGAGGACGAGCGGCCGCGGCCCGACGTGCGCAAGTTCTTCGAGTCCGCGACCGCGACGTCGGTCTGGCCGCGCCTGGAGTCCACGGCCGCGCCCACGATCGTCCGCGCGTTCGAGGAACTGGCGGCGGACATGGCCCGGGCGCAGGAGTTCGAGGACCTGGTCACGGCGCGCCTTCTGAACAACGTGCGGACGCTCAAACGCCGGGTGGCGAGCGGTCTGTCCAATCCGGAGGTCCTGACCGCGGTGGCCACGTGCAACCTGCGCACGCGGTCGGTATTCCATCGCCTGTACGAGCGCGAGGAGCAGAGACTCGAGGACGCGACCGACCGCATCGCCGACCTGGAGAAGGAGCTGACGCGGGGAGGCCTCGAGGTTCCCACCGCGGAGGAGTTCCGCAAGTTCCACGACTCGCGCCAGCGGTACGAGAGACAGACCAAGGAGAGCAACGTCAAGGCGCTGCAGGTCGTCGAGCTCAAGGAAGCGATCGGCGAGGTGCTCGGCCGCTTCGAGCTCGCCGGGCTCGCCGCCGAGGACATCGACGAGGCGCTCGAGCTCGTCGAGGAAGTCGAGGCCGACGCCACCGACGACGGTTTCTGGAAACCGTACCTCGACCGGGTGCTCGGCGCCGTCGAGCTCTACGACGACGGGGAGGGCGCCCTCCGCACCGATATTGCGGGGCTGGAGAATCTGCGCCTGGAGACGTGGGAGCTGAAGGCGGCGCGGCGCACCGTGGCCTCCGGCGGCGAGGCCCCGACCGAGCGCGACCGGACGCTGCTGAAGGCGGTGGCGCTGCGCTTGAAGGCCGAGGAGGAAACCGAGACGCTTCGGGCGGGAGCCCCCGCCTCTCCGTCTCCGGACACGCTCCGGGCCGCCAAGGCGACGCTGGCCCGTGCGCACGCGCTCGATGCCGCCCTTTCGAGCGTGATCGACGAAGCCGAAGCGGTCAGCTCCTCCGAGGAGATCCGCGCCTGGTCGCGGACGCGCTTCCGGCTCCTGCGCGCGACCTCGGATCTCTGGTTGATGCAGGACTCGCCCCGCAGCGGCCGTCGCGAGAGCCGCGGCTAGCTCCCGTCCCCTCCTCGCCTCCGCCCATATACTCCCGGTTCCATGAGCGAGCCGGAGAAGCCCGCGACGCCGGAATCCGGCGAAGAACAGAGCGACCTCCTCCGAAACCGGCGCGAGAACCTGCGCCGCATCGAGGAGCTGGGCCTGGCGGAGACGCCCCTTCGCTTTCCGGTGACGGCCACGGTCAGCGAGATCGGAAGCCGCCACCGCGAGGAGTCGGGAGACGCTATCGAGGCCCGCCACATCGCGGTGACGACCGCCGGCCGGGTGCTGGCGCTGCGCACCGCGGGGAAAGCCGGGTTCCTGGATCTCTCCGATGGGCGCGGCCGCCTCCAGGTCTACATCCGGCGGGACGTCGTCGGCGAGAAGGCGTTCGGGCTCTACCAGGCGCTGGATCTCGGCGACTGGCTGGGTGTGGAAGGGGAGCTCTTCAAGACGCGCACGGGCGAGCTGTCGGTCAAGGCGCGGACGCTGACGTTCCTCGGCAAGAGCTTCCGCCCGCTGCCCGAGAAGTGGCACGGGCTCAGGGACGTCGAAAGGCGCTACCGGCAGCGGTACCTGGATCTGGCCGTCAACCCCGATTCGCGCGAGGTCTTCGAGCGCCGCGCCGCGATCGTGCGGCACATCCGGGCGTTTCTCGATGCGCGGGGATTCCTCGAGGTCGAGACGCCGATGATGCAGCCGATCGCGGGAGGCGCGATCGCGCGTCCGTTCGTGACGCACCACAACACGCTGGACCTGGACCTCTATCTGCGGATCGCGCCGGAGCTGTACCTGAAGCGCCTGGTCGTGGGAGGCATGCCCCGCGTTTACGAGATCAACCGCAATTTCCGCAACGAGGGCATCTCGACGCAGCACAACCCTGAGTTCACGATGCTCGAGTTCTACCAGGCGTACGCCGAGGCCAGCGACCTGATGACGCTGACCGAGGAGCTTCTCTCGCGCCTCGCGACGGACGTGGCGGGAGGCCTGCGCACGCCCTGGGGAGAGCAGGAGATCGACTGGACGCCTCCCTTCCGGCGCCTGACGATGCGCGAAGCCGTCTTCTCGTTCACGAGGGACGACCCTCGGGGAGCCCTCTCGCCCGAAGATCTCGGCGACGAGGCCCGACTCCTCTCGGCGGCAGCGCGCTACGGTGTGGAGAAGCCGGAACGTTTCCGGGGGCAGAAGGGGAAGCTCCTCGCCGAGGTCTTCGAGGCCGTGGCCGAGCTGCATCTGGTCCAGCCCACTTTCATCCGTGAGTTTCCGACCGAGATCTCGCCGCTTTCGCGGCAGACGCCGGGCGACCCGGAGTGGGTCGACCGCTTCGAGCTCTACGTGGGCGGAATGGAGATCGCCAACGCGTTCTCGGAGCTCACCGACCCCGCCGAACAGGCCGCGCGGTTTCGCAGGCAAGCCGAGGATCGCGCTCGCGGCAATCTCGAGGCCGCGCCCTACGACGAGGACTACGTCGAGGCCCTGGAGTACGGCCTGCCTCCGACGGCGGGCGAGGGACTCGGGATCGACCGCGTCACGATGCTCCTGACCGACCGGCACTCGATTCGCGACGTGATCCTGTTCCCGCTGTTGCGGCCGCGAGGCTAGATTGCGGTTCGAGACGTTCGTCGCGCTGCGCTACCTGGCGACGTCGCGGCGAAGGGCCCACGTCGCACTGATCGCGCTGATCTCGATCGTGGGGATCGCCGTGGGCGTGATGGCCCTCATCGTCTCGCTGGCCTTGCTCTCGGGCTTCCAGGACCGGATCCGCACCCAGATGATGGAGAGGAGCGCGCATCTGCGCGTCTCGCCGGCGCGCGGCGACCGGTTGGCGGACCCGGTGAAGGTGGCGCGCGCGCTGGCGGGAATCCCGGGCTTCGTCTCCGCGGGTCCCGCGATCGAGGGGCGCGGCTGGGCGACGGACCTCGAGGGGACCACGGGTTTCTTCATCCGGTATCGCAACGGCGGCGCGAGACCGGCGGCCGAGGGCTCGGACGCTCGGATCGCGAGCTCGCTCGGGGCACGGCTGCGCCTCAACAGCGGCGACATGTTCCGTTTGATCTCGTCGCGAACGCGCCTGTCGCCGATCGGGCCGATCCCGATCGCCGTTCTCCTCCGGGTTTCCGACGTTTACGGTTCGAGCGGGCTCTCGCGCAGCGCCGACGTCGAAGTCTCCGACGACACGGCCCGCGTGCTGTCGGGAATCGCGGAAGGCGCGGGAGCCTGGGAGGCTCGGCTCGCGGATCCGCAGAAGGCCGATGCCGCCGCCGAAACCGCCCGCGCGGCCCTGGGTCCGGGATACGTCGTCGAGACGTGGCGCGAGCTCAACGCGCCGCTCGCGTTCGCGCTTCGCCTGGAGAAGGTCGTGATCTTCGCGACGATCGCGCTCATCATCGTGGTCGCGGCGCTGAACATCGTGTCCAACATCGCGCTGACCGTGATCGAGAAGAAGCGGGACCTCGGCGTCTTCACCGCGATGGGGGCGGCACCGGCGTCGCTCCAGCGCGTCTACCTGACGCTGGGCGCGGTCATCGGCATCGTCGGTACGTCCATCGGCGTGAGTCTGGGCGTCGGGCTCTCGCTGATGGCGGACCGTTTCCAGATCGTGCCGCTGCCCTCCGAGGTGTACGTCATGACGCATGTCCCTTTTGCCGTTCATGGCGCGGAGGTCGCCGCGGTCGCCGCCTTCGCCCTGGCCACGGCCATGCTCGCCTCGGTCCTTCCCGCGCGCGCCGCCGCTCGGCTGGCTCCCGGCGAGGCGATCCGGCTCTCGCGATGATGGAGAGTCCCAAGTCCCAAGTCCCAAGTCCCAGGTCGAGGATGCCGGATTCCGACTCGGGACCTGAGACCCGGAACCTGGGACTGCGCTCGTGATGCTGGCCGTCGAGGTGGCAGGCGTCTCGAAGACCTACACCGGCGAGGGCGCCCCGGTCACCGTTTTTCGAGACCTCTCCTTCTCGCTCCCGGCCGGGGAATTCGCGGCGGTGATGGGCCCGTCGGGATCCGGAAAGTCGACTCTGCTCCATCTGATCGGAGGCATCGACCGTCCCGATTCGGGGACGATTCTTGTCTTCGGGAGGTCACTCCAGGCCCTGACTCCGCGGGCCAGGGCGCGCTTCCGCAACGAGCAGATCGGCTTCGTATTCCAGTTCCACCACCTGTTGCCGGAGTTCACGGCCGAGGAGAACGTCGCGTTTCCGGACCGCATCGCCGGCGTGCCCGAGCGGGAGGCCCGCCGCCGCGCCGCGGAGCTGTTGGAGCGCGTGGGTCTCACGGAACGGCGCGACCACGGGGCCCGCGCCCTGTCGGGTGGTGAGCAGCAGCGCGTGGCGATCGCGCGCGCGCTCACCCGCAAGCCCGGCCTCCTGCTCGCCGACGAGCCCACCGGAAACCTCGACGCCGCGGCCGCCGCGTCCGTATTCTCTCTGCTGCGCGAGCTTCATCAAGAGCGCGGAATGACGACGCTTCTCGTCACGCACAACCCGGATCTGGCGTCGCGCTGTGATAGACTTTTCACGATGTCCCGGGAAGGAATCTCGCCGTCTCCTGGTTTGTCCAAGCGAGGATGAGCGCCGAGCGTCCGAGCTTTCCTGCCATGGCCGATCCCACCCATGTTTGAGAAATACAACGAGAAGGCCCGGCGCGCCCTGTTCTTCGCCCGCTACGAGGCGTCGAAACTCGGCTCCAAGGTGATCGAGTCCGAGCACCTGCTGCTCGGAATCCTCCGTGAGGGCGAGGACATCATCAAGGAGATCTTCGCCCGCTTCAACGTCAAGCCCGAAGACGTGCGCCGCGAGATCGAGGGTGATCGGATCTTCGTCGAGAGAATCTCTTCCACCGCGGAGCTTCCGCTGTCGGAGGAGTCCAAGAAGATCCTGGCCTACGCCTCCCACGAGGCCGAGTCGATGATGCACCCCTACGTGGGGACCGAGCACCTGCTGATCGGTCTGCTTCGCGTGGACGGGTGCGTGGCCGGGCGGCTCCTGACCGCGCGCGGCTTCAATCTCTACGGCGTGCGCGAGGAGACGATCTCGCTCATCAAGGAGCGGGAAGTCTCGAAGCAGAAGAAGGAGCTTCCGTTCCTGGCCGAGTACAGCCGCGACCTCACGCAGCTGGCCGGCTCGGGCACCTTCGATCCCTTGATCGGGCGCGAAAAGGAAGTCGAGCGGATCATCCAGATCCTCTCCCGACGGACGAAGAACAACCCGATCCTCCTCGGCGAGCCCGGCGTCGGAAAGACCGCGATCGTCGAGGGCCTCGCGACGCGGATCGTCGAGGGCGCGGTCCCGATGTTCCTCTCGTCGAAGAAAATCCTGGCTCTCGACCTCTCGCTGATCGTGGCCGGCACGAAGTACCGCGGCCAGTTCGAGGAGCGTCTCAAGGGGATCATCCGCGAGCTCCGCGAGAACCCTGACCTGATCATCTTCATCGACGAGATCCACTCGCTGATCGGCGCCGGCTCGGCCGAGGGCTCGCTCGACGCCGCCAACATCCTCAAGCCCGCGCTCTCGCGCGGCGAGGTGTCGTGCATCGGTGCGACGACGCTGAAGGAGTACCGCAAGTACATCGAGAAGGACCGCAGTCTCCTGCGGCGGTTCCAGGCGATCCACGTCACCGCCCCCTCGGAGAACGAGACCTTCGAGATCCTCGAGGGTGTGAAGGACCGCTACGAGCAGTTCCACAAGGTCCGCTACTCGGCCGAGGCGATCAAGACGGCCGTGTATCAGTCCAACCGCTACATCACCGATCGCTTCTTCCCGGACAAGGCGATCGACATCCTCGACGAGGCCGGCGCCAAGGTGAAGCTGAAGCGGGTGGCCGACACGCAGAACCTGCGCAAGCTCGAGCTGGAGATCCGCCAGATCGTCAAGGAGATGAAGAAGGCGATCTCGGACAAGGATTTCGAGAAGGCCGTGTTCCTGCGCGAGCGCGAGATCGAGCTGAAGGAAGAGATCGAGCGCGCCAAGGCCCAGACCGCAGAGCGCAGCGAGGCGACCCAGGAGGTCACGCGCCGGGACATCGAAGAGATCATCTCGTCCTGGACCGGGATCCCCGTGGCGTCGCTCGAGATGGAGGAGGCCGAGAAGCTCCTCCACATGGAGGACGCGCTGCGGCGGCGGATCGTCGGCCAGGAAGCGGCGATCGTCGGAGTGTCCAAGGCGATCCGTCGCTCGCGCCTGGGAGTCAACAACCCCAACCGGCCGATGGGGTCGTTCATCTTCCTCGGGCCTTCCGGCGTCGGCAAGACCGAGGTCGCGCGCCGCCTGGCGGAGTTCCTGTTCGAGAACCAGCGGTCGCTCGTGCGCTTCGACATGTCCGAGTACATGGAAAAGCACGCGGTCTCGAAGCTCATCGGCTCGCCCCCGGGCTACGTCGGCCACGAAGAGGGAGGACAGCTGACGGAGAGGATCCGCCGGAATCCCTACAGCGTCATCCTCTTCGACGAGATCGAGAAGGCGCACCCCGACATCGCCAATCTGCTTCTCCAGATCTTGGAGGACGGCATCCTCACGGACGCCTACGGGAACCTGGTGGATTTCAAGAACACGCTCATCATCATGACCTCCAACATCGGGACCAAACACCTCGTCAACCGCACGCGCGTGGGCTTCGGAGGGTCGCGGGAGGCCCAGAGCAGCAAGGAGATCGAGGACCTGGTGTTGAAGGAGCTGCGGCGGGACTTTTCGCCGGAGTTCATCAACCGCATCGACGACATCATCGTCTTCCACCCCCTGGGACGTCCGGAGCTCGCCCGGATCTGCCGCCTGTTGATCGACGACGTCAACGCGACCATCGCGCCCAAGGGCGCCACCATCGACGTCGACGACGCCGCCATCGAGTGGCTCCTGGCGCAGAGCGGCGAGGACCCGAACATGGGCGCCCGGCCGCTGCGGCGGGCGATCCAGAAGCACGTCGAAGACCCGGTCTCCGAGCTTCTGATCGCCGCGCGGGAGGAGCGCGTGGAGGCGATCGACGTCCGAGTCGGGCCCGAAGGGCTGCGTGTCACGGCGCGCGAGAGCGAGCCGATCGCCCAGGGCCGGTAGCGGGTTGCGCTCGGGTCCGCTCGTCGCCGCGTGGCTCGCGGCGGCGGCGGTCGCTGTCGGCGTGGCGCGAGGCCAGGAGCCCCCGTCGCCCACTCCGCCTCCCGCTCTGCCCACGCCACCGCCGGCCCTTCCGGTTGTCCCCCCGCAGACGCCCCCGTCCGAGACCGCCGCGCCCTCGGCGACGGGGGAGAGGATCATCGGCATCCGCGTCGTGGGGTACCAGACGGTGTCGCCGGACACCATCGCGCACTACCTGGGCATCAAGGTCGGCGAGCCCTACGACCCCGAGCTCATCAAGAAGAACTTCCCGGCTCTCTGGGAGGTCGGCCTCCTCGAGAACGCGCGGATCGAGGCCGAGCGAGGTCCGGACGGCGTGACCCTCGTCGTCACGATCGAGGAGCGGCCGATCGTCAAGGAAGTCGAATTCGAAGGAAACAAGAAGCTCTCGACCTCCCAGATCAAGGACGCCCTGAAGGAGAACAAGATCGAGATCCACGCCGGCGCGCCGCTGTCGCTGCGGGACATCGCGCGGGCACGCTCCGGTATCGCCGACTTCTACCTGGCCAACGGCTTCCGCAGCGCGACGGTCGAATACAAGGTCGAGGACATCTCCAAGACCGAGAAGAAAGTGGTCTTCCTCATCGACGAGGGCGAGAAGGTCAAGATTGAGTCGATCCAGTTCACCGGCAACGCCCACGTGTCCGCGCAGTCGCTGCGCAACGCGATGCACAAGACGAAGGTGGCGGTCTTCTGGCGCTTCCTCTCCGAAAACACGGTGTACAACCAGGCCAACTACGAGGCCGACGTCGAGAGCATCAAGAACCTGTACCAGTCCAAGGGCTACAAGGACGTCGTCGTCAAGGACGCCATTTTGGACGTCTACGTCGTCAATCCCAACGCGGACCCCAAGAAGATCAAGCGGCGAGTCCGCATCACGATCCCGATCGTCGAGGGCGACAAGTTCTACACCAACGACATCACGATCACCGCCGTGCACCAGAACGGCCAGCCTACGGAGACCGGCCAGACGACGGTGTTCCCGCCCGAGGAACTCAAGAAGCTCTTCTTCGAGCTCAAGCCCGGCTCGGTCCTGAACCGCGACCGCCTGGTCGAAGCCCTCGCCGGGATCGAGACGAAGTACAAGTCGCGCGGATACGTCTACTCGTTTCCGGATCCCCAGTTCACCGAAGTCGGCGACCACCGCGTGGACATCAACGTCAAGATCTTCGAGGGCGACAAGTTCTACCTCGGACGCCTGGAGGTGGCGGGCAACACCAACACGCGCGACAAGGTCATCCGCCGCGAGTTCGCGCTGGATGAGGGCGACGTCTTCGACATGGACGCCGTCAAGAAGAGCGTCACGAAGATCCAGCAACTGGGTTACTTCAAGATGTCCGAGGAGCCCCAGTTCTCGCCGCACCCGGAGGAAAGAAAGATCGACGTCCTGATCAAGGGCCAGGAGACCTCGCGCAACGAGATCCAGTTCGGCGCCGGGTACTCCGGCTTCGACGGCTTCTTCGGGCAGTTCTCCTTCCAGACCCGCAACTTCCTCGGACGGGGCGAGATCATCGGCGCCTCCGCGCAGCTGGGCAAGGTTTCGAACTTCTTCGACCTCTCCTACACGGTGCCCTGGTTCATGGACAAGAACCAGTCCGTGGGCGTTTCGCTCTTCCGCCGCAACGTGGATTACCTGTCGCAGGAGGAGAAGCGGCTGGGAGGCTCAATCTTCTACGCCAAGGGGATCGGCCTCTTCGATTCGGCCTCGATCCTGTATTCGTACGAAGACATCACCGCCAACTTCCCGGTGCGTAGCGCGCCGACGCCTCCAGGGCAGCCGCCTCCGCCGACGAAGTTCACCGAGACCAAGGGAAAGACGTCGTCCTTCACGCCGGGCTACCGGTACGACAGCCGCAACGATCCGTTCGACCCCACCCGGGGGCTGCGCCTCTCGGCGTCGGTGCAGATCGCTCCGGACCTGCTGGGCGGAACGAGCTCCTTCCTAAAGACGATCGGCGGCGGAACCATCTACATCCCGGTGAGGTTTCCGCGAGGTGCGGTCCTCGCATTGAACGCCGAGATCGGCTATGCCGCGACTCTCTCCGACGTCCAGCTGCCGATCTTCGAGAGGTTCCAGCTCGGCGGCGAGCAGAGCCTGCGAGGCTTCCAGCAGGGAGCCATCGTCCCCGTCAACCCCAAGACCTACCAGGTCTTCACCGATCCGCTGGGCCGCGTGCTCGGCGGCAACAAGTTCTTCGTCTTTAACGCCGAGTACCAGTTCATCTCGATCGGCCCCGCCAAGCTGCTGGGATTCGTGGACATCGGCAACAACTACTTCGATACGCAGAGCTTCGACCTGACCTGGATCCGCTCCTCCGCGGGTATGGAGCTGCGCATCTTCCTGCCGATCTTCCAGGCGCCCTTGAGGTTCATCTACGCCTTCAACCTGCACCCGATCCAGCCCATCGACCAGTACGGGTTCCCGATCAGCTATCTGACCGAAAAACCGTCCGGATTCACTTTTTCGATCGGCCGCACGTTTTAAGCCGGGCCTCGACGGCCCGGACGAGGGAGGGGAAAGTCTCTGCAGTTTCCTCTCCCTAGATCGGAACGGTGCTCCGAAGGCTTCTGGAACCGGAATGGGGGCCGCAACCCGACTGTTACCGGAGACCGCGGTTTTTGCTACACTTCCGCGCTTTCGCAAAGACGGAAGAAGGGAAGAAGGAGTGGGAATGAAACGCATTGCTCTCTTCGCGGCGGCGGCGCTGGGGGCTGCCACCGCCCAGGCTCAGGGAACGACGGCCCCGGCTCCCGCTGCGGCGGCCCCGGCGCCAGGCGTGCAGAAAATCGGCGTCATCAACGTCGAACGCCTCGTGCAGGAGTCGGCGCTGGGCAAGGAGGCGTTCAACAGGGTCAAACGGCTGAACGATCAGAAGAAGGAAGAGGCCGACAAGCTCTCCAAGGAGCTCCGCGACATGGAGCAGAAGCTCGCCGACCAGGGATCGTCCCTCGCGGATGACAAGCGCGAGGCTCTCCAGAAGACTTACCAGGAGAAGGCGATCGCCTTCAAGCGGTTCCAGGACGACGCCAACCGCGACCTCGAGACCGCTCAGAAGAAGGAGCTCGCGGACCTCGAAAAGCGCGTTTTCCCGGTGATCAACCAGGTCGGCAAGGAAAAGGGCTTCACGATCATCCTCAACAAGTTCCAGTCCGGACTGGTCTACGCCGACGATTCGGTGGACGTCACCGACGAAGTCCTGAAGGTGTTCAACACGACCGTGGCGGTTCCGAAGCCGGCGGCGGCAGCGCCCGGCGGCGCGGCGCCCGGCGCCGCGGCCTCCAAGGCCCCCGCTCCCGCCCCCACCAAGAAGCCGTAGCGTCCGCGGAAGTCGGGAGTCGACGATCGCCGTGGCCCGCGCGAAGCGTTCCACCCGCGCTCCGGGCCGGCGGCGGCGCCCAGCCCGTTCGGGACGCGGCGGCTTCACGCTGGCCGAGGTCTCGCGCCTCGTGGGCGGACGCGTCGCGGGCGATCCGGCGACGCGACTGACGGGGGTCGCCCCGCTCGATTCGGCCGGCCCGGGCGACCTGTCGTGGGTCGTCGACGATCGGAGAGCCGCCGAGGCCGCGCGCACCCGCGCCGGAGCCCTTCTGGTCGATCGGGAGGCGCTGGCCTCGGGCCGCCCCTGTGTCGTCGTCGAGGCGCCTCAGGTCGCCCTCGTCCGCTTGCTCGAGGCTCGCTTTCCGGCGTCGCGGCCGAAGCCGGGTGTCGCCCGAGGCGCGGTCGTGGACCGTTCCGCGCGCCTGGGCGCCGGCGTCTCCGTCGCCCCCGGCGCCACGGTTTGCGCGGGTGCGCGCGTGGGAGGGCGGACCGTCCTTTCGGCGGGTTCGTACGTCGGCGAAGGCGCGGAGATCGGCGAGGACTGCTTCCTCCATCCCAATGCGGCGGTCCTGGCCGGCTGTCGGGTCGGCGCGCGCTGCGTCCTCCACGCCGGCGCGGTCGTGGGGGCGGACGGGTTCGGCTACGTCTGGGACGGGCAGGCGCACCGCAAGATCCCTCAGCTCGGCATCGTCCGCGTCGAGGACGACGTCGAGATCGGCGCCAATTCGACGGTGGACCGGGCCACGCTCGGGGAAACCGTCATCGGCCGCGGGACCAAGATCGACAATCTCGTTCAGGTGGGGCATAACGTCGTCGTGGGCGAGAACGCCATCCTCTGCGGACAGGTTGGAAT
>JBKOZO010000054.1:0-17694 GCA_046725935.1 Acidobacteriota bacterium | reverse complement strand
CCCAACCTGCTGTACCGCAACCGCGGCGACGGCACTTTCGAGGAGGTCGGGGCCCGAGCCGGCGTGGCGCTCAACGACTACTGCACTTCCGCAGCCGCGATCGACTACGACCGCGACGGCCGGCCGGACCTCTACGTGCTCGTCTACGGACACCCGGAGAGCGGCCCGACGATGAAGGCCGACAACGCGCCGCCCAACCACCTCTTTCACAACAACGGAGACGGCACTTTCACGGACGTGTCGAAGGCGACGCACACCGACGACACGGGCTGGGGGCTGGCGCTCGAATCGGCGGACCTGGACGGCGACGGCTGGCCCGACATCTACGTCGCCAACGACTTCGGCAACCACACGTATCTGCACAACGAGGGAGACGGCTCGTTCCGCAACGTCGCGAAGAAGACGGGAGTCCTCGACCCCGGCTTCGGAATGGGCGTCGCGGTGGACGACTACGACGGCGACGGCCGGCTCGACTTCTACGTCTCCAACTACTCGTTCCCGCTGAACTGGTTCCTGCGCGATTCGCGGTACCCGATGCCGCCGTTCCCGTACTCCCTCGGCCGGCCACTCGTGTGGCGCCGGCTGACCGCGCTCTCGCGAGGCTCCTCGCTCTTCCGCAACCTCGGTAACGGCTCCTTCGAACGCACGTCCGACGTCGCGGGGGTCTGGGACACCTCGTGGTCCTGGGGCTGCGTCTTCGTGGACGCCGATCTCGACGGCCGGCCCGACCTCTTCGTCGTCAACGGCATGGTCACCGGGAAGAGCGAGACCGAGCGCGAGATCGACTTCTGGAACCTGATGTCCGTCGAGTTCCAGAAGTTCCAGCAGGGAATCGCCGTCGCGGAGTTCGGCGACGACTCGCTCTGGGGCCGGCCTCCCAAGCGCTTCTATCGAAACCGCGACGGCCGCCACTTCGACGAGCTCGCCGCCGTCGCGGGCCTCGAGTCGCGGGCGAACCAGCGGGGCCTGGTCGTCCTCGACGCCAACGGCGACGGCGCGCCCGACCTCTTCGCCGCGGGATTTCTCCAGCCGCCGGCGCTGTGGATCAACCAGAATCCTTCCCGGGCGAAGACCCTGGTCGTGTCGCTCGAGGGAGACCCGCAAGCCGCCGGCCGCTACAAGTCCACGCGCGATGCCCTGGGGGCCACGGTCACGGTCGAAGCCGGAGGCCTATCGAGGACGCAGGTCGTCGCGGCGGGCTATTCGTTCCTGTCTTCGGGAGCGAAGGAGCTCTATTTCGGCCTCGGCGATCGCGACCGCGCCGATCGCGTCACGGTGCGCTGGCCCTCGGGGCGCACGACCGAGCGGCGCGGTGTGCCTGCGGGCCGGCTCGATCTGCGCGAGACCGAGCGGTGAGCGGCGCCCTCACTCCGTCCAGTGAAGCCCGAGCGCCTTCGCGAGGAAGACCGCCATCTGCCGGCGCGTCAGGCTCGCATCCGGGCAGTAGAGCGGCGGCGTCACGCTGCAGCCGCCGGTGATGCCTGAGCTCGCCAAAGCTTCGATGAAGGTAAATCCGAAATCCGCCGTCGGGACGTCCCCGAAGGTAGGCGTCGACGGCGCGTCGCTCACCTGGCGCTTCCAGGTGATCTGCACGCCTCCCAGACCGAGGGAGTTTTGCATGGCGGCTGGAATGTCGGCCCAGACGTAGTACGCCACTGGGTCCAAATTCCCGTCCTCGTCGATGTCGATCTTCCCCCGCAGCGTGTAGAGAAATGGTTCCGAGCAGTAGTACCCGTAGCCGACGTCTGAGCTCGAATAGGTCCCTTGGACCACCGAGTTGACGGCCGCGCCCTCGCCCGCGGGCACAAGCTTGACCGCTATCAGAAACGCATCGACGAAGCCGAAGGCGCTGGGGTCGGAGTCGTTGGCATAGAGACACAAACGCTCGACCATGGCCCCCTCCGGCAAGGCGAGTGGGGCCAGGTACAGGTAGTCCCCGTTGTAATGGAGATACCCGTCGGAGCCGATGTCGGAGTCGAGCCCGGACCTGGACTGAAACTCCGCGGCTCCGATCGTCCGCACCTGGTCCTTCGGACCATAGGACTGGGCGCGGGCGCCGCCCGCGAAAACGACGCCGGCGAAGACCGAAGCGGCGAGACAGAGGCGGGAACGTTTCATGGATCTCTCCTCAATCCGCCCAGTGCAGGCCCAGCGCCTTTGCCAGGAAGACGGCCATCTGGCGCCGCGTCAGCTGCGCGTCGGGACAGTAGCTGCCGCCGGCGCAGCCGGCCGTGATTCCCGAGGCGGCCAGGGCCTCGATGTATTCGAAGGCGGGATCGCCCGCCGGTACGTCTCCGAAAGTCGGCGCTGGAGGTGGAGCGCTGACCTGCCGCTTCCAGGTGACTTGGACGCCTCCGAAACCCAACGGCGCCTGAGAGGCCGTGGGAACGAGCACGTAGGCGTAATAGGCGACGGCGTCCGGAGTGCCGTCCCCGTCGATGTCGGTGATTCCGCGGACGGTGTAGAGAGGAAGTGCGGTGGCACAAAAGGAGCCATAGCCGCCGTTGGACTCCGAAGTCACCAGGAACCCGACACCCGCGAAGAACGGGTCTTCGCCGCCCGGGACGAGCTTGACCGCGAACAGGTAGGCAATGACATCGAGCGTGGAATCGGAGTCGTTGGCGTAGAGACAAATCTTTTCGATGAGGGCTCCCTCCGGAAGTGAGAGCGGCGCCCAGTAGTCCATGTCGATTCCGGCATAGAGATATCCGTCGGAATCGATGGGGGGGTCGCCCACGATCCGCGCTCGGAATTCCGTGGCGCCGATCGTCAGAACCTGATCCTCAGGGCCGTAGGACTGACCGCCCGCCGAAGAGACAGCCAGCGTACCCAGGAGCATGCCGAAAAGCACCGCGGCGCCGATTCGTGGATGGCTCATCTCTTCTCCTTCAGTCAGTCCATTGCAGCCCGAGAGCCTTCGAGAGGAAGACCGCCATCTGCCGCCGCGTCAGGTTTGCATTCGGGCAATAGTTGGTCGGGGAGCAGCCGGCCGTGATCCCCGAGGCGGCGAGAGCTTCGATGTAACCGAATCCGGAATCGCTCGAGGGGACGTCGGCGAAGGTCTGCGTCGTCGGAGCACTGACCTGTCGTCTCCAGGTGATCCGGACTCCTCCGGCTCCAAGGGAATTCGGGGCGTTCGGAAATTGCACGTGCACGTAGTAGGCGACGGGGTCGGGAGCGCCGTCCCCATCGACGTCAATCTTCCCTTTCACCGTCTCGGCCAGGGTTCGGCAGACGGCGTGGTATCCAAGGTTCTCGGATATGACGTCGGGCCCGATGACCTGGAGTCCCGGACTTTCTCCGTCCGGCACCTGCTTTATGGCGACCACGTGAGAGAACACGAGCATCGTGGGATCCGGATTGGAGTCGTCCGCGTAGAGACACAGGGTGTCGATCACGGCCCCGTCCGGAAGAGCCAGAGGCGCGAGATGCACGCTCTGCCCCGGGTAACGGAGGTATCCGCCGGAGTCGAGGGAGATGTCGGAGGAACCCAGAGTCCGGAACTCCGCCGCCCCTATCGTCAGCACCTGGACTCCCGGGCCGTACGACTGCCCACTCGCGACGGACACGAACAGCCCGCCGATGAGGATCGAAATCGAAATGTCGGGACCGCGCCGGTTCATTGGGTTTCATCCGTCCAGTGAAGCCCGAGCGCCTTCGCGAGGAAGATCGCCATCTGCCGGCGGGTCAGGTTCGCATCCGGGCAGTAGTTGGTCGGAGAGCAGCCGGCCGTGATCCCCGATGCGGCCAGCGCTTCGATGAACGGGTACCCGAGATCGCTCGAGGGCACGTCGCCGAACGTCGGCGTCGAAGGCGGAGCGCTGACCTGTCGCTTCCAGGTAATCCGCACGCCTCCAAAGCCGAGCTCGTTCTGGGAAGCCGCGGGCAGGTAGAGCGTCAGGTAGTGCACCGCCGCGTCGAGGTTTCCGTCGCCGTCGATGTCGACTCGACCGCGGAGCGTATAGGAGATGGGATCCGTGCAGTAGTAGCCGTATCCGATGTCCAAGGTCGACAGAACCGAAGCTCCCGGTATCTCGAGCGTGGCCGGGCTTTCGCCGCCGGGCACGAGCTTGATCGCCGCGAGGTAGGCCTGTGCATATTCGAAAGAGCCCGTGTCGGAATCATTGGCATACAGACAGATCTGCTCGATGAGGGCTCCCTCGGGGAGTGGAAGCGGAGCCAGGTAGTACGAGAAAGCCCCGTTGACCGGGTTGTAGAGATAGCCGTCGGGATGGATTTCGGCCTGGGCTCCCTGGACCCCTTTGAACGCGGACACGCCGATCGTCAACACCTGGTCGTGGTCTCCGTAGGATTGGGCCGCCGCGCGGCTTTCGACCCCGTGGACCACGGCCAGGACCGCGGCCAAGGGGATTGCCCATACCTTCGCCCTCTTCATGACGCTGCTCCTTTCGTCGGGGACGCCGACACGGCGCCCCTCGAACTGGAAAGTGCGGGTGGCGGTCAAAACCCGACAGCCTCCGGGGGCAAATCAGCCAGGGCTCCCCGGTGCTAGGCTTCCGGCAACCAAAGAGCCCGTGGCAGCCACCATCTCCGCGCTCATCGCGTCCAGCGAGTCCGGTGACCGGTCCGCGGCGGACGCGCTCTTCACCGTGCTCTACGACGAGCTGCACGCGCTCGCCGAGAGGCAGCTCGCGCGCCGCGGCTCGGACCTGACTCTCGGAGTGACGACCCTGCTGCACGAGGCCTACCTGGACATCGCCGGCCGGGAGGGGACGGTCTTTCCCGACCGGGGGCGGTTCATGGCCTACGCGGCCCGCGTCATGCGCTCCCTGATCCTCGGTTACGTCCGGCAGCGACGGGCCCACAAGCGGGGCGGCCAGTTCCACATCACGGGGCTCGTCGAGGAGCCGGAAGCAGTCTCTTCCGACGCTCACGACCTCGAGCCTCTCGGGGCCGCACTCGAGCGTCTCGCCGTTCTCGACCCTCGCCTCGCCGAGGTCGTGGACTTGAAGTTCTTCTGCGGTTTCACCCTCGCCGAGATCGCGGCGATGCGCAGAACCTCGGAGCGCACGATGCAGCGCCACTGGGAGAAGGCGCGAATCTATCTGCGCGATGCCCTGGCCGGGGAAGGCAGGCGAGGAGACCTGGCGTGAGGGACGAACGCTGGCGCGAGCTCGAGGCGCACCTGGAGAACGCCCTCGACCTCTCCGACGGGGAGCGTCGCGCCTGGTTCGACGTGTTGAGGGAAAGCGACCCGGCGCTCGCAGCGGACCTCGAGCGCCTCTGCGGTTTCCACGACGAGAACCTTCGCGACGGCTTTCTCGAAGCGCCCGTCGATGTCTCTCCGCCGACGGCGTCGCTGGCCGGCCAGACGGTCGGCGCCTACACGCTCGTCGAGCCCATCGGACACGGAGGGATGGGCATCGTGTGGCTGGCGCGCCGCAGCGACGGCCGTTTCGAAGGTTTCGCCGCAGTCAAGCTCCTCAACGCGAGCCTCGTCGGCCGCGCCGGAGAGGAGCGGTTTCGGCGGGAGGGCTCGATCCTGGCCCGTCTCGTTCACCCGAACGTGGCCCGGCTGCTCGACGCCGGAGTATCTCCCTGGGGGCAGCCGTACCTCGTGCTCGAGTACGTCGACGGCGAGCGCATCGACTCGTACTGCGACTCGCGTCGGCTGGACGTGGAGACTCGATTGCGGCTCCTGCTCGACGTCGCCGACGCCGTCTCGCACGCGCACGCGAACCTCGTCGTCCACCGCGACATCAAGCCATCGAACGTGCTTGTGGACCGAGCGGGAAGGGTCAAGCTCCTCGACTTCGGAATCGCCAAGCTTCTCGAAGAAGGCGACGGCTCGGCCGGCGCATCGGCACTGACGCGCGAGGGCGGCCGCGCGTTCACTCCGGAGTTCGCCGCCCCGGAACAGCTCAGCGGAGGCGCCATTACGACCGCGACCGACGTCCACGCTCTGGGCACGCTCGCCTATGTTCTGTTCGCCGGATCGCTTCCCGTGGCCGCGACCCTCTCGACTCCAGCCGCGATCCTGAAAGCCATCGTGGAGACGGATCCGAGGAAACCGTCCGAAGCCGTCGCGGAGACCGAGGCGCAGGCCCGCGGCACGACACCGGAGGCCCTCCGCCGCCAGCTCCGGGGCGACCTGGACACGATCGCGACCAAGGCCCTGAAGAAGAATCCCGCGGAGCGCTACGCCTCCGTCGAAGCCATGGCCGAGGACGTCCGGCGCTTCCTCGCGCACCAGCCGATCGCGGCCCGGCCCGACACGTTCGGTTACCGGGCCTCCCGGTTCCTCCGTCGGCACCGCCTCGGTGTCGGCCTCGGCGCGCTCGCCGCGATCGCGGCCGCCGCGGGCACAGCCGCCATCCTATGGGAGGCGAACGAAGCGCGCCGCCATCGCGACGCTGCGGAGGCCCAGCTCGCGAGGGCGACGGCGTCGAACGAGTTCCAGGCCTTTCTCCTCAGCGCGGGGGCGCCGGCCGAGAAGCCATTCGTCCCCGCCGATCTGCTTCGGCAGGGCGAGGCCGTCGTGGAAAGGCAATTCGGCAGCGACGACCCCCTCCGGGCGGAGCTTCTCGCCGGGATCGGGAGACAGTATCTCTCGGCGCAACGTTTTGAAAAGGCGCAGCCGGTCCTCGAGCGCGCCGACAAGGTGGCCAGCCGGTCGGGCGACCCGGCGCTGCGCGCGCGCGTGCGCTGTCCCCTCGCGTTGGCGTGGCTCGTCGCCGGGGACAAGGCGCGCGCCGAGGCAATGATCTCGGGCGCGTTCGCAGACCTCACGCCGGACTCCCAAAACGCTCTGCCCCGCGCCGAGTGCCTGACGCGCTGGAGCGAGTTCGGGTACTTCACCGACGAGGGCGAGCCCATGGTTCGCCGCGCTTCCGAGGCCCTTTCGATTCTCGGAACCGCCAAAGTGCCGTCGCTCTTGACCCGCCTGGATGCCGAGGCGGCGCTCGCATACGGCTACTACCTGACCGGGCAGAACGCGAAGGCGGATGCGGCATTCGCCGGCCTCACGAAGAAGCTCGAGCAGATCGGACGGGAGCAGACGCTGACGGCCGCCGACGCCTGGAACAACTGGGGGCTGGTCCACTACCGGGGGGACATCCGCAAAGCCGAGCCGTTCTATCGCCGCTCCCTCGAGGTGCATCGGTCGATCGAGGGAAACGCCGTGGAGCCCACCGTTCTGCACAACTACGCCGGCGTCCTCCATCAGCTCGCGATGTACGCCCAGGCGGAGCCGATTTTCCGGGAGGCGATTGCCACCTCTCGCGAGCGCAAGACCGTCTTCATCGAGATCGGGGCGACGCTCGAGCTCGCCGCGATGTACGCCGAGACGGGGCGGGTCGCGCAAGCACGCGCCACCCTAGCGACGCTCGACCCGTACCTCGGCACGAAGGCGTTCACACCCCTGCGACGCGCTTTTCGGGCGCAGACGCTTGGAAAACTCGCGACGGCGGAGCACGACGCCGTCGAAGCGCGAGATCGGTTCGCCGAATCGGTCCTCCTCTACGACGGGATCCCCGCCAAGTTCGCGTGGAACGTGCTGGCGCTGGTGGATCTGGCGCGCGCCGAGCTGGTCCTGGGCCATCGCGATGCGGCCGGCGTCGCGGCTCGCGGCGCCCTCGCCCTCGCCGAGTCGTTCGTGGAGAAGGGCTCGCCCTCCTATCTCATCGGCCTGTCCCTCGCGGCGCGCGGCGAGATCGAGCTCTCGGCCGGTGAAACTGCCGCCGGACGCCAGACGATGCAGACGGCCCTGATGCACCTGGACCGGACCCTCGGCCCGGAGCATCCCGAAACGAAGAAAGCCCTCCAGCAGACGGCGGCGCTTGCTCCGTGAGTCGGTGAGGCGGACCCGCTACGCCTGGCTCGCCGGGATCCTGGCGGCCGGAGCGCTGGCTCGCCTCGCGGTCGTCTTCTGGATCCCGACTGAGCCCGTCTCGGACTTCTACGGCTTCTTCAAGGTCGCGCAGAACCTCGCCGCCGAGGGTCGGTACGAGGCGGGTCCGGGAGGGCCGGACGGCCGCCGCTCCCCCGCGTATCCGGTGCTGCTGTCGCTGGCGATGCGCGCCGCGAGCGAAGGCGACCCACTGCTCGCATCGAAGCTCGCAAACATCGGCCTCGCGGTTCTCGCGGCGTGGATCGGAGCGACGCTCTCCCGGCGGCTCTGGGGCGACTCCGCGGCGTTGTGGACGGCCGGAATCCTTTCGTTCCTGCCGCGCTCCCTTCTCATGGCGGATCTTCTCGCGGCGGAGAACCTGATGGCTCCGCTTCTCCTGCTGTTCCTGCTCCTGTGCGCGGGCTCGTGGATTCGGGGCTTTTCCCCCGGACGCGCCGCCGCGATCGGGCTCGTCTGCGGACTGATGACTCTGACGCGGGCGGTCGCGTACGCCTTCCCGCTGGTATGGCTCGCCGGAGCGGTCGCGGCGCGCCGCCGGTGGCGCGCTCTCGTCCTCGAGCTCGCGGTGATCCTGATCGTCGCGCACGCGACGCTTCTTCCCTGGGCGATACGCAACGCCTCCGCGCTCGGGCGCTTCACGCCCTTCAACACCGTCGGAGGTGTGGGGATCTACATCGGCAACAGCGACGGCGCGACGGGACAGTGGCGGCCCTGGGCGGCCGAGCTCGAGCGGCTCCATCCGGGCGTCTTCGCGCGCGACCTCGTCGCGATCGACGACGCGGCCTGGGAAGAGGCGCTCCGGTGGATCGGCGCTCATCCCGGACGCGCCGCCCGGCTCTACCTGAAGAAGCTGCGCATCATCGCGAGCGACGACGCCTTCGCTGCGGCCTTCGCCATCTTCGCCGAGGGCATTCCGGCTCCTGTCGAGCCCAAACCCGTGCTTGTCGGCGCGCATCCGTTGAAGGACCATCCCGGTGCGGTGAGCGCGGTGCTGCGCGTCTCGGGGCTCCTTCTCGCGGTCTGCGGTCTCGGCGGCTTCGTGCTTCTCTGGCGCAGCGCGCGAAAGGGATCATCCGTCGATCGCGCGCTCGCCGTGGGATTCCTGGCCGCGGCTGTCTGCATCCCGCTGGTGTCCGCGGCCATGGCCGTCAATGGGCGCTACCGCTGGGCCGCCGAGGATGCGATCGCGCCGCTCGCGGGTTTGTTCCTGTCGTTTCTCGTCCGCCGTCGTCAAGGAACCCGGCGGCGGGACACTGAGCCCTCGCCGCCGGGCCGATCTCGTCAATCCAGCTGGACGTCGCAGGTGTCGGAATTCGCGTCCGCCGCCACGACCCTACCACCGCCGTCGTACGCCGCGGGCGTCGCGACCGTCCTTACGGGCTCCGCCATCAAAGTCTGCGGCCGGTGGCCGGCGGCCGCCGCGTGGACCGCGATGCCGGCGAGAAAAGCCAGAATCGCCAGCCACCACTGAGAACCCTTGATCTTTCTCACGCTCATGTCCGCCTCCTCCCGGCGGGTCTGGGCCGCCTAAGGGAAAGATGAAGCAGGGACTCGAAAAGGTTACAGGGCGGTCCGTACTGACAGGAGATATCGGAGCTCGTCGTCCACGTCCGCAGGATCGTTCACCGTCTGTGCAATCTCCTCGCGGAGAAGCTCGCCGTAACGCTGTCGGAGGCGATGGACGGCGACCTTGACGGACTCCTCGGTCATGTCCAGATCCGACGCGAGCTCGCGGTAGGACGGCGCGGGCTCGTCTCCGGTCAGGAATCGGCTGAGGGCGCGGAATCGCCGCGCCTTCTCGTCCCCGATCCACTCGGCCCGAAGGCGAAGACGCGTCCGTTCGAACACCGTCATCGCCCACTTCTGCTCGAACACGGTCTCGGGAGTCAGAGTGTCCGCCGGCTCGGCGCGATAACGGTCCTCGGCGGACTGGGCGTCCAGCGGCACCAGCGGCTTTTCGGGTGCGCGCTTGCGCGCCTGCTCGCGGTCGCGCTCGTTGGAGAGGTAGTGACGCACCGACGCCAGCAGGAACGACCGGAACCGACCGAGCTCCGGGCGGACGTTCTTGAGCCCACGGTGCTCGATCAAGCGCGTGAAGTACCCCTGCGTCAGGTCACGCGCCTCCTCGGCCCCGAAGCCTTGCCGGCGGACAAACGCGTAGACCGGATACCAGTACGCTTCGCAGAGACTCCCCAGCGCGTCGCGCGACGCCGCTCCCTCCCCCTTCGCGGCGGCGAGCACGACGGTCCAGCGCGTGGTACGGAATCCTCCAGACACAGAACACCTCGGACGATCCGATGTTATGCCTCGACGCGCGCCCGAACGGCGCGGCCGGGCGGTCCACACGAGTATCGGCGATGAAGACGTTTACATGACCCCCACCGATTCGTGTAGTCCGCGCTCCTCATACATAGAAACGGAAACTCGCTCCGGAAAACGACAAGCCGTCAGCTTCCAGGCGAGCCCGAGTGCCTTCGTGAGAGCCCTGAGCGTGGGCCGCAGGGCTCATAAGGACGGCCAGCGCCGACCACGCGAACGAAGCGAAGACGCGTCTCATGGATCCCTCCTCATTCACGGCCATTGCAGTCCCAGCGCCTTGGCCAGGAACACCGCCATCTGGCCGCGCGTCAGCGGAGCGTCCGGGCAGTAGAGCGGCGGCGCGGCGCTGCAGCCACCTGTGATCTCTGATTTCGCGAGGGCCTCGACGAACTGGAAGAAGGGATGGCTCGTCGGAACGTCGTTGAAACTCGCCGTCGCGGGAGGCGGGCTGACCTGGCGAGCCCAAATCACCTGAAGCTTGCGCACGGTGAGGAGCTCGCCACCCGCGCAGCGGTCCTCCGCGAACTTGACCCGTACGGTGTAGCCGCAGTCCCGGTTGTTCACCGTGTGATCGTTGAGCGACACGAAACCGAAGTACTCGCCGATCGAAAGAATCGTGAATCCGTGCCCCAGCAGCGTGTTGACGGGGGGAGAGATGCCCACTTCCTGGCAGGTCTCGTAGACGTCGAACTCGAGGTCCAGATTCGGTTCGGCATCGTAAGCCCAGAATAGAAACTGACTCAGCCGTGCTCCCTCGGGAACCTGAATTCGGGCCAGGGCGTAGTTGCCATTGCTGAATCCGTCGAAGCAGTAGGTTCCTGTGAGGGGCCGATAGAACCGGAGTTCGTGTTCACCGTCGCCCTGAAGCTCATAACCCTGGACGGTCGTGTAGCCGCCCTGCGTCCCCCAGGTCTCGGCGGTCCTGGTCGCCGCAGTGTCCTTCGGGAGATTCCGACCGAGGTCGGCTTTGGACCATACGAATACGTTCGGCGCGCTCCTCGGAAAACCCAGAGCCTCCAGCCGGTCCGGATCCGTGATCGGGATCCGTTCCTCCGGAGGGACCTGCGCGAAAAGGGGCGCGACCGCGACCCACAGAAGGCCTGCCAGAACGATTCGTGGATGATTGCGCATCGGATTCCTCCTCGAAATGGAGATCGAAAGACGGGCCGAAAAGCCGACAACCTCGGACCTACTGCCTGAGCCGAGGCGGCATCGCGCAGCCTTCGGCCCGGCTGGAGCACTGCTCACTCAGGCAATCGGAAACCCGCTCCGGAAGACGACAGGCCGTTTCCGTGTGGTAGAAGATCTTCTTCGGAGACAACCCCGGTGGCGCCGACGTTCTCGTCGCTCATCTCCTCGGCGGAGGGCGGCGACCGCTCCGCGGCCGACGCCCTCTTCGCGGCGCTGTACTCGGAGCTGCACCGTCTCGCCCGAAGCCAGCTCGCGCGCAGCGGCTCGGGAGCCACGCTGGGGACGACGACCCTCCTCCACGAGGCGTACCTCAACATCTCCGCCAGGGAGGGCACGTCCTTTCCCGACCGTGCCCGGTTCATGGGGTACGCGGCGAAGGTGATGCGGAGCCTGATCATCGACTATGCCCGCAGCCGACAGGCGTTGAAGCGCGGCGGGGCCTTCGAGATCACGGCATACCGCGACGAGCTCGGGGGCACTGTGGCCGACGCGGAGGAGCTCGACCGCGTCGCTCAGGCCCTCGAAGAGCTCGTCGAGGTCGAGCCGCCGCTGGCGGAAGTCGTCGACCTGAAGTTCTTCGGAGGTTTCACCTTCGCCGAGATCGCCGCCATGCAGGGCGTCTCGGAGCGCACGGTCCAGCGGCACTGGGAGAAGGCCCGCATCTACCTGCACCGCGTGCTGCGCCGACAATCGGATTCCTCGCGATGACACCGCCGATGCCGGACCGCTGGCCGATTCTGAGCCCTCACCTCGACCGCGCCCTGGAGATGAACGAGCAGGAGCGCGCCACCTGGCTTCAGACCCTCCATGAAAGCGATCCGACTCTGGCGGCCGAGCTGGGAACGCTTCTCGAGGAGCATCGGGCTCTCGCCCGCGCACGCTTTCTGGAAGACGACGCGCCTCGGCCGGCAAACGCTTCGCTCGCGGGGCAGAGGATCGGCGCCTACACGCTGGATTCGCTCATCGGGCAGGGTGGCATGGGCACCGTCTGGCTCGCTCGGCGGAGCGACGGCCGCTTCGAGGGCCAGGCGGCGGTCAAGCTCCTGAATGTCAGTTTCATCGGCCGGGCGGCGGAAGAACGGTTCCGGCGCGAGGGCTCGATCCTGGCCCACCTCACGCACCCGCACATCGCCCGTCTTCTCGACGCCGGCGTGTCGCCGGGCGGTCAGCCGTATCTCATCCTCGAGTACATCGAGGGCGAGCCGATCGACCGCTATTGCGACCGGGAGGCTCTCGACATCGAGCAGCGCCTCCGGCTCTTCCTCGACGTGCTCGACGCCGTCGCCCTGGCGCACGCAAATCTGATCGTGCATCGGGACATCAAGCCTTCCAACGTGCTCGTGGCCGCTGACGGCCAGGTGAAGCTCCTCGACTTCGGCATCGCGAAGCTGCTCGAGGGCGATGCCGCCGCCGGCGAAGCGACAGCGCTGACTCGGGAAGGCGGAAGCCCGCTGACGCCAGAATATGCCGCCCCCGAGCAGGTCACCGGCGGCATCATCACAACGGCCGCCGACGTCTACTCCCTCGGCACCTTGCTGTATATCCTGCTGTCCGGACGTCATCCCGCCCAGTCGGCCCTCTTCTCGCCTGTGGACATTCTCAGGACCATCGTGGACACCGTCCCGCCGCGTCTTTCCGATGCCCTGCCGCCGGGCGCGCCCGAAAGCCTCCGCCGCGCGTTGAAGGGAGACCTCGACACGATCGCAGCGAAGGCGCTCAAGAAGAACCCGGCCGAGCGGTATTCGTCGGTGACCGCGCTGGCCGACGATATCCGGCGCTTCCTGGACCACGAGCCCATCAGCGCCCGTCCGGACACCCTCGGGTACCGCGCGGCGAAGTTCATCCGCCGACACCGGGGACTTCTCGCCGCCACGGCGGCCGTCTTTCTCGCGCTCGCGGGAGGCCTCGCTGCCACCGTCTGGCAGGCGCGGGAGGCCGCGCGGCAACGGGACTTCGCACTGACCCAGCTCATGCGCGCCCGGGGCATGAACGAGTTCACGGCCTTCCTTCTCGGCGAGACGGCGCCCGGAGGCAAGGCGGTGACCATGCAGGAACTCCTCGGCAGCGCAGAGCGGCTCATCGACAAGCGATTCACCGACGACCGCGCGCTCGGCGTGGACCTGCTCGTCGCGGTCGGCCAGATCTACAACGCTCGCGAAGAGACGGACAACGCGCAGCGCGCGATGAAGAGGGCCTATGAGACGTCCCTGACCGTGGCCGACCCCGCCGTTCGCGCCAATGCCGCGTGCGGCTGGGCCCGGACGATCGCAGAGTCCGGCGACTACGCGGCGGCGCGAAGCCTCATCGACACGGCCCTCGCGCAGATGTCGGAAGAGGCGCGGTTCGATCACATCGTGGCGGATTGCCTTGCGGACCGCGGCTATATCGTCGCCATCGAGGGAGACACGGACGCTACCATCGAGGCGGCGCACAAGGCGCTCGACCGATTGGGCCGCGTGCCCGGCGCGTTCCCGGCGATTCGGGCCAATGCGTTGCAAGTACTCGCGATGGGGTACGACATGCGAGGCGATACCGCGAACGCGGATCGTTCCTACGCGCAGGCCATGGAGCAGTTCGAGCGGATTGGACTCGCAGACACGAGCCTCGCCGCAACCCTCCTGAACAACTGGGCGCTCACCCGCGCCACAACCGACACGCTGGGCGCTCTCGAGCTGCAGGGCCGCGCCATCGCCCTATTGGAAGCCGGGGAGTCACCGGAGGGGGTACCGGCGGCCATCCTCGCCAACTACGGCCGCCTGCTCAACCGGCTCGCGCGCTACGCCGAGGCACGGCCGGTCTACGAGCGCGCGCGAGACGACGCCCGACGGCACGACAACCTTCGCACCGTCGGTGCGACGAGCCTCGGACTGGCGCGCGCCTGCCGGAGCCTCGGCGATCTCGACCGCGCGCGCGGAGCGCTTCGAGACGCCGAAGGTCCCCTTCGGGCGTCCTTCCCCCCCGGCCACTTCTTCCTGGCCGATCTGACTCACGAGCAGGGCATGCTCGCCGCTGCGGAGGCGAACGCCGAGAACGCGCGCCGGCTTCTGTCCGAAGCCCTCGCGATCCACGAGAAGGCCTCCGAGAAGCACGTCTCGCACATCGAGACGTTGCTCGAGCTCGCGAGACTGGAGCTTGCGTCGGGCCGAGCCGCCGAGGCCGAAAAGAATGCCCGACGGGCGGCGGAACTTGCCGAGGGTTTTCGCGGCGGAATTCCGCACTCGGCGTGGGTCGGGCTGAGTGAGGCGGCACTCGCGGAAATCGAGCTGGCCAACGGTAATTCGGCGGAGGCCCGCCGGCTGTTCGGCGAAGCGGCCGCACAGATGGAACCGACGCTCGGCAAGTCCCATCCCGTGTTTCTGCGGGCGCGCGAGCACCTTGCCGCTACGCGTTCGCGATGAGCCCCCGAGAGCCGTTCTTGAAAGTCCCTAACGACCGCTCGCAGGACCGGCTCGCGATCGACGCAAACTTCGACGCCCTTCGGAAGCACTCCCGGTTCCAAGAGCTCATCGCCAGCACAACTTAGACCTCCCGACGGGTGTCGTCTTTCTCCTTCCGTTATCGATTCCTTTGTTGAGCGGCGGCCCGGCCGCTCAAGCGGAGGGACAGGACCATGAAGACGTCGCCAATGCTCTCAATGCGAAGCGCGTCATTCCCGTGGAGCTCAGCGATGATGAGGAGCACGAAGCTGCTTCGAGCGATGTTTCTTACCCTGCTCGCAGGGCCCTCGCTCCTACTGGGGGGCCAGAACGCCTGGACCGGGAGCCGGCCGATGGAGGCGCAGACCGATTCCGCCTTCCTCATCGCCGCGGATCCGGCGAACCCCTATTCCGTGTTCGCGGTGTTCCAGCCGGACCTCTATCGCAGCATCGACGGGGGCCGCACATGGACGAAACTGGCCTCGTTCGGCCGGATCCATACTCTTCTCGTCCACCCGGCGAAGCCTTCGACACTGTACGCCGGTGCGGCGCCGCTCGACGGCTCTTTCGCCGGTCTTTTCCGAAGCGAGGACTCCGGCGTGACCTGGACGAAGCTCACACTGCCCACTCGATTCCCGGTATTCGTCCAGGCGCTCGCCGGGCCGCCGGACGATCCCGGCACCGTCTACGCGGGCTCGGTGGACGGCTGGGTCTACAAGACGACGGACGAGGGATCGACCTGGACGACGGGCCAGAGCCTCGTCGGGCCCATTTCCAATCTTGTGATCGATCCACGCGAAACGCGTAACGTTTACGCGGGGATCGATTCCGACTACTACTATTTCACCTTCGGCGCTTTCGAAAAGAGCAGCGACGGAGCGGCGACCTGGTCGGACCTGACTCCGGGAATCTTCGAAGACGTAACCGCGCTCGCAATCGACCCGTCCACGCCGTCGACGCTCTACATGAGTATCGCTGCGGCCGCGAGTCCCACGACTCTGCGCGGCCTTCTCCGCTCCGACGACTCGGGTTCCCACTGGTCGCCGGCGGGCGCGGAATTGCCGATCGACGCTTCCATCCGTAACCTCGCGGTGCACCCCCTGACCTCCGGCGTGCTCTACGCCGGAACGACGGCCGGCGTCTATCGCAGCCGTGACCGGGGCGAGACCTGGACGAGGTTTGGTCCGACTAATCTCGGCCTCTTCGTCACCTCACTCCAGCTCGATGAGCGCGGCCGCTTCCTCCACGCCGGTTCGGAGTCCGGAGCCTACGCCATGGAAATCGCCACGGGTCCGATCGACGTCGCAGCCGGAGCTTTGGGCGACAGCCACGTGCTGTTCTGGGACTCGGATCGTCCCGCGGTTCGCACCCTCGACGTCTCGGGAGACTGGTCGAGTAAGGCTTCCGGCGACTCCTCGACGACCTGGACGGCCACGGCGATCGCCATCGGAGCGGACAGGTCGGCCCGCGTCCTCTGGCATTGCGTCGACGGCCGGTCGGGACTCGAGATCATCGGGCCCTCGGGCCGACTGGCGGTCTTCGTGTTCCCGCCCATGGACGACGCGGCTCCCGTCGACGTTGCGGTAGCCGACAGCGGCGAGGCTCGAATCCTGTTCACCAGCCCGCTGGGACAGATATTCGTCGCGAGCGCCGACTCCTCGGGCGCTCTCAAGCGAGGTCCCGGGTACGGGCCCGCCCGAGGTTGGACGGCCGTCGCCATTACCGATGGTCCCGGCGGGACCCGGGTGCTCTGGCGCTGCACGGATGGGCGTGGAGGAATCTCTCTCCACGATGCAGGGGGCGCGATGATCGGGTCTTCCAAGTGGACCGCGGGCGGCGGCTTCGCCGCCGAAGACATCACCAGTGGCGCCGACGGACACCCACGACTGCTCCGAATCAGCCCTTCCGGGGATGCAGAGGTCTCGACGATCGACACCGCGGGTCAGCCGAGCGCGGCACAGGTCCATTCCAACCCGGGCTTCCGGGCCCGCCGCGTCTCGGCAAGCGCCGACGGAAAGACGCGGCTTCTCTGGAACGCGGTGGACGGCAGCGGCAGTGTTTGGCTGCTGAATGCCGACAACACCTTGAACACGAAGTACGACACCTCGCGGACCCCTTGAGGCTCCCGGCCTCCCGGAGCAGTAACGCGCCGCGCCGGTACGCAAGAGTCCGCCCTGTCACGCATAGAAACGGAACCTCGCTTCGGAAGGCGACAGGCCGTTTCGGTGTGGTAGAAGATCTTTTTCGGAGACAACCCCGGTGGCGCCGACATTCTCGTCGCTCATCTCCTCGGCGGAGGGCGACCGCTCCGCGGCCGACGCTCGGATTCATCCTCTTGGAGCCTCGAGCCCTCCCCCGCCGTGATAATGAAACGCGACCGCTGGCCGATCGTGAGCCCCCATCTCGACCGGGCGTTCGAGCTGGACGAAGAGGAGCGCGCGGCCTGGCTCCAGAAGCTGGAAGAGAAAGACCCGGTGCTCGCGGCGGAGCTCGCGAGGCTTCTCGAAGACTACCGCGCGCTCGTCCGGAAAGGCTTTTTCGAGATCACTGAGGCAAGTATTCGGGAGGCCTCGTTGGCCGGACAGAGGGTTGGCGCCTATACGCTGGTCTCGCTCGTCGGACAGGGAGGCATGGGCACGGTTTGGCTGGCGCGCCGGAGCGACGGCCGTTTCGAGGGCGAGGCGGCGGTCAAACTTCTCAACGCCAGCTTCATCGGCCACGCGGCAGAAGACCGCTTCCGGCGCGAGGGGTCGATCCTTGCGCGCCTCAAGCATCCGCACATCGCGCACCTCCTCGACGCCGGCGTCTCGCCCGCGGGCCAGCCGTATCTGGTCCTGGAGTACGTCGAGGGCGAGCCGATCGACCGCTACACCGACCGGAAGCGCCTCAGCATCGAGG
>JBKOZO010000053.1:0-6321 GCA_046725935.1 Acidobacteriota bacterium | reverse complement strand
GGCGCTCCTGCAAGGCCGCGAGCCGGGGCGCGTATTTCTGGCGCAACTTCTCGGCGGCGGCGTCGCGCCTCTCGCGCGCGGCCTGCTGGATGCGCGAGCGGAAGTCCGCTTCGCTCTCGCCGGGCCGGGAGATCTCGCCGGCCGACGCGCTCCGAAGCAGGTCGAGCGTGCGTTCCCGATAGATCCAGGTCGCGAGATCCTTGCTCCAGGCGTCGGCGATCTTCCTCCGCCCCATGACCCCGCCCGGATCTTCGAAGCGCGCCCCGTTTTCCGGGTTCTCTTCGAGGTCCTCGACCGCGAAGTCGGGCTCGGCCGCGCCTGACCAGTCCACCGGATCCACGAGTGGAGCCACGAGCGCCAGCTTCTCGGTCGACGAGACTCCGCTCTTCGCGTCCGCGTAATGCACCTCGGCGATCCCGAGCACGGCGGGACGGTAGACGACGGACTCGGCCTTTCCGCGCGGGGGAACGAACGCCTGTGGAACGTCGGGCGTGAGCACGGGGCGAGGACCGCCGGCGCCCACCGAGGCGGGAGCGGCCGAGCGCACACGCGATGGCGCCGCGGGCGACGCCTTCCCCCGCAGCGGGTCCATCAGCGTCTTGATCTGCGCGCGCGTGAGAGGCCCCCGCAGGTACGACATCGCCCAGCGCGTCTCGAAAACCTCCGGAGCGTCCTCGTGGACGTTGTTCAGGAGGAACACGCGATTGCCGAGTCCCGCCAGCGTCTGTTCCATCCGCCCGCGGTCGAACTTCTGCTTCGCTCCCGCCGCTGCCCCTTCGAGGCCCTCGAGCACGCGCGCCTTGTCGCGCTCGGTCTGAAGCCTCCCGAGGAGCCACGTGCCGGTGTTGGAGAGGCCCTTGTAGTCCAGGTCCACGGGGTTCTGCGTCGCCAGGACCACGCCCAGACCGAAGGCGCGTCCCTGCTTCAGCAGCGTGATCAGAGGAGCCTTCGCCGGAGGATTGGCGACCGGCGGGAAGTACCCGGCGATCTCGTCCATGTACAGGATCGCGCGGAGGCTGGTGGTCCCCGACTGGGCCCGCATCCACGCCAGCGTCTGGTTGAGGAGGAGCGTCACGAAGAACATGCGCTCGGCGTCGGAGAGGTGCGCGATCGAGAAGATCGCGATGCGCGGCTTCCCCGTGCTCGACCGCAGCAGCGCGCCGAGCTCGAGCGGCTCCCCTTCGAGCCAGCTCGCGAACCCCGGAGCCGCGAGCAGATTGTTCAGGCTCATCGCGAGAGCGAAGCGGTCCTTCGCCGGGAAGAACGATTCGAGATCGACGACGCCGACCTTCTTGAACGGCGGCTGCTGGATCCGGCCGATCAGCTGCTCGAGGTCGAGGTCCTCGCCCTTCCCCCACGCGTCGGCCAGGACGTTGGAGAGCAGGATGTGCTCGCGGCTCTTGAGCGGGTCGGCGTCCACTCCCAGAAGCGTCAAAAGCCCGGTCGCCGTCGACGCGACCCGCTCGCGCAGCAGCTCTTCGTCGCCGCGGGCCGCGACGTCCGGCGCCGCGAAGGACTTCAGGATCGAGACCGGTAGCCCGGCCGAGGAGCCGGGAGTGTAGATCGCGAAGTCGGCGGCGTCCCGCAGCCGCTGGATACGCCTTCCATCCTGTCCCCACTCGGCCAGCCCTTTCGTCCAGAGCTCGGCCTGCTGCTTCGCGTAGTCGTCCGGGGAGAGACCCTTGCGGGCGGCATCCTCCTCGTTGATCCACGGGCGGAAGTCCTCGGGCGCCAGGCGCGGAAACGTCAGCAGGAGGTCGCCGAGGTCGCCCTTGGGATCGATCAGGATCGCCGGCACGCCGTCGATCGCGGCCTCCTCGATCAGCGAGAGGCACAGGCCGGTCTTGCCGCTGCCGGTCATGCCGACGCAGACGGCGTGGGTGACGAGGTCGCGCGAGTCGTAGAGGAGCAGGTCGTCCCTGCGCTTCTTCTTCGCCAGGTCGTAGGCGCGCCCAAGGTAGAAGACCCCGAGCTTCTCGAAGTCCTGCACGGCCGGATCATATTCAGACTCCTGGCGATTTCGAGCCGTCGGTCGTTGTAGACTCCCGGATCTCACTTTGGTGAAGACTCCTTGATCGGTACCCGGCTTGCGAACCGCTACGAGCTCATCGCCGAGCTCGGGCGCGGCGGAATGGGCGTCGTCTACAGGGCCAAGGATCCTCTCCTCAATCGCGAGGTCGCCGTCAAGCTCGTCTCCTCCAGCGACCTGACCTCCGAGCTGGAGGAACGATTCCAGCGGGAAGCCCAGGTCGTCGCCCAGATGGACCACCCCGCGATCGTGCCGATCTACGACCTGGGACGTCACGAGGGCTCGCTCTTCTTCGTCATGCCCGTCGTCAGCGGCACGAACCTGCTCCGCCTCCTGCGCGACCAGTCGCTGAGGTTGGGCGACGTCGTGGACATCGGGATCCAGGTCGCCGACGCCCTCGACTACAGCCATTCCCGGGGCGTCGTCCACCGGGACATCAAGCCCGCGAACATCATGGTCACGCGGGAGGACGGCGCCACCGTGCGCGTGCGCGTCATGGACTTCGGGCTGGCTCACGCGACGACGGAGTCGCGCCTGACCAAGACGGGCACGCTCGTCGGCACGGTCGCGTATCTCTCGCCAGAGCAGGTCGCCTCGCGGGCGTTCGACGGGCGCTCCGACATCTACTCCCTGGGCGTGGTGCTGTACGAGTGCCTGGTGGGTGAGCCGCCGTTTACCGGCGAGGTCCAGTCGATCCTCTATCGGATCGTGCACGAGATCCCGCAGCCTCCCCGGAATCTCGGCGCGGAGATCCGCGAGGAGCTCCAGGACATCATTCTGCGGTGCCTTGAGAAAGACCCGCACAAGCGGCCGCAGAAGGCCAGCCAGCTCTCCGACGGGCTGCGCCGCCACAAGGCGAGCCTCCACAGCGACGAGTTCCGGATGTCCGTCGTCCTGTCGGCCAGCCGCGTGATCTCCCGCCCCGCGGCGACGGTTTTCGTCGGTCGGGAGAAGGAGTTCGCGGAGCTGCAGCGCCGCCTCAACACCGCGATCGGCGGCGAGTGCCAGTTCACCGTCGTCGCCGGCGAGCCCGGAATCGGAAAGACCCGCCTCCTCGAGGAGCTCAAAAACCTCGCCACCGTCCGCAAGATCCGCGTCCTGTACGGCCGCTTCGTCGAGCAGGACCGGTCTTTCTCCTACCAGGGCTTCTGCGAGCTCATCGAGGACTACTTCCAGTCCCGCGATCCCGGGACCTCCCCCGAGCGCGCCGACCTTTCGGACCTGGCCTCGGACCTCATCGCCCTCTTCCCGCAGCTTTCCGAGATCTCGGAGATACGCGGCGCGGTCAGCGGCGACTCGCGCATCGCGGCCCCGGCCGCCGAGAAGAAGGCCGAGGATCGGATCCAGATCTTCGAGCTGCTGGCGCGCACGCTGACCCGGATCGCCGGGGGCCGGCCCCTCGTCCTGATTCTGGAGAACCTCCACGGCGCCGAAGTCTCGATCGAGGCCCTCCAGTACATCGTCCGGCGGCTGCGCCCGACCCCGACCCTGATCGTCGGAAGCTACCGCCAAACCGAGACCGACAAGCGACACCCTCTCTCCCGCATGCTGGAGTCCTTCGTGGACGATCCCCGGTTCGCCTCGCTGACGCTGGGTCCGTTCTCGCCGTCCGAGCACCGCTCGCTCGTCGAATCGCTCGTGGGCGCCCCGCAGGTCTCCGACGAGCTCGCCCGAAGGCTGCGCGACGCCACCGAGGGCAACCCCTTCTTCACGAAGGAGCTCGTCCGCTCCCTCGTCGAGTCCGGCGGCATCGCCAAAGACGACACCGGAGCCTGGAGTTTCTCGAAGGAGACCGAGCTCTCGGCCGACGCCCTCCCGGCCACGATCCAGCAGGCCGTCGAGAAACGCATCGAGCGGCTGCCGGAGCAGTTGCGCGCCCTCCTCTCGGTGGCTTCGGTCCTCGGACGAACGTTCGACTCCAAGGATCTTTCACTCCTGGCGGAGGACGCCAAGGACGTCGACGACGACCTCGACAGGCTGGTCCGCGAAGGGATGCTCGAAGAAGAACGCGAGTCCCGCGGCGACCGGCTGACCTTCTCGAGCGGAGTGGTGAGGGACGTCCTCTATGCCGCGCTCTCGCGCCGCAAGCGCCGGTCGCTCCACCGCAACTACGCGGACCTCCTCGAGAAGCGCCACGCCGGCAGGCTCGAGCGCGTCTATCCCGAGCTCGTCCACCACTTCTCCCAGGCGGACGTCCCCGAGAAGACGGTCGAGTACGGTCTGCTTCTCGCGCGCAAATCGCTCGATGCGTTCAGCGCGGAAGACGCGATCCGCGTCGCGAGGGTCGCGCTCGACTACCTGGAAGACGCGGAGGACCCGGCCGATCGCGTGCTCGAGGGAGAGACCCGCCTGCTGCTGGCCCGGGGATACCGGATGTCCGGCAACATCGACGCCGCGCTCCGCGAGGCGGAGGCCGCCCTTCGGGTATTCGCGGCCGAAAAGCAGATCGGACGGGCGGCCGGCGCGGCGCTCCTCGCCGCGGAGGCGGCGTGGCAGGCGCGCCGCGTCGACGAGGCGCGGCGTTGGGTGGAGCGAGGGATCGACGACGCGCACACGAACGGCGATCCCGAGTCTCTGACCAAGCTTCTTTCGCTCGGGGTGACGCTCGCCAACCTGCGCGGCGAGTACGGGAAGGCCGCGAGCTATCAGAACGAGATCGAGAAGGTGGCGCGGCTCGAGGAGACCGCGGCTCCGGCGATTCCGGCCGGCGGCACGCTCGTGGTGGCGATCGCCAACCCCATCGTGGCGACCGAGCCGGGAGCCTACGAAACCAACGATGAGCACGAAGTCCTGGCGAACGTTTACGAGACTCTCGTGATGACCGACGCGACCGGAAACCTCGCGCCCTCCCTCTGCGAACGCTGGACGCTCGGCGGCGACGCCCGGTCGGTGCGCCTGCATCTGCGACCCGGCGTCGTGTTCTCGGACGGCGCTCCCTTGACCGCCGCGGCCGTCAAGGGGTCGTTCGAACGCTCGATCCGGCTCTCCCGGGACCAGATGCCGGCCGCCTTCGTCGCGATTCTCGGCGTGCCCGAGTACCTCGAGGGGAAGACCGACGGCGTCTCCGGCATCACCGCGGCTTCGGATCGCGAAATCGAGATCCGCCTGCAGAACCCGCTTCCGATTTTTCCGTCCCTGCTGACCGATCCCCGCACGGCGATCATCGCGGCCAGCGGAACGAACGGCGGGGAGCGCACGCTGGGAACCGGCCCTTTCCAGGTGGCGGCGCATGCACCCGAGCGCGTCGTCCTCGAGCGAAACCCCCGCCACGCCGGAGAGCCCGCCCGCGTCGATCGGATCGAGTTCCGAGCTTCCCTCGCCGCCCCCGCCATCGCCGAGGGTTTCCGCCGGGGAGAGCTCGACGTCGTTCGCGACCTCGCGCCGAAGGACCTCGAGGAGATCCTCCGTCAGCCGCGGTTTCGCGCGGGCCTCGTCGAGACGCCCAAGAAGAACACGTACTTCGCGATGTTTCACACGGGCAGTCCCGCGGGGTCGAACGCCGCCCTCCGGCGCGCGCTCGCGGGCGTCGCGCGTGCCCAGGACCTCGTCTGGGGCACGCTCGGGCGCTTCGCACTCCCCGCCACGGGCCTGATTCCGCCCGGGATCCTCGGACACGACCCCGGACGCCGGCAGCCTCATCTCTCGCGCGAAAAGGCGATCGAGATGATCCGCGGGGCAGGGCTCCCGCAGCCTCTGAAGCTGCGCGCCTCGATTCACCCGATCCTGCTCGACCAGTATGCCGTGCTGACCCAAGCCCTCTTCCGCGCCTGGGCGGATCTGGGCGTCGAGGTCGAAGTCGCGACGAAATCCATGGCCGAGTTCATCGAATCCTGGCACCCGAATCGACGCTACGACCTTTCTCTCGGCCGCTGGATCGCCGACTACGACGACCCGGACAACTTCACGTTCACCCTGTTTCACTCCGGCAGCGGCGCGCTGCGCGAATACTTCTGCTCTCCCGAGACCGATCGGATCCTCGAAGAGGCCCGCAGCGAATCTCGCCCCGCCGCCCGCGAGGCGCTCTATCGGAAGTTCGAGCACGCGCTGCTGGATCCCGGAATCTTCGTGCCTCTCTTCCACGACGTGGACTACCGCATCGGAAGCCCGAGAGTGACGGGCCTGCAGCTGCGCAGCGCCTCTCCCTACGTCAACTACGCCGAGGTCGGAAAGACGGAGGCGGCGGCGAAACCATCCGTCGCCGAGCGTCCGTCGGGAGGAGGGGCCCTCCAGGTGCCGATCGGAGGCGTCGTCCGGAGCCTCGATCCCGTCGCCTGCGAGACCCAGGAGCAAGC
>JBKOZO010000052.1:0-23044 GCA_046725935.1 Acidobacteriota bacterium | reverse complement strand
CCCACGGCATTTCCGAATCCGGCGGCTCCCAGGATGAGCCCTCCCGCCAGTCCTTCCTTGCCCTTCGGCAACATGGCATAGGTCATTCCCATGATCGCGGGCCACATCATTGCGCCGCCGATTCCCATCAGCGCCCGGGAGGTCAGGAGCACCGCGATGCTCGGCGCGGCGCCGCCGACCAGCGAGAAGGCAGCGAAGATCGTGCAGCCGATGAAAAAGACGCGGCGGCGGCCGAACATGTCCGCGAGCCGGCCGCCCGTCACGATCGCGACGCCGAAGACGAGGGCGTACCCGTTGATCACCCACTGCGAGGTCGTCATGTCGGCATGGAACGTCGCCTCGATCGACGGGATCGCCACGGACAGGGCGGTGAAGTCGTTGGCGATCACGAGCACCGCGACGGCCATGGCGGCGAGTCCGAGGCGGGCGGCTCGATCCAGCGACGGCGGCGGGGGCATGCCGATCCTCCCAGGGTAGTGAAGGCCGAGACTATCGCACCGCGCTTGACTCGGGAATCGATTCCGGGGTCTAGACTCCTTCTTCATGCCGATGCGAACGAGGGGACTTCGCTCCGGTGAGGTCGCCCGAGCGAGCGGTGTCAGCGCCGATCTCCTCCGCCATTACGAACGGCGCGGACTGCTGGCGAAGCCGAAGCGGCTCTCGAACGGTTATCGGGTCTATCCGCCGGAAGCGGTCGACCGTGTCCGCTTGATCCAGAACGCGTTGGCCATCGGCCTTACGCTCGCCCAGCTGAGGGAGTTCCTGCGCGAGCGCGACGCCGGTCGCGCGCCTTGCGGAAAGGTGCGCGCCGTCGCCGGCCGGAAGCTGGCGGAAGTCGAGCGGAGGATCGAGGAGCTCGTGCGCTTCCGCGAGGACCTGCGGCAAACGCTCGATGAGTGGGACGCGCGCGACGCGTCGGCCGGCGGGAATAGGCCGCTGCGCCTTCTCGAATCGCTCGGGCCGCGCGACCGCGAGGCAGCCGCCGCGGTGTCAGAAATCCGATTTTCACGGCGCCCGGGGCGCCGGAGGGAGAAACCATGATGTGGATGCCAGCGCTCGGCTTCTCGGCCATTCTCGTCGCGGGCACGCCTCTCCACGCCCAGGATTCGGCATCGCATTGCGGCGCCGCTCATGATCACCACGCGCAGGTCGACGAGCGCGGCGATGCCGTGATGGGGTTTCCCCACGACGCGACGACGCATCACTTCCGGCTGACTTCGAGCGGAGGAGTGATCGAGGTCTCAGCCAACGACGTGAAGGACTCGGCGACGATCGAGGCGATCCGGGGGCATCTCGCGCACATCGCGAAAAAATTTGCAGACGGCGACTTCGAGGCGCCGATGCTGATCCACGACCGCGTACCGCCGGGCGTGCCCGTGATGGAGCGCAATAAAGCGAACATCGACTGGAAGTACGAGGACAGCGAGGCCGGAGGCCGGGTCCTCATCGTGACGAAAGACGCCGAAGACCGCAAAGCGATCCACGAGTTCCTGCGGTTCCAGATCGAAGACCACCAGACCGGCGATTCGACCGAGGTGGAAAGGCCGCGCTGAGCACGTCATCCCGAAGGCCAGCGGCCCGAGGGATCGGCGGCGCGAACCGGCCTCCTCCTTCCCGCAAATCGCCGGCCGCGCTCCTCCGTGTAGACTTCGCCGCGTCGAAACGGAGGTGCCATGCGTCGAGCCGCCGTCACCGGAATCCTGTCCGTATCGTTGGTCCTGATCGCCCGTCCCGGCGCTTCGGAAGACGCGCCGACGAAAGGCATCGATCTCTCCGACATGGATCGCAGCGTCGAGGCATGCACCGACTTCTACGAGTTCGCCAACGGCGCGTGGCGGGCGGCGAATCCGATCCCTCCGTCGATGTCCCGCTGGAGCCGGCGCTGGGCGGCGGGGGAACTGTCCAAGGACCAGCTCAAGGTGATCCTCGAGGAGACCGCCGCCGTCAAGGACGCCCCCAAAGGGAGCGTCGACCAGCTCACGGGCGACTTCTACGCCGCATGCATGGACGTCGAGCACATCGACCGCCTCGGTGTCGAGCCAATCAAGCCGCTGCTCGACCGGATCGCGGCGGTGAAGAACGCCGACGATCTCCAGAAGACGATCGCCGAGCTTCACCAGATTGGGATCTTCGTTCCGTTTGCAACGGGCGGGGGCTCGGACAACCACAACCCCAACGACGTCATCCTCCAGGTTGCCGCGAGCGGACTGGGGCTGCCGGACCGGGACTATTACCTGAAACCCGAGCCGCGGTTCCAGGAGGCCCGCGAGAAGTACCGCGCCCACGTCGAGAAGATGTTCACGCTCGCGGGAGGGCCGACGGCGAAGGCGAAGGCAGCGGCCGAGACCGTGTTCCGCATCGAGAAGCATCTCGCGGAGGCGTCGCTCGACAACGTCGCGCTGCGCAATCCCAAGAACACCGATCACAAGATGCCCTTCACCGATCTCCAGAAGCTGACCCCGCGGTTCGACTGGACCGGGTACGCGAAGCGCGTGGGCTTTCCTCCCGGCGAGGCGAACGTCGCCGAGCCCAAGTTCATGGCGGAGGTCGAGAAGCAGGTCTCCTCGACCCCGCTCTCGGACTGGAAGACGTACCTCGCGTGGCACGTCCTCGATTCCGCCGCGCCGGCCCTCTCGGAGCCGTTCGTGGCCGAGGACTTCGCGTTCAACGGCGCGTTCCTGAAGGGCGAGAAGGAGATGAAGCCGCGATGGAAGCGGTGCGTCGAGTCGACCGATCGGCAGCTCGGCGAGGCGCTGGGACAGAAGTACGTGACCAAGCATTTCCCGCCGGCGGCCAAGGCCCGCATGCAGGAGATGGTCAAGAACATCCGGACCGCCATGGGGGAGACGATCGAAGGCCTGGACTGGATGACCGATGACACCAAGAAGAAGGCGCTCGAGAAGCTCTCGACGTTCAATCCGAAGATCGGGTACCCGGACAAGTGGAAGGACTACTCGAAGGTCTCGATCTCGCGGACGTCGTACTGGGACGACGTCGTGGCCGGACGCCGCTTCAACGTTCAGGACGACATGGCGACGATCGGCAAGCCCGTGGACCGCGGCCGCTGGGGCATGACGCCGCCGACGTCCAACGCGTACTACAACCCGCTCTTGAACGAGATCGTCTTCCCGGCCGGGATCCTGCAGCCTCCGGCGTTCAGCATGTCTTCCAACGACGCCGTCAATTACGGGGCGATCGGTGTGGTCATCGGGCACGAGATCTCTCACGGCTTCGACGACCAGGGAGCGCAGTACGCGGCCGACGGGCGGCTGTCCAACTGGTGGACCGAGGAGGACCTGAAGAAGTTCCAGGCCCGCACGGCCTGCGTCGCCGAGCAGTTCGACTCCTACTTCATCGAGCCCGGAATCCACCACAACGGCCGGCTGGTGCTCGGCGAGGCGATCGGAGATCTCGCCGGCGCGAGAATCGCCCATCGCGCGTTCCAGATCTCACAGCAGGGAAAGCCGCCGCTGCCGGCCGTGGGAGGATTTACCCCGGATCAGCAATTCTTCATCGCGTGGGGCCAGTTCCGCGGCGACGCGATCCGGCCCGAGCTCCAGCGCACCATGATCCAGGGAGATCCGCATCCCGTCGCGAAGTACCGCGTCATCGGGCCGCTGTCGATGCTGCCGGAGTTCCAGAAGGCCTTCGGCTGTTCGGCGGGGTCGGCCATGGCCACGCCGGCCGAGAAACGCTGCGAGGTGTGGTAGCGGGGACTACGGAGCGCCGACGGAGAGGATCGACGCTTCCTCAATCATGTCCCGGGGCAGGTCGCGCGGCGCAATCGGCGGGACGTCCACCGACTGGCCGTTGTCGAGGATGGTGACGCGGCCCTGCAGGTCCGCCGACTCTTCCATCGCGGACTCGAGGATCTCGACGGGTTCGTTCTCGGCTTCGTCGCCGTTGGGGAACGTCCCGAAGTGCATGGGAATCATGTTGGCGGCGCCGAGGTCCTTCAGTGCCCGAAGCGCGTCCTCGGGCCCGATGTGCTGCTCGCGCATGTACCAGACCGGCTTGAATCCCCCGATGGGGAGGATCGCCAGGCGCAGGTTGGGGAAACGCTGGCCGATCGCCTGGAAGTGCGAGCCGTACCCGGTGTCGCCCGCGAAGTAGACCGAGCCCGAAGGTCCGGTCACGACGAATCCGCACCAGAGAGTGCGGTCCTTGCCGAAGAGTCCGCGCCCCGAGTGGTGCCGCGCCGGGACCGCGGTGACGGTGATGCCGGGGGCGATCTCGGCGGACTGCCACCAGTCGAGGTCATGACCTCCGGGAACGCCGTTCTTCCGCAGGAACGGGGCATTGCCGAGCCCGGTGTAGACGGCAGGGTGATGGTCCTTCGCCAGGCGCCGCAGCGTGGGGAGGTCCATGTGGTCCTGGTGGTCGTGGCTGACCAGGACCGCGTTGATCTTCGGCAGCTCGTCGAAGCGCAGGCCGGGCGGACGGCGGCGGTTCCTGCCCACGACCGGCACGGAGCGCTTGGCCCAGGTCGGATCGGTCAGAACGTTGACGCCGTCCATCTGGATGAGGAGAGTTGCGTGGTTGATGAAGGTCACGCGCAGCTCGCCGTCGCAGGCATACGCCGCCGGCGCCGGGCCGGGAGGGGTGTAGGTGAACTTGCGCCAGGGACCGCGGCGCGAGCTCCATTGGCGTTTGGCCCAGTCGCCGAAACTGATCGTGATCGGCTCGGGCTGGCGGAAGCGGTGCCGGTCGTAGCGGCGGCTCGAGGTCGAGACGGGGTCCGCCGTCTGTCCCACGGAGAAGGCGGCCAGGGCCAGGGCGAGCCCCGACCCGGCAACCCATCTCACGGTTTTCCTAATCTTCCTCATCCCAAGTACGCCAGCGCGGACGGCAATTTTCACATAACCGAGGGCAGGAGCGGACCATTCCAGCTTCTCTCAGGGGTCTCCCCCGGCCCGTGACGGCGCTCACGCCCGGGGCGAGTTGACGATCGACCAGAGAGCGTAGGCCAGCATCAGGCAGGCGACGACGAGAAGCCCGATCCGGGCGCCCTGGATCCGGAATCTCTGGGACAGGGCGGTCAGCAATAGAACCGTCGCGAGAATGACGGTGATGCGGACGTACTCGTCGCCCCTTTCCCGGGCCATGACGCCCTGCTCGTAGAGCCCGCGGGCCTCCTCCGAAAGCTCCGCCGCCCGTTCGGACTTCGCGCTCTTGTACTCCTTCATGAACGACGGGCCGGGAGGAGCGGTCGGCGTGTTCAGCGGGTCGAGCTTCATCCACGCCTGAAAAGCGGTGGCGTATTCGGGACGGAATCGCCGCTCGAATATCGAAGCCGTCTTCTCCTCGCCGCGGACGCGCGCCTCGAGCCATGAACCGAAGGTCGTGATGTCGTAGAGATGCTCCTGGCCCGCGAGGGTCGCCTGGGCCTGCGCCTCGACGGTCCTGACCGAGGAGCGGGCGTAGCTCGCCGCGCTCTTCGAGTCCCAGCGCGCCGCCTGGTATCCGCTCCACGCCGTCAGCACCGCGACCGACGCGAGGACCACCGCCTCCAGGATTTCGAGCCACTGCCCGCCGTGCGCGTGCGGCCCTTCGCCCGCGTGGCCGTGCTCGTGGATTCGATGCGCGAACTCGACGTTCGACGTGGTCTCCGGCATGTCCTCCTCCGGCGTTCTGCGCGAGAGGATAACGGAGGACTGGCGTTGTTGACTGGCGACCCCAATCCGGTATCATGCGCCGTTCCCGTCGCGGGGTCGTAGTTCAGTTGGTTAGAACGCCGGCCTGTCACGCCGGAGGTCGCGGGTTCGAGTCCCGTCGGCCCCGCCATCGCCGAGGGACCCGACCGGTCCTTCGGACGACGCGCGCGTGATAGGCTGTTGGTCTCCGATCTCCTCCGACGGATCGCGTCCGTCCCTCTATGGCCGCCCGTCGCCGGCTTTTCGGCGAGAAAGCGAGTTGCCATGGATCCCGTTCGCGGAAATGGAATTGCAGTCACTGCGGACGCCTCAACCGCTCCGTCGTCGGCGGCGAAAGCCTGTGCCCTTTCTGCGGCCGGGTCAGGGTCATGCACGCTACCCTGGTCCCGGAGGGCAGCCCACCCGAACAAGAGGCCGAGGCCCTCGTGGGTCCGGGCCGGGAATCGGGCGTGAAGTCATGAAGACGCAGCAGATCTTCGCCATCAACTTCCGCCGTCTTCCCCGGGTCGACGAATCGCCGGGGCTGGTTCTCCTGGCGATCGACGCCCCGGACCGGGCCGGGCCCGCCCGGAAGCTCGGAGTCCTGACGGACGTCGCGTTGAGGAGCCGGCTCGCGCACTTCGACGTGCATCCGGCCAACGAGGTCGCCGCGATCCGAAAGGCGCTCCAGGCGGACCACGGCCACGTCACCGTTCACGAGGGCTGGCCGGGGCTCGGCAGCTGCCTCCAGTTCTGGCTCGATTTCGTGGGGTCCCGGATCCGTCCGATCGAGTGGACCTGCGAGCGATGCGCGACGGCGAACCGCGAGGACGTCGGCGCCAGTGTCGGCGAGACGTATTCGAGGGCATGCAAGTGCGGCAAGGTCAAGCGGATTACGGCCGCGGCGTACCTGCCGCGCCTGGCGTAGCCTCGTCCTCCCTCATCACCGGCCCCGTTGGCGGGCCATTTCCGAGAAAGGGTGCCTTCATGCTCACCGGAGACCGTCCATCTAATTCCATCGAGGATTCCCGCAGGCGCGGGATCGTCGCGTCGCTCCGGGAGCGGTACTCGGAGGCGCAAGAGTTCGTCTCCGCGCATGAGCCGTACTCGGATCATCATGGGAACCTCGAGTGGATTCTCGGCGTCCGCCGCAATCGCGATCAGGACGACGCGACGTGGGACTCCGGAGTCGCCGAGCTCGTCGTGCTGTGGTTGGAGGATTTCGTCCTGGAGCTCGACGGCCCGGCGCTTGCTCCCTACTATTCGGGGTCGGCCGCTGCGCTGGCCTCGTCCGAAGACGCGCGGCGGCGCGGCATCGCTCATGGTCTCCGAAGAGCGACCCGGGACTTTGCCGAAGCCTTTCTCGCTCCCCGCGAGATGCCGGCTTGCGGCTCATGAAGGAACGATAGGTCTCGGCGCTCCCTCGAGGACATCCCCGGCGGCGTAACTTCATGCAGTCATCGCCGTTTCTTGATAAGAAGAACGTCCGAGCCCATTTCGACTCGGAAAGGAGACTTGCATGGCCGGAAACGTGAAACCGATCCCCGACAACTACCATCGCGTGACGCCGTACCTCGTCGTCGACGGCGCAGCGAAGGCAATCGACTTCTACAAGAAGGCCTTCGGCGCGACCGAGCTGATGCGGATGCCGGCGCCGGGTGACAAGATCGGTCACGCCGAGATCAAGATCGGAGACTCGACCGTGATGCTCGCCGACGCGGTCGCCGAGATGGGGCACAAGAGCCCGAAGACTCTGGGCGGCTCGCCGATCTCGCTATTGATCTACGTCGAGAACGCCGATGCCACCGTCTCGGGCGCGGTCGCGTCCGGAGCCAAGCTCACCCGGCCGGTCGAGAATCAGTTCTACGGCGACCGGATGGGCGGAATCACGGATCCGTTCGGCCATCAGTGGTACGTCGCGACCCACGTCGAGGACGTCTCGCCCGAAGAGATGAAGCGCCGCATGGAGGCAATGGCAACCGCCGAGGCCAAGTAGGAGGGCGAGAGCGGGCTCCATAGGGCGGGTGTGGCCTCTGCAGCCTCACCCGCCTACGGCGCGAGCCACTTCGCCGGGGCGGCGTCGAACATAGCCTTGTGGTCGTCGGAGCAGAAGTAGTACGTCTTCCCCTTGAAGGCGGACTTCGGCGCGCTCTTCGGGTCCACTTCCATCTCGCAGACCGGGCAGAGCGGATGGGGGGCGGTCGAGACGGCGGCCTTCGCGTACACCGAGTTGGAGGCCGGATTCAGCCAGCCCTGACCCTGGTACTCGAGCTGGTAAGCCGTGCTGGTCGCGACGTCTCTTCCGAAGTAGCGCTCGACGACGTGCATGGCGAGATCGATTCCGGAAGTCAGGCCGCCGGCGGTCGCCAGATTCCCTTCGTCGACGAAGCGCACACCGCGCCGGACGCGCACGTCCGGGTATTTCATCGCGAGGGTGCGGTACGAGGAATGATGAGTGGTCGCGGACTTTCCGGCAAGCATCCCTGTCGCGGCCAGGAGGAAGGCGCCGGTACACACCGACATCGTGACATCGGCGGTCCTGGAGGCCGTTCGAACCCATTCCACGGCCTTCGGGCCGCCCTTCTGCGCCGGGATCACGATGACCTTCGGGGCCGGCGCGTTTTCGAACGTGTAATCCGGCACGATCTGCAGACCTCCGGAGATTCGGATCGGGCTCATCGATTCGGCGACCGTGTAGAGCCGGAAAGGCATCTGGTCGTCCATCGAGCCGCCTCGGGCGGGGACGTAGACGTCCTGGAAGACTTCCCACGGTCCGGCGAAGTCGATCAACACGGCGCCTTCCGAAAGGACGAACGCGACCGGGATCTCGCCGGTCGCCGGAGCCTTCAACGGCTGTACCCGGCTCGCGGTCGCTGGCATGGCCCGGAACGCGGACGGGAACGCCGACGCGATTCCGGCGGCAGCCGATGCCTTGAGGAACTCTCTGCGTTTCATAGGGACCTCCTTTTCGCGCGGGACGCCGTCCTGTAGATATCCTACAAGAGATACGCAGGGTCCGCGGAAAGGTTCGGACGCGGACCGGGCTAGCGCGTCCGGCGCGGCATCACGGCCGTGCGGTGGGAAGCGTGGGCCGGTAGGGGCCGGGGCTTGGGGAAGAACGAGTTGCCGAAGTGGAAGAGGGGGCGCTGGTGGAAGCCGTGCTTGCCGAAACCGCCGCGGAAGTGGCCGCCGCCGAAGTAACCGCCGCCGCCGAAGTAGCCGCCACCGTAGCTTCCATAGAAGGGATAGCCCATTCCGACGAGATCGGGATAGGCGCCGTTCGGCGGTTCGGCCGGGGGTTGCAGTGCCTGCGCGGGCGACCCTTCTCCAGTCTCGCCGATGTCGACGGCCGCGAGCAGCGCGAGGGCTGAGATGACGGATTCGCCGGCGCCGGCCCGTCGAAGGCCCCGGACGACGTCGGCGTCGACGACGTCCGGAAGAGCGGCCTGGTTCTGGTACAGGAATGCGATGACCGCCGCGTCGTCGTCGCCCTTCGTCTTGAGGCGGAGCGCTTCGGCCAGGGGATCGGACGCGGTGGAACGCGCGGCCTCCGACGGAGCCTTCGGTGACGTCCGGTAGACTATCGTGACGTCTTTTCCGGTTCCGCGGATCACCGCTCGTGTGGTGGACTCCGGAGTGTCCGCGAGGGCGGCGAACGGAGAAGCGAAGACGGCGGCGACGACCGCGATGCGACGGAGGCCGAAACCCTCGAACATGGCGTCCCCCTGACCGCCCTCAAGTATTGCATCTTCCCGAGCAGGAACGCTTCTTAGGACTGCTCTAACCCGCGGATGGCTCCGCTCGCGGCGCGCTTTCTCCAGAAGAGGACAACCCGGGCGAGCAGGAACGCGGCCAGGACCGAAATGTAGACGACCGGTTCGCTCACGTCCTTCTTCACGCGCAGGAGGAAGTGCAGTACGGCAAGCGCCCCCGCGAGATACACCAGACGGTGCAGGCGCTTCCAGCGAGGAAAACCGAGCCGGCGGACCGACGCGGCGGTCGAGGTCGCGGCGAGTGGCAGCAGGAGGACGAACGCGGCGAAGCCCGCGAAGATGAACGGCCGCTTCGTCACGTCGGCGAAGATCCGGGCCAGTTTTCCGCCCTGGTCGAGAAGCGCGTAAGTCGCCGCGTGGAGCGTGGCGTAGGAGAAGGCGAAGAGGCCGAGCATGCGGCGCAGTCCCACGGCCCACGGCCAGTCGAAGATTTCCCGCAGAGGAGTGCAGGCGAGCGATGCGAGCAGGAGCACGAGGGCGGTCAATCCGAGCTCGTTCAGTGCTTCGGCGATGGGATTGGCACCGAGGTTCCCGCGGGCGGCGTTCCAGAGGATTGCCGCGAGGGGTGCGAGCGCACCGGTGAAGACCGCCGGCTTGAGCCACCGGCGCCGCCTCAGTGCCATCTAGAAAAACCGCCGCAGGTCCATGCCCGTGTAGAGCGAGGCGACCTGCTCGGCGTAGCCGTTGAATGGCAGGGTCGGCCGCCGGTCGAGCTCGCCGATGCGGCGCTCGGTCGCCTGACTCCAGCGAGGGTGGTCCACCGCCGGGTTGACGTTGGCGTAGAAGCCGTATTCATCCGGCGCCGCTTCGTTCCAGGTCGTGCGAGGCTGCTCGCGGGTGAGCTCGATCTTCACGATCGACTTGATTCCCTTGAACCCGTACTTCCACGGAACGACGAGGCGAACCGGAGCGCCGTTCTGGTTCGGGAGAGCGCGGCCGTAGAGCCCGACGGCGAGAAGCGTCAATGGGTGCATGGCCTCGTCCAGGCGCAGCCCCTCGACGTAGGGCCAGTCGAGCACGCGCGACCGCTGTCCCGGCATCTGCTCGGGATCGAGCAGGGTCGTGAACGCCACGTATCGGGCGTGCGAGGTGGGTTCGGCGTCGCGCAGCAGCAAGGCGAGCGGGAAACCGCTCCAGGGAATCACCATGGACCAGGCCTCGACGCAGCGCATCCGGTAGACGCGCTCCTCGAGAGAGTAGCGCTGCCGCAGGTCGTCCGCGTCGAGCTCGCGCGGACGCTGGACCTCGCCGGAGATCGAGACGGTCCAGGGTCGCGTGCGCAGGCGCGCCGCCTCGCGGGACGGCGAGCTCTTGGTCGTGCCGAACTCGTAGAAGTTGTTGTACGTCGTGACGTCCTCGAACGGCGTCCGCGCCTCCGTCGTCCGAAAAGGCCCGGCAGAGGCCGCGGAGAAATCGAGCGCATCGCCGGAGACGTCGCGGCGGCGGGAACGCCAGGTGTGCGTGGCCCAGACGAGACCTCCGCCGACGCCGGCCGCCGTCGCGGCGAACAGGGCGGCATCCTTCAGAAAGCGACGCCGGTCCGCATACGCGGACTCGGGCGTGATCTCGGAGGTCGGCGGCGTCTTCACCGTGTTCGCCATGGTTCGATGAAACAGACGGTGTCGGGGTTTCACTCCCCGCCGCAGCGGGGCGGGTCGTTGCGATATGGTTTTCTCATGAAATCACTCGCCGGGTTGCTACTTCTCGCCACGAGTGCGTCCCTCGCGCAGTCTCCGATACCCGTTCCCGCGCCTCCCGCGGCGGCCGCCGAGCGTCTCAAGGCCGACACGCCGAAGGCGACGGTCACCGGCAACACGTTCATCGCTCCCGCAGAGTGGTCGGTGTCCGTGCACGGGCCGGCGACGATTCTCGAGGCTCCGGAAGGAGGCTCGTACATCGCCCTCGTGGACGTGACGGCCAAGGACGCCGATGCGGCGGTGGCCGCGGCCTGGGCGGCGTACAAGCCCGACGCGAAGTGGCCGCTCAAGGTCGTCAACGACCGTCCCGACAAGAACGGCTGGTCCAAGCAGCGCACGTACGAGTATCAGACCTCTCCCAACGAGAAGCGCGGCGTCCTGGCGATGACGTCGTTCGCCGACGGCCGCTGGACCGTGGCGATCTACGACGTGGCGGATGCGGTCGGCGGGAAGCGCGGGTCCCAGGTCGCCTTGATCTTCGATCGCCTGCTGCCCAAGGGTTACGTCCGCGAGAGCTTCGCCGGCAAGAAGGCCAACAAGCTGGACCAGGCGAGGATCGCCGAGCTCGGTAAGTTCATCCAGACGGGCCAGAAGGAGCTCGGCGTTCCGGGCGTCGGGCTGGGGATCGTCCAGGACGGCAAGGTGGTCTTCTCCGCCGGCTTCGGGGTGCGCGAGCTCGGCAAGACCGCGACGGTCGACGGCGACACCGTCTTCATGATCGCGTCGAACACGAAGGCGCTCACGACGCTGCTCCTCGCGAAGCTGGTGGCCGAAGGGAAGATGACGTGGGACACGCCGGTGACGACTCTGCTGCCCTCCTTCAAGCTCGGTGACGCCGAGACGACCCGGCAGGTGAAGGTCCGGCAGCTCATCTGCGCGTGCACCGGCATGCCGCGGCAAGATCTCGAGTGGCTCTTCGAGTACAAGGACGTCACGCCGGAGAAAGCGCTCGTCACGCTGGGCACCATGCAGCCGACCAGCAAGTTCGGCGAGCTCTTTCAGTACTCCAATCCGATGGCCGCGGCCGCGGGATTCACGGCCGGTCACGTCCTGTACCCGCAGATGGAGCTCGGCGCGGCGTACGACAAGGCGATGCAAACCCAGGTGTTCGACCCGCTGGGCATGAAGTCGACGACGTTCGACTACGCGCGCGCGCGCGCCGGCAACCATGCGTATCCCCATTCTCCGGACATCGACGGGAAACCCGCGCTCGCGGTGATGGAGCTGAACTACTCGATCATTCCGCAGCGGCCCGCGGGGGCCGCGTGGAGCAACGTCAACGACATGCTCCGGTACGTCTCGATGGAGCTGGCGAACGGAGAGCTGCCGGACGGCAAGACCTACATTTCGAAGGAGCCGCTGCTCGAGCGCCGTGTGGCTCAGGTACCGATCGGCAAGGACGAGACCTACGGAATGGGACTCATGGTGGATACCGAGTACGAAGTCCCGGTGGTCCATCACGGCGGCGACATGGTCGGGTTTCACAGCGACATGATCTGGCTGCCGGGCCAGAACGTGGGCGCGGTCGTCCTGACCAACGCGGATCCCGGCTGGATTCTCCGCTCGCAGTTTCGCCGCAAGCTCCTCGAGGTGCTCTACGACGGGCATCCCGAGGCGGACGCCCAGGTCGCCTCGCAGGGCAAGGCGTTCTATGAGCAGCTCGCCGCCGAGCGCAAGCTCATGACGGTTCCGGCAGACGCCGCGGAGAGCGCAAAGCTCGCCCCGCGTTACTCCAATCCGGCACTGGGCGAGATCGCCGTCACCCATCCGGGAACTGCGACGGTCTTCGATTTCGGCGAGTGGAAGAGCGAGATGGCGTCGCGCAAGAACCCGGACGGCACGATCTCGTTCCTGACGACGGCGCCGGGAATCGAGGGCTTCGAGTTCGTCGTGGGATCGGGCGAGAAGAAAACTCTCGTCATCCGCGACGCCCAGCACGAGTACGTCTTCGAGGCGAAGTAGGGTCAGAGCGTTTCGAGGCTCTCGTCCAACGACCGATAGCGGAGCTGCGGAAGGAGCTCCGCGCGGGCGCGGCGAGTGTCCCCCCAGTGGGAGACTCGTCCGAGGCGGATGAAGTCGCGCGTGAATGGCGACGGCTTGCGCGCGGCGGCGGCCACGATCTCGCAGAGGCCCGCCGCGGCGTAGACCGACCACAGAGGGACGCGGAACGGCGGCCGGCACTTCCAGGCGCGGCAGGCTTCATCCAGGAACCGCTGCAGTGTCACCGGCGCCTCGTCGCCGACGTGATAGATCCCCTCGACGCCTGGCCTGAGAAGAGCCGCCTCCGCGGCCACGAGAAAGTCGGGTACCGAAAGCAGCTGGTAAACCGTCGGCTCCTTCCAGACCCCCAGGAGGCGCCGTTGCGCCAGCCAGCGCGCGGCGTCGATCATCAGAATGCCGCGTCCGTACACCATGCCGAGGCGCAGCGCGACCGGAGCCGTCGACGTCCCGGCCGTGCGCTCGAAGAGGAGTCGCTCGGCCTCGAGCCGGGTTCGCGCATGTACCGAAACCGGCTCGCGATCCAGCCGTCCGGTCGCGGGCCGATCCGGCGTGGTCGGACCCTCGACGTGCGGGAACGACACCAGGATCAGGCGCCGCACTCGCGCCGCGAGCGCCGCGTCGAGCAGGTTCGAGAACCAGCGCACGTTGGTCTCGGAAAGGAATCGCTCCGGTCTCGGTCGAAAGAGGACGCCGGCGAAGTGGATCGCCGCGTCGACCCGTTCCACGGCCGCCGGAATTGTCTCGGGCCTGCCGAGGTCCGCCTGGATCGCCTGAACGTTCGCGGCTCCTGCCAGGTTGGACGGAAGCGGCTTGCGGTGATACATGAGCCGGAGGCTTCGGCCCCGCCGGGCGAGGTGCCGCGCGAGAAAGCTTCCTAGATTCCCCGCCGCCCCGGTGATCAGGATGCGCGGCGCCGAGGTCATGTCGCGCCATCATGATTCATGTCGGGAGCGCCGGCTATGGGGAAACGGTAGGATGGCGCCGGCACGCGGGGGAATCAACTTTGCTCTACGTCCTGGCCTTCCTAATCGGCGTCGTGTCGGGGCTTCGCGCGATGACGGCGCCGGCGGTCGTCAGCTGGGCCGCGCGCGCGGGTTGGTTGAAGCTCGCAGGGACGCCCCTCGGGTTCCTCGGGGCGGCGGTGACGCCGTGGATCTTCACCGCCGCGGCGATCTTCGAGCTGATCAACGACAAGCGTCCGAAGACCGGCAGCCGCAAGGCGCCGGGCCCCTTCATCGCGCGGATCGTCCTGGGGACGCTGTGCGGGGCGGCGGTCGGGGCGTCCCGGGGGAACCTGGTGGGAGGGCTCGTCGCGGGCACTCTCGGCGCCGTCGCGGGGACCTTCGGCGGCTACGAATTCCGGGCACGCCTCGCCCGCGCGGCCGGCAGAGACCTGCCCATCGCGCTGCTCGAGGACGCGATCGCGATCGGTCTCGCCTTCTTCGTCGTCACGCGCTGACCGAGTCCCCCGCCGGAGGCGCTAGCTCGCCGAACACCGTCGGCAGGAACTCCGACACCGTCGGATGGATGTGCATCGCGCGCCGGATGAGCGTGTAAGGGGCGCGGGCGTACATCACGTCCAGGATCGTGTGGATGACCTCGTCGCCGGTGACGCCGAGGATCGCCGCCCCGAGGATCTCCTTGGAGTCCGCGTCCACCACGACCTTCATGAAGCCGAGAGTCTCGCCCTTCTCGACCGCGCGCTTGACCTTGGTCATCGGGCGCTTGCCCACGAGGATCCGCCGTCCGGACGCGCGGGCCTTCTCCTCGGTCATGCCGGCGCGGCCGAGCGGCGGATCGATGAACAGGGCATACGTCTCGATGCGGTCGGTGACGCGCCGGCGCTCTCCGTCGAGCAGGTTCGCGGCCACGATCTCGAAGTCGTTGTAGGCCGTGTGCGTGAAGGCGCCCCGGCCGTTGCAGTCGCCGAGCGCCCAGATGCCGGGGACGCTGGTCTTCAGCTCGTCGTCGACGAGGATGAAGCCCCTAGCGTCCACGGCGACGCCGGCCTTCTCGAGGCCGAGATCGTCGGTGTTGGGCCGCCGGCCAACGGCGGCGAGCAGATGCGTGCCGTCCACGACCGGAGATCCTTCCTCGCAGTCCACGCGAATCCGGACACCCGAAGGACCCTTCTCGGCCGCGATGCACTTGGCGCCGGTCCGCACGGCGATTCCCTCGCGCTCGACGATGTCGCGGATGGCGGCCGAGACGTCCGGGTCCTCCCGGCCGATCAGCCTCGAGGACATCTCGACGACCGTGACCTCGCTGCCGAAGCGCCGATACATCTGACCGAACTCCAGGCCGACGTAGCTGCCTCCGACGACGACGAGGTGGGGAGGCACGAAGTCGACACCCATCATCGAGGAGTTGGTCCAGTAAGGCACGTCGGAAAGCCCCTTGATCCCGGTTACGGCCCGGCCGCCGACGTTGATGAAGATGCGCTCGGCCGAGAGCAACGCGTCGCCGACGCGCACCTCCCGCGGCGACTCGAACCGGGCATGTCCCGAAAGCAGCGTCACGCCGGAAGTGCGGCGGAGCGACGATTCGTTGCCCTCGCGGACCTCGGCGACGATCGCGTCCTTCCGGGCCTTGACCTTCTTCATGTCGACCCGAGGCGCTCCGGGGAGCACGACGCCGTACTCGCCGGCCCGCGCCGCCGTCCACGCGACGGCCGCGCTCGCGACGAGCGTCTTGGTCGGGATGCAGCCCGTGTTGACGCACGTGCCGCCGATCTTTCCACGCTCGGCGATCGCGACCCGCATGCCGGCTCCGGCGAGCCGGACGGCCAGCGACGGTCCCGCCTGTCCGGTTCCGATGACGATGGCGTCGTAGCGGTCGGTCATCGCTGCCGCAACGTATACGAAACCTCGTCCGTTCTCCAACGTACCTATTGCGTTCCCATAGGAATCCCGCGATGATTCCTATGGGGGAGCCATAGGAATGACCGAAAAGGCCGACAAGACCGACGTCTGGCAGGGGACCCTGGCCCTGATGGTGTTGAAGACGCTGGAGGCGATGGGCCCGCTCCACGGGTACGGCATCGCGCGGCGCATCGAGCAGACCAGCGGCGGCCGCCTGTCGCTGAACTACGGGACGCTCTATCCGGCGCTCCTGAGGCTCGAGCAGGAGGGCTACGTCGCCGCCGCGTGGGGCGTCTCCGAGAACAACCGGCGCGCCCGCTTCTATCGCCTGACGCGCGCCGGCCAGAAGCAGCTGAAGAAAGAGACCGGCGAATGGGAGAAGACCACGGCGATCCTGGCCCGGTTCCTGAACCCGCAGGAGAGTCGGTGATCCGGAGCCTGCGCGCGTTTCTGATCCGCCTCGCCGGGTCCTTCGGCGGAGTGCGAAAGGACCGCGAGCTCGGCGAGGAGCTCGAGAGCCACATCCAGATGCACGTGGAGGAGAGAGTGAGCTCCGGGATGAACGAAGGGGATGCGCGGCGCGAGGCGGTCCGCAGGCTCGGAGGCGTCGACGTTACGCGGGAGAGCTGGCGGGACCGCCGCGGCCTGCCCTTCCTTCAGGAGCTCCAGCAGGATCTGCGCTACGCGGTGCGCACGCTCCGAAAGAGTCCTGGCTTCGCCGCGGTGACGGTCCTGACGCTCGCTCTGGGGATTGGGGGAGCCACGGCGATCTTCACCGTCGTCCACGGCGTTCTGATCGCGCGGCTGCCGTTCCGGGACGCCGACCGGCTCGTCGCCGTCTGGGAAGAAAACGCCGACCGGCCGGGCCGGCGCAACGTCGTCGCTCCGTCGAACTTCGTCCGATGGAACGAACGGGCGACCGCATTCTCCGGGATGACCGCTCTGTACGACTGGCGCGTCAGCCTGACCGGCCGCTCCCGCCCGGAGGAGCTGATCGCGCAGACCGTCACGTCGAATTTCTTCACGACGCTCGGCGTCGAGCCGATTCTGGGGCGGGCATTCGCTCCGGACGAGGGGCCGGAGGGCCGCGATGCAGTCACGGTTCTCTCCTGGGGAACCTGGCAGAGACTCTTCGGCGGAGATCCGTCGCTGGTCGGACGGACGATCCTCGTCAACGGCCAGCCGGTCACGGTGATCGGGATCGCGCCGCGCGATTTCGGGTTTTTCCTCAAGGCCGGATCGCTGACGGGCAAGCCGCCGGACCTGTGGCTGCCGTTCGCGTTCGACGCGAAGTCGCGCGAGCCCCGCGGACGGTACATGTCCGCCTTCGCACGGCTGAAGGACGGCGTTTCGCTCTCCCAGGCGCGGGCCCAGATGAAGGCCATCGCGTCGAGCCTGACGGCCGAAATCCCCCGCTTCGACACCGGCTGGACCGTGCGGCTCTTACCGATTCGCGACGACGTCTCCGGAGACATGAGGCCCGCGCTCGCCGTCCTTTCCGGAGCCGTCGGGTTCGTGTTGCTCATCGTGTGCGTGAACGTGGCGAACCTCCTTCTCGCCCGCGGAATGGCGCGCCGGCAGGAGATGGCGATCCGGACCGCGCTCGGGGCGGCCCGATCGCGAGTCGTCCGGCAGCTGCTGACCGAGAGCCTGCTGCTTTCGATCCTGGGCGGTATCGCGGGATGGTGGGTCGCTCGAGCCGGCGTGGCCGTGCTCGCCGCGTGGAGCCCGGTGGATCCGACGATCCTCGCGCGAATTCGCCTGTCGGTTCCGGTGCTGGCCTTCGCGGTGCTGGTTTCGGTCCTGACCGCGGTCGTCAGCGGCCTCGCTCCGGCATTCGAGAGCTCGCGCGAGGGCGTGGCCGAGGCACTCAAGGAGGGCGCTCGCACCGGCGGAGGCAGCCGGCGGGCTCGACGCCTGCGACAGACCCTGGTCGTCGCAGAGGTCGCCCTCGCCGCCGTGCTGCTCGTCGGCGCGGGCTTGCTGTTGCGCAGCTTCGCGCGAGTCGCCCACGTGGATCCGGGGTTCGACGCCCGCGGAATCCTGACTGCGCGGGTCACCCTCCATGGAAAGACCTACGAGGAGGACGAGCGCGCCATGGCGTTTTTCCGCGGCGTGGTCGAGCGCGCGCGGGCTCTTCCGGGAGTGAAGGCCGCCGGAATGGCGAGCTTCCTGCCTCTTGCGGGCCTCGCCGCGGCGACCGACTTCACAATCGTGGGCCGGCCGGCGCCGGGACCCGGCGAGGAGCCTTCGACCGAGGTGCGCGTCTGCGACAACGGCTACTTCGCGGTGATGAAGATCCCTCTCCGGAAGGGCCGGCTCTTCGAGGAGCGGGAGCAGCGCGTCAAGTCCAACGTCGTCGTCGTCAGCGAAGCTTTCGCCCGACAGTACTTCCCGGGCGAAAACGCCGTCGGCCAGCGTGTTGTCGTCGACATGTCCGACGAGCCGGAGCCGACCGAGATCGTCGGAATCGTCGGGAACATCCGCCACGAGTCGCTGACGGCGGAGACGCGGCCGATGGTCTACTGGCCGCACCCCCAGCTCGTCTACGGCGCGATGTCCTTCGTGATCCGCACGGACGGGGACCCGAAAACGCTGGCCGCGCCTCTCGAGGCGGCGGTGCACGACGTCGACAAGGACGTGCCGCTGGCGGAAGTCAAGACGATGGAGCAGTGGGTGGGCTCGGCGCTCTCCCGCGCCCGCTTCAACGCGATGCTCCTGTCGATCTTCGCGGGCGTGGCCCTCGTGCTCGCCGCCGTCGGCATCTACGGCGTGATGTCGTACGTGGTCGGACAGCGGCGTCCCGAGATCGGCATCCGGCTGGCGCTCGGCGCGACCGAGCAGGAGATCCTGCGCATGGTCGTCGCCGGAGGCGCCCGGCTCGTTCTCGCCGGCCTCGTCATCGGCGTTCCGGTGGCGCTGGTTCTCTCGCGCTTCCTGTCGTCGCTTCTCTACGAGACGTCGCGATCGGATCCCGGCACGCTCACGGCCGTGGTGGGCGCCCTCGGAGCCGCGGCCGTGGCGGCGAGCTTCGTTCCCGCGTGGCGGGCCTCGCGCGTCGAGCCGGTGGAGGCGCTCCGGAGCTAGCGCGTCGCGAGCGCCGGCAAGCGCACGCCGAACCGCGCCGAGAGCTCGCGCACGCCCGCCGGGTGAACGCTCAAGGCGCGGCTGTCCATGTCCCGGCCGACCCATCGCCGCCGCAGCGCGGCGTCTAAGAGCGCCGCTCCGAGTGCGCCGCCGATGTGTGGCCGGCGCTCGCTCCAGTCGACGCAGGGGAATGCGAAACGCCGGCGGCGGGACCGCGCCTCTTCGACGTCGATCCCGACCGCCTCGAGCGCCTTCGCGCCGGTCGCGCTGAGATCGTAGCCGCCGTCCTCCGACGCCGCACACAGCCAGGAGAGGTCCAGGAACCGATCGTGGAGGGCGACCGCGAGGGATCCGGCCATGTGGTCGTAGCACGTACGGGCGGCCCTCATGCGGTGGGGTGTGCTCGGCACGAACCCCTGCCGGGGCGCGCCCGCGACGACCATCAAGGCTTCCAGCGCGGACGCGACGCGAGGGCTTTCGAGGCTGTAGTAGCGGTGCTTCCCCTGTGCCGACATCCGTACGAGCCGGTGCTCCTTCAGGCGTGACAGATGGATGCTCGCCGTGGAGGGCGTCACGTCGGCCACCACCGCGAGCTCGGTGGCGGTGCGCGCGTGACCATCCAGAAGGCAGCAGAGCACCCTCGATCGGGCGGGTTCCGCGATCGCGGCCGCCACTCCGGACAGGCAGGCGTCGGCGGGTTCTGCATTCATACTTTGATCCTAATCAAAGCGTGAACGCGCGGCAAGCCCCACAATCGCGGAAGGGGGCGACGACCGATGGCCATCACGTGCTTCATCCGCTACCAGATCGACCCGTTCCAGATTGAGGCGTTCCGCGAGTATGCCGAGAACTGGGGCCGCATCATTCCTCGCTGCGGCGGACACCTGGTCGGCTATTTCCTTCCGCACGAAGGCACCAACGACGTGGCGTGGGGCTTGATCGCGTTCGACTCGCTGGCGTCCTACGAGGCGTACCGGGCGCGCCTGCGCTCGGATCCAGCGGCGCTCCAGAACTTCGGGGAAGCGCGGGAGAAGCGTTTCATCCTCCGGGAAGAAAGGACCTTCGTCGAGGTCGTCGGCCGGACCTTCGGCGTTCCCGCGATGCCTCCCGTCGGGGGATGAGGAAGCTCGGAATCCTGGGCGGCCTCGCGTGGCGGTCCACCGTCGACTACTACGCGGGGCTCTGCCGGCGCAGCGAGGAGAGGCCCGGTGCGCCGTCGCCGCCCGAGATGAGCATCGAGTCGCTGAGCTACGACGAGGCCGCGGCGCGCATCGGCACCGACGACGACGAGGAATCGTGGGCGCGATTCGACGAATACCACCGGTCCGGTCTGCAGCGCCTGGAGGCCGCGGGCGCCGATTTCGCGTTGATGGCGAGCAACACGCCGCACCACCGGTTCGAGGCGATCGTGCGCGGGGTCGGGATTCCAGTCCTCAACCTGTTCGCGGTCGCCGCCCGGGAGTGCGCCCGGCTCGGGGCCCGGCGCGTCCTGATCCTGGGGACGGACGTGACGATGCGATCCGCGGTCTTTCAGGCCGCGTTCGCGGAGTGGGGAGTGGAAGCCGAAGGTCCACGCGATCCCGCGATTCGAGCCGCGGCGGTCGCCCTCGCGGCCGGGCTCCGGCGCGGACGGGTTCGAGGCGCGGCCGCACGGATCGACGGCCTCGTGAAATCGGCCGGCGGCCGGCCGCCCGCGCCGGGGTCGGTGGCCTGCCTGGCGTGCACCGAGCTTCCCCTCGCGTTTCCGGATCTGGGACGAGCCCCGGTCTTCGAACGTAACGGGCTGACCTACCTCAACGCGTCCGCCGCGCACGTCGCGGCGGCCTTCGACTACGCAGCCGGAGGAGGGGGCGAGGTCTCCGAGGCTTGACGCCGCGGGCCGCTTCGTATATGAATCTGAATTCAGGTTCATATGAGGCGCGCGCTGATCTACGGCCTCCTGCTCTGGTTCGCCGGGACCGCGGCGGTCCGGCTCGGCGGATACCGGCTGCTCGACCCGCAGGCTCCCTACCGCGCGCTGCTTCTCTACGCGGCGAGCTTCGCCGCGATGGCGGTGATCGTGCCCTGGATCTGCCGGGCCCTCGGGCTCGAGAAGGATGACTGGTTCGCCGCCACGACCCTGCTCATGTTTCCGACCCTGGTCCCGGATCCGCTCTCTTGCGTCTTCTTCACACGCCTCTTTCCCGGAGCGGACCCCTCGTCCGCCGGGATCTTCGGCGGCTGGATGCTGGCCTTCTGCGGCGGAGCGGTCGCTGGCGTCTGGGTACGGCGCTGACCCGAGCCGCCGAGCCGCCTCTCCTGCGGACGAGCGAGCGGGCTCCCGGAGAGCCCCGGCAGGAGCGGAGCATCGAGAAGCGCCGGAAGCTCCTCGAAGCCGGCCGCCGCCTCTTCGCCGCGAAGGGTTACGCGGAAGTCTCGATCGCGGAGATCACCGCGGAGGCCGGGGTTGCCGCGGGAGGCTTCTACCTGCACTTTTCTTCGAAGCGCCAGTTTCTCGTGGTCCTGATGGAGGACTTTCTGCAGCGCCTGGCGGGCCTGGATTTGCGGCCATCGGTCTCCGGCGATCCGCGCGCGGCGCTGACCCGCTTTCTGACGGGCGCGTTTCGGGCGGACACGGACGCATACGGGGTGGTGCGCGCCTGGCGGGAGGCGGCGCTGTCGGATCGGGAGCTCGGGCGGATGGAGAAGGAGATTGAGGAGTGGACCGACGCCCGCGTTCTGGGCGTCTTCCGGCGGCTCTCAAAGCTGCCGGGCGCTCGAACGAGAAGAGATCTGCCGGCCTTCGCCCGGATGATGAACCGGCACTTCTGGTGGCTCCTCGCGCGAGGCGCCGTCGCGTCCCGCCGCGACCTCGGGCGCGAGATCCGCGTGGCCGCGGACGCGATCGTCCACTACGTGTTCACCGACCGCGCGGGCTGACGCACCGCGTCCGGCCGTCTACGGTTTACGGTTCGGCCGGCAGCGGCAGGGAGGCCTGGCCCAGAACGTAGCGCCAGCCCTGCGGCGTCCTGATATACGTGTCGCTGAACCAGAGCTTCCTCTCGATGGGCTTGCCCTCGCTGGTGCCCTTGATCCACAGGAGTGCCGTGACGACGGCCGTGTCGCCCCAGACGCGGACGTGCTGCTCGAGCTCGTCCTGTTTCTCGTAGATCGTGGTCTTGTCGCGGGCTTCCTTGAGGAGGTTGGCCTTCGTGAAGGTCTTGCCTCTTCCGGTGACCAGCACGAAGTCGTCGGCCAGGATGAGGTTCATCGTCGCCGCGTCGTTGCGCTTGACGGCGTCCTGGTACCGGGCGTCGAGTGTCGCGACTTCCTTCGCGGCGTCTTCCGCGGTCTGACCCTGGAGGACCGATGCAGCCAGCCAGCCGGTGGCCAGAAGTCCGGAAACGATGCGGTTGAATTTCATGCGATCCTCTCCTTCCATCCCACAACACGCGGTCCGCGGATCAGGTTGCAAGGAGAGCGACGGTTCCCAGGCCTCCGTCCGCGCACACGCTGGCAATCGCGCGGCTGCCCGGGGGCATCGCAGCGAGCTCCCGGACGGCCTGACTCAGAACCCGGGCTCCCGTGGCCCCGAACGGGTGCCCCAGGGCGATCGAGCCGCCGTTTGGGTTGACGCGGTCTCGGGGGAATCGGCCGAACGTGTGGGGAACGCCGGCTTTCTCCCGAACGTACTCCGCGTCTTCCAGGCCCGCGAAGTTGCACAGGACCTGCGCGGCGAACGCTTCGTGGATCTCCCAGAGGTCGACGTCTTCGTAGGTCATGGCATGCCGGGCCAGCAGCCGCGGGATCGCCACAACGGGAGCCATCAGGAGCCCCTCGTGGAAAATGTCCACCGCCGCCATCTCCCAATCGACGAGCCGGACGCGGGGCAGCGATGCCGGCAAACGAGACAACCCTTCTTCGGTCGCGACCCAGACGGCGGCCGCGCCGTCGGTCAGCGGCGAGCTGTTGCCTGCGGTCAGCGTTCCGTGGACGCGGTCGAACGCCGGCTT
>JBKOZO010000051.1:0-15849 GCA_046725935.1 Acidobacteriota bacterium | reverse complement strand
GGGCTCGCGCGGGTCATCGGAGGGGACAGCTTCGGGACGGACATTCCCTTCTACGACGAGTTTCAGCTCGGAGGTCTCTTCCGGCTCTCCGGCCGGCCGAACGGGCAGCTCCGCGGCGACACGTTCGCCCTCGCGTCGTTTCTTCTCTACTACCGGTTGACCGCCACCGGCGGGGCGATCCTGAAAAACGTGTCGCTCGGCGTTTCGATCGAGACCGGCAACGTGTGGCCCGATCACGACTCGGTGCACGGACTCTTGACCGCCGGCAGCGTCTATCTCATCGCCGATACGATCGTCGGTCCCCTGTTTGTGGGCTACGGACACTCGGGTGGGAACAACTCGGCGTATCTGTTTTTGAATCGGTCGTTCTAGGCAACTTCCTCACCCAGACGTCATCCCGAGGGCGAAGCCCGAGGGATCCCGTGCTTGTCGAGTCCGGGATCGATACCGCCGACCTTCGGTCGGCGTTGCCTACTGCTGAGGGTTTGCCTTCGGTGGCCGGCTCGCTGCGCTCGGGATGACGGCTCTTACAGCCGGTTCAACCCGTCCAAACCCGCCACCTTGTACGCCTCAGCCATCGTCGGATAGTTGAAGACCGTGTCGCGGAAGTAGTCGATCGTGCCGCCGAAGGCGAGAACCGCCTGACCGATGTGCACGATCTCGGTCGCGCGCTCGCCGAAGATGTGGACGCCCAGGAGCTTTCGCGTCTTCGGGTCGAAAAGCAGCTTGAGAAGCCCCGCTTCCACGCCGAGCATCTGCCCTTTGGCGAGCTCCTCGAACTTCGACAGGCCGATCTCGTAGGGGACCTTCTCCGCCGTCAGCTCCTGCTCGGTCTTGCCGACCATCGAGATCTCGGGGATCGTGTAGATGCCGTACGGGATCGCCGTGCGCGCCTCGCAGTAGCCGCCGAACATGTGGCAGCTCGCCAGGCGGCCCTGCTCCATCGACGTCGACGCGAGGGCCGGGAACCCGATCACGTCCCCCGCGGCGTAGATGTGCGGAACGGACGTCTGGTAGAACTCGTTGACGGCGATCTTGCCGCGCTCGTCCGCGGAGAGTCCCGCTTTGGGAAGGTCGAGCAGGTCCGCGTTCGTCTGGCGCCCGACGGTGTAGAGGAGCTTCTCGCCGTGGACCTCCTTCCCGCTCTCGAGGCAGGCCTTGACGCGGCCCTTCTCGTCGGTGCCGACCGAAACGACTTTCTCGCCGAGCCGGAACGTCGCGCCGCGTTGGCGCATGAAGTACATCAGCGCGTCGGTCATCTCGCGGTCTACGAAGTCGAGCACGGTGGGCCGCGCCTCGATCACGGTGACCTTGATGTTCAACGCCGACACCATCGACGCATACTCGAGCCCGATGACCCCGGCACCGACGACGATGACCTCGCGCGGGAGCGACGTCCCCTGCAGAAGCTGGTCCGAATCCACGATCCGGTCGCCGTCGAGGGGAACGGTATCGCTGTGCGCCGGGCGCGTGCCGCAGGCGATGAGAACCTGGTCGGCCGTCAGCCGAGTGGTCGTGCCGTCGCTGGCGGTGACGTCGAGGGTGTGCGGGTCGAGGAACCGGGCCGCGCCGTGCACGGTCGTGACGCGATTGCGCGCGAGCTGCGCGCGGATGACCTCGATCTCCCGCGCCATGACCTTCTGCACGCGGAAGGCGAGGTCCGCGACCGTGATCTCGCGGTTGACGGCATAGTCGCGCCCGTAGAACGTCTTCTCCAGAAAGCCCGTGAGGTAGAGGATCGCCTCGCGCAGGGTCTTGGAGGGGATCGTGCCGGTATGGAGGCAGACGCCGCCGACCATCTCCTTGCGGTCCACCACCGCGACTCTCTTGCCGAGCTTGGCCGCGGCAATCGCGCCCTTCTGCCCTGCCGGTCCGGTTCCGATGACGACGAGGTCGTAGGCGGCAGACATGGCGTCAGCCTCTCATGAGGCGCGTGAAGTTTCGGTTGAGGCGTCGGGCATCCAGACCGTCTCTCCGGTGGCGATGAAGAACAGCGCCGCGCGCGTCGGCGACCCCGTCAGCTTCTCCCAGGACCGTCGGTAATGTCCAATCTGCGGAAAATAGAAGTCGAGGAGTCCCGGGCGGTTGGTGTCCGTGACGGCGTCGGACTTGTAGTCGACGAGGACCCAGCCCGACTCCTCCTCGAAAACGAGGTCGACCACTCCGACGAGCGCCGAGCCGGCGGCCTCCGGGATCGCGAACGGAACCTCGACGAGCCGCCGCTTCGCCTTGAGCGCCCGGGCCCAGAGGTCCGACGCGCGCACGGCCTCGACGATGCGCAGGACCTCGTCGAGCTCGCCCGGCGGGCGCTCCTCCTCGGAGAGAAGGTTCGCGGCGATCCGCGCGAGGTCGGCGTCGGGCGCGCGCATCGCCGCCTCGAGCACCGCGTGCAGCACGCGCCCCCATGACATGCCGCGGCCGCTCGACTCCCAGGCGGGTTTCACACCCGCGTCGTGGACGAGCCGGGTGACGGGCGAGACCGAGTAGGACTCGCGGGAAGAGAGCGCGCGCCGCTTCTCCCGGCGCGCCCGGAAGGCCGTGATACCCGCCGCCAGGTCGGTTCGACCCCGCGGCGATTCGGCCTGAGGCGCCGTGGGCGCCTCCGGGAGCTCGTCGCGCAGATTCGGGTCGAGGATCGCCCACGTGCCCTTGGCGTTTCCCTTACCCTGCCTCCACGTGCTGACCACGAGCATCTCCCGGGCGCGCGTCGCGGCGACGTAGATTAGCCGCGTCTTCTCGGCTTCGTCGAACGCGGCCTCGTGCGCGGCCATGTCTTCCCAGCCGGGAGGCTGTGCGATCGGGATCGTGCGGAACTCGCGTCCCTCGCGCGCCAGCAGCCAGTGTCCCTCCGCCGGCTCGCGTCCGCGGTCGATCCAGAAGCGCGGCGGCCGGCGCTGCTCCGGCCGCGGATCCGACAGGAAGACGACCGCCGCCTCCAGACCCTTCGCTCCGTGCACGGTCAGAAGCCGCACGGCGTTGGGCCGTCCGGGCTCCACGCTCATTTCTTCGATGTAGCCGGCGCGCGTCATCCGCGTCAGTTCGCCGACCACGCCGGTGAAGTCGAGTCCGTCCGCCGAGAACCTGCGCGCGGCCGCGACCGCCTTGAGCAGGTTGCCCGCGCGGCTGTCGCCCAGCTCGCGCGCGGCCGCGTAAGCGGTCCAGCCGAGCCTCTCGCAGAGTCGCGCGATCGCGGCGCCGGGAGGCAACGCCTCGACCAGCGCCGCGCCCTCGCGGGCGAGCGCGGCCGCCGCGCGGATCCGCGGATCGGCGCCGCCGGGGATCTCGGCGCGGAAGGAGAAGCGTCCCCCCGCCCGGGCGAACCGATAGAGCGCTTCGTCGTCGACGCCGAAGAGCGGCCCGCGCAGGACGGCGAGCCAGGAGACCGGATCGTCGGGGTCGGCGAGCGCCGCGAGAAACGGGAGCAGCGCGGCGAGCTCCTCGGAATCTTGGAACGCGCCCCCTCCCGCGAGCTCGCACGGGAGGCCCTCGGCCTCGAGCTTGCGGGCGTAGTGAGACATGTACCGGCGGTTGCGGAAGAGGATCAGAAAATCGCCGGGCCGGCGCTCGCCGCGGGAGACGGCGCGGGCGATCGCCCGCGCGATCCGCGAGGAGTCCTGGTCCACGACTCCGGCGACGGCGCCGCTCGTCGTGCGCGTCTCCAGCCGGAAGACGGAAGGCCCGCCTTCCTCCCGGTGCGGTTCCAGCGGCACGAAGGCGGCCTGCTCGCGCGTGGCCTCCGCCGGGAGGAGGCGCCGAAAGCAATCGTTGACCCAGGCGCACAGCCGGCCGTTGGAGCGAAAGTTGGTCGTCAGACGCAGCACGCGGCCGGTCTCGCGGATCCGGTCGCGCACCAGCCCGTACGTCTCGATGTCGGCTCGGCGGAAGCGGTAGATCGACTGCTTGGGATCGCCCACGACGAAGAGCGATCCGGGAATGGGCCTGGCGGCTCGCCAGTCCCTTTCGTTCACATCCTGGCCCGTCAGGTAGAAGAGGATTTCCGCCTGGACCGGATCCGTGTCCTGGAACTCGTCCACGAGAATCGGCAGGAAGCGCTGCTGAAAGTCCCGGCGCACGGCCGGGTGATCGCGCAGGAGATCGCGGGCGAGCAGGAGCAGGTCCTGGAAATTGAGCCGGCCGCTTCTCCGCCGCCATGCCGCGTAGTCGGCCACCGCCGGTACAACGGCCGCCATCGCGATCGGATAGCGGTACTCCCGCCAGCGCTGGAGCGCCGGCCCGATCGTTTCCCGGCATAGGGTGTCGTAGGCGAGGGCGAGGGTTCCGGCTTCCTTCGGTTTCTTACGGGAGCGATCGAGCGCGTCGAGGACCTCGACGAAGTTCGCCGCATCGTCGAGATCGAGGAGCGCCTCCAGACGCAGTGCCCGCCGGACGGCTTCCTGGTAGTCGTTCCAGCCCTCGGCGGGCCTCTCTTCCGGGAGGAGTGTTTCGGCGCGGCGCAGAAAAACGTCGACGGTGCGGCGCTCGGCGGAGAGGTCCGGTGGCGGCGACTCCGGCGGCACGACCGGGGTCACGTCCTCGTTTTCGCAGAGCTGGTCGAAGGTGTCGTGCAGATCCTCGAGCCTCATCCCGATCGCGGCCAGGCGTGGAAGGATCGCGCTTTCCTGCGAGAAGAGCTTCTCGGCATAGCGCTCCCATGCTTCCTGCCGCGCGGACTCGTCCTCGGGCTGCTCCATCTCGTCGAAACCGGGATCCACTCCCGCCTCGACGGGCCGTTCCCGCAGCAGGCGCGCGCAGAAGGCGTGGATCGTTCCCACGAACGCGGTGTCGAGGCGCGCGAGCGCCTCTTCGACGCGCCTTCGCTCTTCACCCTCCGAGGCGCGCGCGGCCTCTTCCAGGCGCGTCTGGAATCGCTGCGAGAGCTCGGCCGCGGCCTTGATCGTGAACGTGACCGCGGAGAGCCGGTCGATCGCGGTCCGGCCGGTCCGGATCAAGGCGACCATGCGTTCGACGAGGCCCTCGGTCTTGCCCGTCCCGGCGGCGGCTTCGACGAGCAGCGTCGTGTCGAGATCCGTCCGGATCGCGCGCCGATCCGCCTCGTCGAGAAGCGCTCGGGAGACCGCGCGATCACTTTTCGACATGGATCTCCCGGAAGGCCGCGAGGACCGGCAGCGTCGACTTCTCGAGCTTGGGCCGCGAGCGCGCGGCGGCCGCGGCGGCGCCGCCGCATACCGCCGAGTGGTCGCAGAAGCGGCAGTCTTCCTCGTCCGTGGCGTGCGGAAAGGCTCCGGCGGCCAGGAGATCCATCAGGCGCGTGAGGACGTCCCGCGTCTGTCCCGGATCGAGATCCATGCGCAGCCGCTGTCCCTCGCCGCGCCGGCCCGGGAAAAAGTACCCGGAGCGCGAGACCGCCGCGCGGATCCCGGCGCGGTCGAGAAGGGCTTCCAGCGCCATCGCGTAGAGCGCGAACTGGATTTGTCTTCCGCCGCGAACGCCTCGGCCCTCCTGATAGCCGAACGCGCCTCCGGTCTTGTAGTCCCAGACGTGGTACGAGCCGTCCGGCGCCTCATCGACGCGATCGATCGAGCCGCGAAGGCGGAAGCTCTTTCCCCCTCCGGCCGAGATCGAGACGGGCTCGCGGCTGGCGATCGGCCCGCGGGCGTCGGCGCGGGGAAGGCCGAAGGGCACCTCGAAGAACTTCGGCGAAAGCTCGCGGCAGTGCTCTTCCTCGAGCCGCAGGAAGACACGGCAGGTGAAGAGGAGATCCTCGCGCCTCTCCCGAAACGAGAGCTCGCTGCGTGGCGGGACCTTCTCGCGCCAAGCCCGAATCTCGCCCTCGGCGATCTCTTCGAGGAGCGCCGCGTGCCGAGCGGCTTCGGGCTTTTCCCGCCTGACGGTGATCCTCTCGAAGAACAGACGGAAGACGTCGTGGAGAAGGGATCCCGCGGCCAGCGGATCCAGCCATCGGGTGCGGTCCCGTTCGGGGACTTCCACCGGCTCGACTCCGAGGACGTGGCGGACGAAGTAACGAAACGGGCAGGACGCGAGCGTCTGGAGCCGCGACGCCGACTGGGGCTCGCCGCTTTCACGCGGATCGAGCTCGGGCGTGCCGGTTCGGATCCAGCCGTCGTAGACGGTGAACTCGTCCGACTGGCGCGCGGCCTCGGCGCGGGCACCGTCCTCGAGGTGGGGATAGAGCGCCGCCACGTCCGCGGCGTCGGTTCCGGCGGAACCCGAGCGCGCCCGGGTGGAGAGCCACCACTCGGTCTCGTCGAGCGCGGCCTCCTCTCCGGGCGCAAAGCCCGCGACCCCGGGCAGCGCCGCGAGGAGCGCCGTGTAGTCGGCGTCTTTCTTCCCGGAGGACGCGCGGTAGAGATCCAGGAAGAACGGAGACGGGAACTGCTCGCTCTGCTGATCGAGGCTGCGGAGCTTCCAGCTCGAGTAGCTGGCCGTGACGGCGCCGTTCAACCGCGCGACACAAGCGGAGAGAGCGCGCGTCGCGTCGCGGGGACGGTCGCGGTACAGGGCCAGGGCGGCTGGCGCGAGCACGCGATTGATCGTCCGGCGTTCCGAGTCGAGCAGGACCGGGTCTTCCAGATCGGCGCCCGGGTGCCGCGCCTCGTCCAGGCCGACGAAGAAGGAGTGTTTGCGTCCCGAGAAGCCTCCCGAAGAAACTTCGGCCACGTGGATGCGGCCGGGCCGCGCGCGATCGGACTCGACCGAGAGGCGGCGCACCGCGTCGGCGATGCGCGCCGCGGCCTCGGCGGGAGGCAGGGCCGAGGGCGCCAGCATCTCGAGCTCCTCGAGGAGCGTCTGAAGCCCGGTCAGCGCGGAACCGTCGATTTCGTCGGAGACGCGCGCGAGCTCCGTCACGAATTCGCGGCAGCCGCGCGAGAGCGCGCGCAGGTCGCATGTCTCGCCGGCCGCGCAGGCCGACAGCTCCAGGGCGCGATCCACGAACGCACGCGCTCGGCGCGCGGCGGCCAGCCGCCGCTGTCGCCGGCGCTGGCGCTCGGCGCGCTCCTCTTCGCCGGCATCGTCGTCTTCGCGCCGATGCTCGTCCGGGTTCTCGAGCTCCGAGACGAGACGCGCGACGCAGGTGCGATGACGGCTCGCTCCCCACCCGATGCGCGCCTCGCGCAGCGCCCGGCCGGCGGCGCCTGCGCCTGGGGACGTCTCTTCCACGCCGGGCAGACGCGAGAGCGTCAGGTTCCCGGATGACAGAGCCTGGCGAAGGACGCCGGCCGCGAACCCCTGCGCGATCCAGTCGAGGAAGGCGATGGCCGCCTGGCCGGGACGAGTGAAGGTAGCAGCCACGCCTCCCGAGAACGTGCACGGGATCCCGTGCTCCCGGGAAATCTCCCAGACGAGCGAGGGATACGTGGACGCATCGGTGTGGATGATTTCCACGTCGTCGAACGCGACGCCGGCCGAGAGGACCCGGCGAAAGATCTCGCGAATCTCATTCTCCTCGCCCGTCGCGCGAAAGAGCGAGGCCTTCTTCGCGACGAGCTCCCAGTCGGACGCCGGCTCGACGGGCAGGCTCACCAGTCGTTGGTCGGCGAGGTTCTCGAGAAGAGAGCGCTCGACGGCGGACAGCTCCAGGCCCTCCGGCAGCAGGTAGACGGGCCCGTCGGCCCGGCGACGGCTTCCCGACGCCGCGACCGCGCGGCGCAGCACTTCGGCGCGGTCCAGGGAGCGTGCGGCGGTCAGCGCCGCCACGTACCGGGAAAAGATGCCGCCCAGCTCGTCCCGTTTCCGGCGGTCGGCGAACGCCCCCGCTGGAAGCGACTCCGGAGAGATCCCGGCCGCGCGCAGCTCATCGAACGTGCGCTGGAGTGCACGGTGGAAACCGGGGCGATCGCGGAGGTTTCCGAAATAGGAGCCGGGGGAGAGGGATTCTCCGCACGCCTGCTCGATGAGGGCCAGGGCCTGCGCCCGCGAGACCAGCCGGAGTCCCTCTTCGGCTAGGTCCGGGCCCACGAGGGAGAGGGCGAGCGTCCGGATCGTCTCGACCCGGAGGTTCATCCACGCCTGGCCCTCCCGCGCCAGCCTCTCGACCACGGTGTGGCCCACGGCGAGCGAGGGTGAAATGAGGACTTTCTCTTCGAGCGGCCGTTCCCGGCAGATCGTGGCGAGCGAGTCGATCAGGCGTGCGCCGGAGGGCGCGGCGAGGTCGGGACGCTCCTCGGGATCGTCGAAGGGAAGGAAGGGTTGCTCCACCATGGATGGATCCCATTCTTACCATGCGCTCGGACAGCCAGTGTCCGGGCGAAAACTGGGAGTAGACTTCGGATGGCTACACGGGGGAGCCCACTTCGCCTGCGCCGCGAGGCGCCGGCGGACGGCTGAGAGTCCGGTGAGAGCGCCGGAGACCCCGCGAACCTGATGCGGGTAATGCCGCCGTAGGGAGGTCACATGAGCACACGCCGTGAGGCGCGGCCCGGCAACGAGGTCGCGCATCGAGAGCCCCTGTCCGGATCGCACAAGGTCTACGTCGCCGGCAAACCCGGCATCCGGGTTCCGTTCCGCGAGATCGCGCTCCACCCGACGCGCGGCGCGCGGGGCGAAACCGAGCTCAATCCGCCGCTGCGCGTCTACGACACCTCCGGTCCCTATACCGACCCCTCCGTTGCGATCGACCTGGAGAAGGGCCTGCCGGAGCTGCGGCAGCCGTGGATCCTGGCGCGCGGCGACTACGCGCGGTCGCGTCCGCGCCGCGGAAACGCCCCGGGACTGGATCTCGCCCGGCCGCGCGAGGTCCTGCGCGGGCGCGGGCCGGTGACCCAGATGCACTACGCGAAGCAGGGCGAGATCACTCCCGAGATGGAGTTCGTCGCAATCCGCGAGGGCATGCCGCCGGAGACCGTCCGCGACGAGATTGCGCGGGGGCGCGCGATTCTGCCCGCCAACATCAACCACCCCGAGTCCGAGCCGATGGCGATCGGACGGAAGTTCCTGGTCAAGATCAACGCCAACATCGGCAACTCCGCGGTCGGGTCCTCGATCGCCGAGGAAGTCGAGAAGATGACCTGGGCGACACGCTGGGGCGCCGACACGGTCATGGATCTCTCGACCGGGAAGAACATCCACGAGACGCGCGAGTGGATTCTGCGAAACGCTCCCGTTCCGATCGGCACCGTTCCGATCTACCAGGCCCTGGAGAAGGTCGACGGCAAGGCCGAGGAGCTGACCTGGGAGATCTACCGCGACACCCTGATCGAGCAGGCCGAGCAGGGTGTGGACTACTTCACGATCCACGCCGGCGTGCGCCTGTCGTACGTGCCCCTGACCGCGCGCCGCGTGACGGGAATCGTGTCGCGCGGTGGCTCGATCATGGCGAAGTGGTGCCTCGCCCATCACCAGGAGTCCTTCCTCTACACGCGGTTCGGGGAGATCTGCGAGATCCTGAAGACGTACGACGTGTCGTTCTCGCTGGGCGACGGGCTGCGGCCCGGCTCGACTGCCGACGCCAACGACGAGGCTCAGTTCGCCGAGCTCGAGACGTTGGGCGAGCTGACGACGAAAGCCTGGTCCCAGGACTGCCAGGTGATGATCGAAGGCCCGGGCCACGTCCCGATGCACCTGATCCGCGAGAACATGGAGAAGCAGCTCGCGGTCTGCCACGAGGCCCCGTTCTACACGCTCGGCCCTCTGACGACCGACATCGCTCCGGGCTACGACCACATCACGTCGGCCATCGGTGCGGCGATGATCGGCTGGTTCGGCACGGCGATGCTGTGCTACGTGACGCCCAAGGAGCACCTGGGCCTGCCCAACCGCAAGGACGTCAAGGACGGCGTCATCGCGTACAAGATCGCGGCCCATGCGGCGGATCTGGCCAAAGGCCACCCGGGCGCGCGCGTCTGGGACGACGCGTTGTCCAAGGCGCGCTTCGAGTTTCGCTGGGAGGACCAGTTCCACCTCGCGCTCGATCCGGAAACGGCGCGCGAGTTCCACGACGAGACGCTCCCCGCCGAGGGCGCCAAGCTCGCGCACTTCTGCTCGATGTGCGGGCCGCACTTCTGCTCGATGAAGATCACGCAGGAGGTCCGCGACTTCGCCGCCGCGGCGGGTCTGGCCGAGGGAGACGCCATCGAGGCCGGTCTCCGCCAGAAGTCCGAGGACTTCCTCCGGGAGGGAGCCGAGATCTACAAGAAGGTCTAGGCGCTCTACGGGAACTTCGCGACGAGACCCACGGCCGTCGCCGTGTCGGTGTGTGAAAAGCCCTGCACCGGCTGGTTGCGGTAGAGCAGCGTCCAGGAGGCCTGGAGAGCGAAGATCTTCGAGATGGCCGCCGTGATCGCCGCCTTGTCGGTGATGAACCAGTTCGCCGTGTCGTCGAGGTCCAGCAGGTAGGTGAAGTCGTTGGTGAATGCCGCGTTCTTCGTGAACTGCCACTTGTAGCCGAGGCCGGCCCTCGCGTTCGGGTACCCGCGCGTCGGCAGGAGAGCCCCGGTGTCCTTCACGAGGTCCTGTTCACGGGTGTACCCGAAACCTCCCTCCAAGCGCAGGAAGTGGACGGGGCCGAGCAGGAACTTGTAACCCGCGCCCGCGTCGAAGTTGTAGAGGTTCTCGATGCCCGAAAACCGGTTTCGCAGGTAGCCCGCACCCGCGAAGACGTCGATCCGCTCGGTCAGGTCGCGCGACGCGCGGAGGGAGCCGACGAAGGACTCGGCGGTCGTCACGCCGTCGGTCGCGCCCTTCAGGTATGCCCCCTTCAGCGTGAAGAGCCAAGGCTTGGGCCGGTAGTTGAGCTCGAAGCCGGCGCCGATCGACGTAGTGTCGGTGTTTCCCGAGGTCGACAGGAACGAGAGATCTGCCTTTCCGAACCAGGTCGGCTCGGGGGGCGGCGGCGGCTCGGGGCAGGGACAGGGAGGAGGAGCCTCCTGCGCGGAGGCCACGGTTCCGGCGGCCAGACACACTAGGAGGAACCCTCGGAACAGAGTCTTCACGCGACCTCCTTCGGCAATGGCCGGGGGACTAGCAAATACCGAGCCGAAACCTCCCGAACGTCCAAAACCCAAGGCCTCGTTTTTTCGAATCAATGCCGGAGGAGGAAGCCCATGGTCGAAGTGTCTCGGCACGAGCCCGGCTCGTTCTCCTGGGCGGAGCTGGCGACGACGGATCCCGCCGCCGCCAAGGCGTTCTACTCGGCGCTGTTCGGGTGGACGGCCGTGGACTCCCCGATGGGCCCGGGGCCAGAGGACATCTACACGCGGTTGCAGCTCGGCGGCCAGGACGTCGCGGCGCTCTATCCGATGATGAAGGACCAACGCGCGCAGGGCATTCCTCCGAACTGGATGTGCTACGTCACTGTCGAAAGCGCCGACGCGTCCGCCGCGAAAGCGCGGGAGCTGGGCGGCAAGCTCGTCGCCGAGCCCTTCGACGTCGCGACGTACGGGCGGATGGCGATCATCCAGGATCTGGAAAACGCCGTTCTCGCCGTCTGGCAGCCTCGCGACCACTCCGGCATCGGCCGCATCAACGAGCCGGGCGCGCTGTGCTGGTGCGAGCTCGCGACGCGCGAGCCCGACCGCGCCGCTCGTTTCTACACGCAGCTCTTCGGCTGGGGATTAAAGAGCTCGCCGGGGTACACCGAGCTGACCCGGGGCGGCACGCCGATCGGCGGTCTTTTCCCGATGACGCAGGAGATGTCGGGCGTTCCGCTGTACTGGACGATCTACTTCCAGGTGACCGACTGCGACGCCTCGCTCGAGAAAGCGAAATCGTCCGGCGGTAGACGCCTTTTCGGGCCCAAAGACCTCGAGGGGGTCGGCCGCTTCGCGGCGATCCAGGACCCGCAGGGAGCATCCTTCTCGATCATCCAGCTGAAATAGCGCCTCCTTTGACCGCGGCGGCGCTCATGCTCTAATAGCATAAGCATCGAAAGGGGGGCGCGCATGCGGGCGCTTGTGACTGGGGCCATTGGGCTTCTGATCTCGGCGGCGTCCCTGGGAATCGTTGCGGGTCCGACTGTTCATCAATACCCGGTTCCCTCCGCGGGAGGGTCGGTCCAGATCGCGAGCGGCGGCGGCACCGTGCTGGTCTTCCCCGAACCGAACGCCAATGCGATCGGCCAACTCTCGGTGGACGGTGACTTCACCCAGCGCCGCCTTCCCAATACGGGCAGCCGGCCCCTCGCAATCGCGCCCGAGAGCGACCCGCTCCAGCGGATCGTCTTCACGGAGCCCGGGTCAAATCGCATCGGCGTGATCGATTCCGCCGGGAATCCGACCGAGTACGACGTTCCGACTCCCGGAAGCGATCCGCGGGGAGTCGTGGCGCCTGGGCTCATCTGGTTCACGGAGTACGGCGGCAACGCCATCGGACGTCTCGACACGTCCGGCTCCGGCTCCATCGTCGAGTTCCCGCTGCCGACCGCCAACGCCGGGCCGCTGGGGATCGCGACGTCGTCCAGCGGCGACGTCTGGTTCACGGAGTTCCTGGCGAACAAGATCGGCCGCATCGACGCCAACGGCGTGATCACCGAATACGCGATTCCGACGCCCGACAGCGGCCCGACCGCGATTGTCGAAGCCGCAGACGGGTCCGGCAATTTGTATTTCACCGAGTCCAAGGCCAACAAGATCGGAAGGATCACAGACGCCGGAGTCGTGACGGAGTTTCCGGTTCCCACGCCCGGCAGCGGCTTATCCGACATCGTGGCCGACTTCGACGGCGTCTGGTTCTCGGAGCGCTTCGCCGGCCGGCTCGGCCGTCTCTCCTTCGACGGCACGTTCGCCGAGTTCCCGCTTCCCGGGTCCCGGCCGGACGGCATCGCGATCACGTCTCAGAGCTCCGACGGCTCCGAGGCGCCGCGATCGGTCTGGTGGATCGACGGGACCAACAAGATCGTCGGTCGGTTGTCCGAGAACCGCATCTACGCGGTCGGGGCCGGCCACGACCCCACTTTCGACACGGAGTTCGATCTCTCGAGCGCCAGCGGCCAACCGCTCCGCGTGCGGCTGGGGACGCGTCCACAGGGCGTTTGCCCGGCGATCTGTCCCTTCTCGAGCATCCTGGTCGACGTCCCGGGAAGCGGCACCGTGACGCGCCTCGCGAGCGACATCCCGCAGACGGAGGGCATCGAGCTCTATACGATCACGGGAGAGGATTTCGCCGGGATCGTGGAGCTGCCGGCGACCGAGGCCTTCCTGATCGACGAGGGCGATGGCTCGCGGGCCGAGCTCCCGCTCGTCGACTACTGGACCATGGCGGACTCTCAGCCTCCGGCGACCGGCGTGAACCGTCAGCCTTCCTTGACGTTCCCCGCCCGCCGCCGGGCCGGCACCGCCCACACCGACCTGATCGTCGCCGACATTGAGTCCAGCGGCGCCCTCTCCGTCCGGATCGATGCCGTGCGCGAAGGCGTCGGCATCGTCGCGACGACGACGCGATCCTTCACCGACACGCTCGTGATGAAGAACGTGTTAACCACGCTCGGCATCTTCAACGACTTCGAGGGCCACATCGTCGTGACGCGCCAATCATTCTCGGGTCTCTTCTGGGGCCTGACTGAGATTACAGACGGCAATCGGCTGATTCTCGCCGAGCCGGGGTCCGAGATCGACGACGGCGGGTGCACGGCGGGGCCCGCGCGATGCAACCTGCCGCGACAGACCCGGGTCGTCACCCGAGATTGAGGGCACGGGGCATGCATGAACAGGCTCCCAGTCCGCCCGAAGCGGACGCGGAGCGTGCTTTGTCGCGGATTCCATCCCACGGAGGTGTTCGATGAAACAGTTGTCGCTATGGAAGTTTCTTTGCCTCGCGATTGCGGCGGCGGCCCTGCCGGCGCTGCTCTCCGCCGACTCGCTGGTGATCGCCGGCGCGGGCTTCGCGGGCAAGTGGGACACCGAGGTCGACATCGCAAACGTGTCTTCCAATCCGATTCAGGTATTGGTGTCGATTCAGGGGCTGCCCTTGGCGGTTCCGTGTCCTCCGAACTGCACCGGGGAGACCTTCGACATCCCCGGCCGCGGGACGATCACGGTGCGGACAAGCGAGTTCCTCGGAGCGATCTATCCGGGGCCGCAGATGGTGCGAGTCGAGACGACGCAGGGAGGCTTGCTACCTGTGGTGCACGCGCGAGCGATCAGCGCGGCGAACACGTGCGAGTTCGCGGAGCTGCCGGTCGTGCGCAGTGGGTCGATCGAGGCGATGGTCGTTCCGGTTCTGGTCTTCCCCGGCGTCGTCCGCGGGGGAGGGACGTACAGCAATCTCATCCTGGAGGCGCTGGGAGGCGCCGGCGCCAGCGTCGAGATCGAGCTCCTGGACGCCGGCGGCCGCTCGCTCGGCAGCGGCGTCTTCGTCATTCCGGGGGAGACGACCGTCAGCGCGTTCACGCTCGTGGACGTTGCGGCACACTTCGGCGTGGAGACGCTGGAGCTCGGTCAGGTTCGTGCCACGAAGGTCAGCGGGACGGGAGTCCTGTGGGGCGCCCTCTCGACGATCGCGAGCGACGGATCGGTGCGCGTAACCGTGGGTGCGAATCCGTGATGTCGCAGGCGGCTAGATCTTGAAGAAGACGCGCCTCCGGTAGAGCAGACCGAAGACCGCGACCCAGAGTGCGAGGTACGCCAGCGCGAAGGCGAGAGAACCGAGGCGGGGGTCGGAGAACCGATCGAAGAGCGTCCGGTGGATCGCGGTCCACAGCGAGCGCGGCTTTCCGTCCGGCCCCTCGACGTGGACGGCGATGAGGGCGATCGCCGTCAGGCTCGAAAGGACGAAGGCGGCGATGGCGTTGCGGCCGAGCCAGAAGAAAGGCGCCGCGAGGCGCTTCCATCCACGGATGTCGATCGCCCAGTAGCAAAGCGCGAGGGCTATCGCCCCGAGTCCCGCCATCGCCAGCGCGTAGGACGACGTCCAGAGATTCTTGTTGACGGGGAAAACGCGGCCCCAGAGAAATCCCAGCGCGGCGGCCGCGGCGCCGCCGGCGAGAAGCTCCCTGACCTTGCGCGTGGACGAAAAAGGGGCTCGGAGCCTTTCTCCCGCGACGGCGCCGCAGAGCGTCGTCGCGATCGCCGGCAGCGTCGACAAGAGGCCCTCGGGGTCCCAGCCCGGCTTCCAGGTGTGCGGCCCAAAAAAGGCCGCGTCGATGCGCGCGGCGAGATTCCCCTGCGGGTCCAGAGGTCCGCGCATCAGCGCCCAGTAACCTAGAAGGAGCGCGGCCGCGGACGCCGCGGCGCCCCTGGCTCCACCCCAGAGCACGATCGCGCCCGCCACGAGAACGCAGACACCGATGCGCTGCAGGACTCCTGGGAAGCGCATGTGCGTCTTGTGAAAGGCGAGAAACGAGGCGAAGTTGAGCGCGAGGCCCAGCCCGACGAGGGCGGCGGCGCGTACCGCCATGCGGCGAAAGAGAACGCCGTTGGAGGCGCCGTCCTTTCGCTGGCGCGCGAAGGAGAGCACGAGCGAGACGCCCACGACGAAGAGAAAGAACGGGAAGATCGTGTCGGTGTACGTCCATCCGTGCCATTCGGCGTGAAGGAGCGGCGGATAGACGGCGGACCAGGTTCCGGGGTCGTTGACGACGATCATGCCGGCGATCGTGACGCCGCGCACGACGTCGACCGAGTCGATTCGGCCCTCGATTGTCATCCTCGCTGCCTGTCATCCCGAGCGCAGCGAGGGATCCCTTTCCAAGTCATGATGCGGCTTCGAAAGGGGTCCCTCGTCGCTGCGCTGCTCGGGATGACGCGCAAGGACGCTTGCGCGCTTCGCGCGTCACTTTTTTCCGAATTTCCCCGCGAGGCCGTCGGGCTCGACGCCCGCCACCCAGGCGTCGTCGACGCGCAGTTGATCGAGGTCGATCACGACGACGACGTCGGCGTGCGAAGCGGCGACCCAGGCGCGCCGCCCGTCGGGCTCGATGAACAGGCCCACGGGCGC
>JBKOZO010000050.1:0-9752 GCA_046725935.1 Acidobacteriota bacterium | reverse complement strand
GGGCTGGACGAAGGGCGAGCGTGTCGGAATCGGCTGGCACGGGGGGCACTGCGGACGGTGCCAGGAATGCCGCCGCGGCAACTTCCGGTTCTGCCTCGTCTCGCCGCTCATCACCGGGATCTCGTACGACGGAGGCTACGCGGACTACGTCGTTGCGCCGGCGGTCGCGCTCGCCCGGATCCCGGACGGCTTGTCCTTCGTCGAAGCAGCGCCATTGATGGACGCGGGCGTGACGACTTTCATGGGATTGCGCCACAGCGGCGCACAGGCCGGCGAGCTCGTGGCGGTCCTGGGCGTCGGCGGCCTCGGACACCTGGGCGTCCAGTTCGCTTCGAAGATGGGGTTCGACACCGTCGCGATCGCGCGCGGCGCCGACAAGGAGGCGTTCGTCAAAAAGCTGGGCGCGCGCATCTACATCGACAGCGAGAAGCAGGATCCCGCCGCGGAGCTGACGAAGCTCGGCGGCGCGCGCGCCATCCTCGCCACCGTCACGAGCGGTGCGGCGATGACGGCGGTGCTCGGGGGGCTCGGCGTCGACGGCCGGCTCGAAATCGTGGGCGCGCCGCCGGATCCGCTGCAGGTTCCCGCCTACCTTCTCATCAGCGGCCGCCGCTCCGTGGCCGGCTGGGCCTCCGGCCGCCCCGTGGACTCGGAGGACACCATGAAGTTCGCCGTGCAGACGGGCGTGCGCTCGATGAACGAGCCCTACCCCCTCGACCGCGCCGTCGAAGCCTACGACCGGATGATGTCGGGCAAGGCCCGGTTCCGGGTGGTCTTGACGATGAGGTGAGGAAGTTCGGGATCCCTCGCTACGCTCGGGATGACGTCATCCCGAGGAGCGCAGCGACGAGGGATCCCGGACTCGATTCGCCCTACCCTTTCTTCTCTCCCGCCTTCGCCTTCGTCCGGATGAAGGCGTAGTTCAGGTTCGGCAGCGAGTTGAAGTCGGCCGCCTGCTTGCACGACTCGGCCGCCTTCGCGGTGTCGCCCTTGGCCTGATACGCCTTGCAGAGGCGATACGCGTTGTACGGGTTCTGGTTGTTGGCCTGCTGCAGCTCGGAGATCGCCTTGTCGTAGTCCTTCTCCGCGAGCGCGATGGAGCCCGCGACCTCGTGCGCCAGCTTGACCTGGTTCGGATTGTTCGCCGCCTCCGCCATCTTCTGGAACTCCGCCGCCTCGGCTTTGGCCTTCGCGAAGTCCTTCTTTGCCAGCGCGACGCGCGCGTTGTTGAAGTGGACGAAACGCAGGTTGTTCTCCTTGATCTGCGGCGAGAGGTTGGAGTCCTGGATCATCTTCGACGCGAGCTGAAACTGCTTGTCGGCTTCCGCGGGCTTGCCCAGCTCGAGGAGGATGTTGCCGCGCAGCACCAGGTCTCCCGACATGGCCGCCGCGTCCTTGGTCTTGTCGCCGAGCGCGTACTGTTTGTCCACGTCCGCGAGGGCCTTCCCCGTCTTGCCTCCGTCGACGTTGACGACGGTGGACGCGAACAGCGCCGTCCGCCGCTCGCCGTCGGTCCGCGCCTTCTTCGTCATCGCGTCGAGTTCGGCGGCCGCCTCGGCGGGCTTGTCGAGGTAAAGCAGGTCCATCGCGATTCCCTGGTGCGCGTTGACGAAGTTCGGATCGATCTCGAGCGCCTTGCGGTACTGAGCGATCGAGTCCTCGAACCGACCCATCTTCATCAGGAGCTCGGCATACGAGTCGTAAGGGTTGGGGTCTTTCGGGATCAGCTCGACGTACTTCTGGAACGCCTTCTCGGAGTTTGCGTAGTCGCCGTTCTGTCGGTACGCGTAGCCGAGCAGATTGAACGCGGAGGAATAGTTTCCATCGAGCTCGGTCGCCTTCTTGTAGTGCTCGATCGCCTTCGGAAAATCCTGCTGGCCGAAGTAGTAGCCGCCCATGGCGAACTGCGCGCGCTCGTCGCTCGGATAAGCCACGAGGAGAGCGTCGAGGTGCTCCTTCTGCGTCCGCGGCAGCGCATTCGCTCCGGCCTCGGTAGCGAGGATCAATAGCTTCTCTCCGTTCGATGCCTTGTCCGCCAGGTTGACGGCCCGGCGCAGGTGCTCGAAGAACTCCTTCGCAGTCGGAGCGGAGCCCGCGAGCGAGAGCTCCGCCATCGCGAAGTTGGGATCCAGCTCCACGGCCTTCTGGAAGTGGGTGATTGAGTCCGTGATCAGGAGCTTGTCGACCATGTCGCGGCCCTTCAGGAATTCCGTCTTCGCCTCGGGAGAAGACGTCGTGATCGGGATCTTCCCGCCGTTGACCGGTGTGGGCGGCGCGGCCTCCGCCGCCGCCGGAGGAGCCGGGGCTTCCTTCTTCGTACAGCCGGCCGCGGCCAGACCCGCGGCAACTCCCAGAGTCAAGAGCAGACCGAGGGTTCGGTTCCTGCGCATTTTGTCCTCCTACGCGTCGGTACGTAGGCTCTGCCTCGAGGTTGCACGGGACGAGGCGTTCGAGAACTTGCCAAGATTCCGGGCGTATGCTTTTTCGGAGAATCCAATCGGCCGCATGAACAGACGCAAGTTTTTGAAGCACGTCGGGGCGATTCCCGCGCTGTCGGCGTTCTCTCCCCTGCTCGGAAAGCTCGCGCCGAAGGCCACTGCGCCGTTTCGACGCGTCCGTCCCAATGACCCGGAATGGCCCTCGTCCGCGATGTGGGACAGGTTGAAGCAGCAGGTCGGCGGGCGGCTGATCCCGGTCGCCGATCCCTTCGCGCCCTGCAAGTCTGCGCCAAGCAGCGCCGCGTGCACGGACCGTCTCGAGGAGCTGAAGAATCCCTTCTGGCTCAACGAGCAGGCAGGCGCCACGCACCTCTCCGGTTGGCTCGACGCCTGGACGTCCGCGCCGAGCGTTTACGCGGTCGCCGCGAAGAATGCACAGGACGTCGCCGCCGCCGTCAACTTCGCACGCGACCATCGCCTGCGCCTCGTCGTCAAGGGCGGCGGCCACAGCTATCTCGGCAACTCCAACGCACCCGACTCCCTCCTGATCTGGACCCACGACATGCGCGCGATCACGCTGCACGACGCCTTCAAGCCCCAGGGCTGCGCCTCCGCGCAGCATGCCGTCACGATCGAAGCGGGCGCGCGCTGGATCGACGCGTACGATGCCGTCACGACGCGCGCCGGCCGCTACGTGCAGGGGGGCGGCTGCACCACGGTCGGCGTCATCGGCCTCCTGACGGGCGGCGGGTTCGGGAGCTTCTCGAAGATGTTCGGCATGGCCGCCGCAAGCCTCCTCGAAGCCGAGGTCGTGACCGCCGACGGGCAGATTCGTGTCGCCAACGCCTGCACGAATCCCGATCTCTTCTGGGCGCTGAAGGGCGGAGGCGGCGGCACGTTCGGCATCGTCACGAAGGTTACGCTCGCGACGCACGACCTGCCCGAGTTCGCCGGCGGCGCCGAGTGCAAGGTCCGGGCAAAGTCCGAGGCCGCGATGCGACGCCTGATCGATTGGTTCCTGCGCTTCTACGAGAAGTCGCTCCGGAACCCGAACTGGGGTGAGTCGGCGAAGATCGACAAGGACACGCTCGAGATCGGCATGGTGTCCATCGGCCTCACCCACGAGCAGACGCTGGCGACGTGGAAGCCGCTCCAGGACTTCGTCGCGGCTTCGCCGTCGGATTACGAGTGGGTCGCCGAGCTCAGCGGGGGCGCAACGCAGGCGCGCCACTGGTGGGACGTCGACTGGCGCCGCCAGTACACGCCGGACGCGATGGTCTGGGACCCGCGCCCCGGCGCGCCGAAGACGAACGTGTGGTGGAAGGGCGACGCGGTTCAGGCGACCCTGTTCCTCTACGCGTACGAGTCGCTCTGGCTGCCGGCGGGGCTGCTGAAGGAGGATTCGATCGGTCGCCTCGGCGACGCGCTCTTCGCCGCGTCGCGCCAGTTCGAGACGCAGCTCCACTTCAACAAGGGCCTGGCGGGCGCGCCGCCCGACCGCATTGCGGCGGCCCGCGAAACGGCGACGAACCCGGCGGTCCTGGACGCGTTTGCGCTCGCGATCATCGCCTCGGGCGCTCCGCTCAGGAGCCCGAACCTGCCGGGCCGGGAGCCGAACCTCGAGACGGCCCGCGACGACGCGAAGCGGATCACGGCCGCGGCGGACGCGCTCCGTTCCGTGGCCCCGAATGCGGGCTCTTACACGAACGAGACGAACTATTTCGAGAAGTCCTTCCAGAAGTCCTTCTGGGGGCCGAACTATCCGCGCCTGCTCGAGGTCAAGAAGAAGTACGACCCCGACGTCCTCTTCTTCGTGCACAACGGCGTCGGCTGCGAGGGTTGGAGCAAGGACGGATTCGAGAGACTCGGCTAGTCGATCACGGGATCCCTCGCTGCGCTCGGGATGACTGCAACGGGGCCCTGGTCGCGCAATAGGTGTCATCCCGAGGAGCGCAGCGACGAGGGATCCCGAACTCGACCGGGATAGACTCCTCGTCTACGAGGTACGTCATGCAAGATGGCAAATTCACCCCGACTCGACGCCCTCCCCCCGCAAGGCTCGAGTGCGACGACCAGACCGTGGCGGTTCGAGTTCGGGTCGGTCCTCCTCACGTGCGGCCCCACGTGGTGCCGATCTCCGGCCGGACCGCGCCGCTGAAGAGAGAGGACTTGATCACGAGCTTCATCGCGGTGTGGCAGCCCCAGCCACCACCGCCGCCGCTCTGGATCCGCTTCCTCCAGGAAGCGCCGTTCGGGACCCAGCTCGTGCGCGCCCAGGTTCTGCGCTGGGACGGCAAGTTCCTCTCGATCGAGCTGCTGAACGAATCCGACGTCGAGGCTTTCGCCGTGGAGATGTCGAACTGGACCGACTACGCCAACACGCAGATCGCGCAGTGCGAGAAGTCCCCGGCCGCCCTCGCGCTCAAGGATGCGGAGAAGCGCGCCGCGGATCTCGAGAACCGGCTCCGGCGCTAGCCGCGCGTCATAGCCGGTAATTGCGTCCCGGCGACGCGCGCCGCGGCCCCGACCGCGGATGGATCGCTTCCCCGCTCGACTTCACCCGCCGCGCTTCGATGATTCCCCGCGGATGCCCGAGATCCTCCCAGTCCACGCCCCGAACGGAGAGGACCGAGAGCTCGCCGGGCCGGCTCTGGAGAATGTCTCTGGAGAAGTCCACGATGGGAAGCTTCCGATAGAGAGTCTCGAGGGCCGTCGCCTCGGAGGGGGAGCCGAGCGACGACCAGTTCTCGAGAAATGCGTCGACGAGATCCGGCTGCGCGATCGCGAAGCGCACCAGCAACTCCTCCACGCGCGCCACGACGACCGACGTGTTCCAGAGGCTCGCGCCGTTCGCATACAGATCCCGGGCCGCGTCCGGCGACGGCTTCTCGATGAACCGCAAAACGCGCGCGATCCCGCCGCGGGCGCCGGCAGTCGGCCGGCCGGGCTCGATCCATCCGTACTCCGTCTCCGCACGCTTCGGCGGCACACCCAGCAGGACCACCGCGCCGGGATTGGCCTCGACGAACTCCACGGCCACCTGCGCGTGGAGCATGAACGTCGGATCGCTCGAAACCCAGTGGTCCGAGGGCAGGATCACGACCGGCGCCTCGGTCGTCTGCGCCGCGATGCGCAGGAGCGCGAAGAGGACACCGGTGGCCGTCCCGCGGTTCTCGGGCTGGATCGCGAGACCGGACGAGCCGTCCTGCGGCAGGACTTCCCGATACCACGCCTCGTGTCCTCGCGTGAGTACGATCAGCATGCGGTCGGCTGGCGCAATGAGAGAAGCGCGCCGCACGGTCTGTACGAGCAACGGCTCCTTGCCCACGAGTGTTGCGAACTGCTTGGGCCGGTCGTCGCCCTCGAGCGCGCGCGTCACGGAGCGCAGGCGCACGCCGTCGCCCCCGGCGAGAATGATCAGGCGCACCTCGCCGCCCGGCGCTGCGGCGCGCTCGATCTCCTGGGCGAAGCTTTCATGAGAAAGATTCTCGACGGATACGCTCGCGGCAACTGTCGGGGATTCCGTGGCCATTGACTCCTCCTTACCGAAATACGAATCGGAGGCGCCATCAGTCACAGAAAATCTCGCCACATGGCGCGAAATGGAGGGAATGACGCGCGAAACGAGGGCGGCGTTGTGCCTGTCATCCCGAGCGCAGCGAGGGATCCCGAACTAAACAAGCTCGGGATCCCTCGTCGCTCCACTCCTCGGGATGACATGCGGGAACGATAGGATTTGCACCCGATGAAGACAAACAGCCGCGCGTTTCTCGTCTCGAGCCTGTTCATCGTCTCGAGTTTCGCTTTTGCGGCGCCCGGCGCCGACGACGACCTCGAGCGTTCCGTCGCGCTCATGGCCAAGATCTGCAGCGCGACCTCACCGTCCTTTTCTCCGGACGGCAAGACGATCGCCTATGTCTCGAACATCGGCGGCGTCCCGCAGGTCTGGACGGTCGACGCGGCGGGCGGTTATCCGCAGCTCGTCACGGCCTTCGACGACGGAATCAGCTTCGTCGAGTGGTCGCCCGACGGAAAGTGGCTCGCGTTCACGCTCGCGCCCGGCGGCGGCATGAACACGCAGGTCTACCTGGTTCGACCCGACGGAACCAGTGTGAAGCGCTTGACCGATGGCGGCAAAGAGACGAACGGGCTCGGTCCCTGGTCCCGCGACGGATCGCTCCTCGTGACGACCTCGAACCGGCGCAGCGGATCGGCCATCGATCCCTACCTCTACGACGTCGCCGCGGGAACGTCGAGGATGGTCCTCGAGAACAAGGGCATCGGCGGCTTCGACGATCTCAGCCGCGACAAGAAGCGAGGACTGCTCAACCGCCTCGTCAGCCGCGGCGACAACAACCTGTACGTCGTCGATCTCGCGACGGGCCGCGAGACGCTGATCACGCCGCACTCGGGACCGGGCAGCTTCGACGGCGCGTTCGCGCCGGACGGACGGTCGGTGTACCTGTCGACCAACGCCGGGCGCGACATGGACGCGTTCGCGCGCCTCGACCTCTCTCAGGACGGCGCGCCCGGCAGGACCACGATCCTCGCCGAGCGGCCCGACGCCGAGCTCCAGGGATTCACTCTCGACGACGCCGGCGCCGTCGCCGCGCTCGTCTGGAATGTCGCCGGCAAGAGCGATCTCGAGCTTCTCGACCTGAAGACCGGCAAGTCGATCCTCCATCCGACGCTGCCGGCCGAGATCGCCTTCGGTCTCAACTTCTCGAAGGACGGGAAGTCGCTCGCCATGGCTATCTCCGGAGCCGCGACGCCCGCCGACATCTGGGTCATGGACGTCGCCAGCGGCAACTTCCGTCAAGTGACCAGGAGCCCGCATGCCGGTGTGGATCTTTCGAAGCTCGTCCGGCCCGAGCTCATCCGCTTCCAGGCGCACGACGGCCTCGAGCTCTCCGGCTGGTGCTACAAGCCCAACAACGCAACGGCGCCGTATCCGGCCGTCCTTTCGTTCCACGGCGGGCCCGAGGGACAGGAGAGGCCGGTGTTCAACAGCCAGTACCAGGCGCTTCTCTCGCGCGGCATCGCGGTCTTCGCGCCCAACGTGCGCGGATCGTCGGGGTTCGGCAAGAAGTTCGTCAACCTCGACAACGGCGCCCTGCGCTTCGAGGGAGTCAAGGACATCAAGGACTGCGTGGACGCCGCGGTCAAGGCGGGCGCCGATCCCAAGCGCATCGGCATCATGGGAGGCTCCTACGGCGGCTACATGGTCATGGCCGGCCTGACCGAGTATCCCGACCTGTTCGCCGCCGGCGCCGACCTCTTCGGAGTCGTCAACTTCGAGACCTTCTTCAAGAACACCGAGCCGTGGATGGCGGCCATCTCCACGATCGAATACGGCAATCCGGAGACCGAGGTGGAGCTGCTGCGGCGTCTCTCACCGATTCACAGGGTCGACAAGGTCACGGCGCCGACCATCGTGCTCCACGGCGCCAACGACACCAACGTGCCCGTCGTCGAAGCCGAGCAGGTCGTCGACAGCCTCAAGAAGCGCAACATCGCCGTCGAGTACGTCCTGTTTCCCGACGAGGGACACGGCTGGCGCAAGACTCCCAACAGGATCAAGTCCGCCGTCGCCGTGACGCGCTGGTTCGAGAAGTACCTAAAAGCAGGAGCCTGAAGGCCGGAGGCGTACAAGTGCGGGATCCCTCGCTGCGCTCGGGATGACGGCCAGGGCACTCGGGAGGACGAACAATCGCCCGTCACTCCGAGGAGCGCAGCGACGAGACAGCCGACCACCGAAGGTCAGACCCTCGGCAATAGGCAACGTCGCGCGAAGCGCGGCGTTCATCCCGGACTCGAAGCGCCTCGATTCTTATTTCGTCTTCTTCTTACACGACGCCGTGAACCCCAGCTCGCAGGCCTGCTGGTAGAGCGCCTTCGCGCGGCGCGCGTCCTTCGCGACACCCTTGCCCTTCTCGTACGCCACGGCGAGGTCGTGACAGCCTTCCCCGTCTCCGCCCTTGCACGCCTTCTCGAGATACTCCGCGGCCTTCGCCGCGTCCTCCGCGACGCCGCTTCCGCCGCTCGCGTACACGGCCGCCGAGTTGAAGCAGCCGAACGAGTCGCCACGCTCGCACCCGAGCTCCGAGAGCTTCAGTCCCTGCGGGACGTCCTTCGGTATTCCCTCGCCCGACAGATACAGCGCGCCGAGGAGCGAGCACGCGCGCGATCCGTTCTCCGCCGAGTGGACGTCATCCGGGTTCTCCTTACGGTCGCAGGCCGCGCGAAAGATCTCGGCCGCCTTCTCCTCGTTCTTGTCGACGCCGATCCCGTCGCGGTACGAGCGCCCGACGTTCACGCAGCCGCCCAGGTTCGAGGGCTGACACGCCGACCCGTCGCAGCCGCGCTGGTAGAGCGCCAGCGCCTTCGCCCGGTCCTTCTTGACCCCTTTCCCGTTCTCGTAGAGGAAACCCAAGTTCGTGCACGCCGTCGCGCTGCCGAGCTCGCAAGCCTCGTCGTACGCCGCCGCCGCCCGGACCGCGTCCCGCGCCACGCCCCGGCCGTCGTCCGCCATCAGCCCGGCGTTGTAACAACCCTGCGCGTCGCCGAGGTCGCAGCTGCGCTGGTACAGCACGGCCGCGCGCTTGTCGTCCTTTCCGACTTCTTTTCCGGTCGCGTAGAGATAGGCGAGGTGGGCGCACCCGGCCCCGCTCTTCTCGTCGCATGCGCGGTCCAGGACCGGGACGGAATCGCGGCTCCTCTCCGACGAGAGCGTGAGCTGGTATCCCTCGTAGGCGCAGGCCTCTCCCGAGCCCGCCTTGCATGCCGACTCGAAGAGCTCGAATGCGTGGCCGTCGCCGTGGTCCTTGCTCCAGAGGAGCCACGCCTGCCGGAAGCACGCGCCGAGATTTCCCGCCGCGCAGAGCTTCTCGAAGAACGGAGCCTCGTTCACCGGCGTCAGCGTCGCCTCGACGGTCTCCCCGCCGCGCCGCACCGTCACCGCGACCGGCTCGCACGCCCGGCCGAAGCCCGCGTGCGCGAACTCACAGTCGTTGCCGATCGACGCCGGCCCGACCTTCTCGACGATGTCGTTCTCCTTGATCCCCGCGGCCGCGGCCGGACCTCCCGGAAAGACCTGCGTCACGACGGCACCCTTCGTGTCCTTCGGCAGATTGAGCCTCTTCCGGACCGCCGCCGACAGAGGGGCCGCGTCGATCCCCAGCGTCCCGGTGCACTTGGCGGAGGGGGTCGGGGCGCCCGGCTGCTGCGGCCCCGCCGGTTGCGTGGTTTTGCATCCCGCCGCCAGAAAGAGCGACGCTGCTGCAATCATCCAAAATCGCTTCATTGCCGCTGATT
>JBKOZO010000049.1:0-15137 GCA_046725935.1 Acidobacteriota bacterium | reverse complement strand
GGCCTCTCCGGCGAGCGCTCCTTCGCGGGCTCGACTTTCATTGGACCCAAAGACGTCTCGGTCCTCGAGAGCTATGGGCTGGGCCTCGAGCGCACGGTGGACTTCGGTTGGTACGGAATCCTGGCGCGGCCGCTCTTGTGGCTGCTGAAGAAATCCTACGGGCTCGTCCACAACTGGGGACTGGCGATTCTCGTCGTGACGTTTTTGATCCGGCTGGCTCTGTTCCCTCTGACGGCCAAGAGCTACGCGTCGATGAAGAAGATGCAGAAGCTCGCGCCGAAGATGAACGCCATCCGCGACAAGTACAAGAAGTCCAAGACCGACGCCGCGCAGCGCCAGAAGATGAATGCCGAGGTCATGGCGCTCTACCAGGCCGAAGGCTACAACCCCATGAGCGGCTGCCTGCCGATGATTCTGCAGCTGCCGATCCTGGTGGCGTTCTACAACGTGCTTTCCAAGACGATCGAGCTGCGCCACGCGCCGTTTATCTTCTGGATCAAGGATCTCTCGGCGATCGACAAGAGCTACGTGCTGGTGATCCTGATGATCGCCTCGATGTATCTCCAGCAGGCGATGACGCCGTCCACGCTCGACCCGGCGCAGAAGAAGATCTTCATGTTCATGCCGGTCTTCATGGGATTCCTGTTCAAGGACATGCCCGCGGGTCTGGTGCTGTACTGGTTCTTTTCCAATCTGCTGACGATCGTTCAGCAGCTGATCATGAACCGAATGGTGAAGGAGGACGACCCGGTGCCACCCGCCAAGGGCGCCAGGCTCAAGGCGGCGCGCTCGGTCGAAGCCAAGCGATGAAGTACGAAGCCAAGACGGAGGAGGAAGCGGTCGCCGGAGCCGCCCGGGCGCTGGGAAAGTCGCCGGGAGAGCTGAAGTACACGGTGATTCGCGACGAGAAGTCGTTCTGGGGCGGGCGCGTCGTCGAGATCGAGGTCGAAGAGGGGAGCGAAGGCCGCGGCCGGCCTGCGCCGTCCGAGGAGAGCGACGCCTCCGAGGCGACCGAGGTCGAAAAGCCGTCTCCCGCCGCGCAGCGCGAGCCGCAGGTCGGCGCGACTGACGCCGACGCGGTCGCCGCCTGCGAGTCCACGCTGACCGAGCTTCTTTCGGGAGCGGGGCTCTTAGTCGAGATTCGCCGCCGCGAGTCTTCGGGCGACGAGATTCTCTTCGAGCTCATCGGGGACGACGTCGAACCGCTTCTTGCCAACAAGGGCGAGGGACTGACGGGCCTGGAAGTTCTGGTGGGGCGCATCGCCGCCAAGCGGCTCGGCAAACCGGTCCATCCGCGGCTCGATGCCGAAGGGTTCCGCGCGCACCGCAAGGACGCCTTAGAGGAGCTCGCCCGTCAGTCGGCCGAGGAGGTCCGCCGGTCGCGCCGGCCGCAGCTCCTGCCCCCGCTCTCGCCGTGGGAGCGCCGCCTCGTGCACCTCGCGCTCGCCGAGGATGCCGAGGTCGAGACGCAGAGCGAAGGCGACGGTTTCCTGAAACGCGTGGAGGTCCGACTCAAGAGCCGCTAGGGGAGAGGCCGGGATCGCGATGCGGCCGTCCGACGCTCTTCTCGACACGATCGTCGCGCTCGCGACACCGGTGGGCAAGTCCGCGGTGGCGCTGGTGCGTCTCTCCGGGCCCGACGCGCGGCGCGTTCTCGCTTCTCTGGCTCCACGGCTCAAAACGGATCTGAGGCCCTGGCGTCCGCGTCTGGCGGCGCTCGACGACGCCTCCGGAGAACGGATCGACCGCGGGCTGGTGACCTTTTTCGCGGCGCCGAATTCCTACACCGGCGAAGACGTCGTCGAGATCTCGATCCACGGAAGTCCCGTCTCCGCCTCCCGGCTGATCGAGGCCGCGATCGCCGCCGGGGCGCGCGCGGCGCGGCGGGGGGAGTTCACGGAGCGCGCCTTTCGCGCGGGAAAGCTCGATCTGGTGCGCGCCGAGGCCGTGCGCGACCTGATCGAGGCTCAAACTCCCGCCGCGGCGCGCTTCTCGGCTCGGCGGATGGAAGGAGGCCTCTCCCAGAAGCTCGAGACCGCGCGCGAAGACCTTCTCGCGGCCGCGGCCGGGATCGCCGCCGCGGTCGACTTTTCCGACGACGTCGGAGAGACCCTGGATGCCGAGGTCGAACGGCGCCTGCGCGCCGCTGCCGATCGCCTCGCGAGGCTCTCGGCGACTTACAAGACCGGGAAGCTTCTTTCCAGCGGCTGCCGCGTGGCGATTCTGGGCAGGCCCAACGCCGGGAAATCCACGCTCTTCAACGCGCTCGTCGGATCCGCGAGGGCGATCGTCACCGAGATTCCCGGAACGACGCGGGACACGCTCGAGGCCGTCGTCGAGGTCCGCGGCATCCCCGTGACGGTCGTCGATACGGCCGGCCTTCGCGCGACCGAGGACGTCGTCGAGAAGATCGGCGTCGCGCGCGCGCACGAGGAGGCCGACCGCGCGGACGCCGTGGTCTACGTCTACGACGCGTTGGAAGGATTCACCGCCGAGGACCGCGACGCGCTCGCGCGCCGCGGGGAGACGCCCCGGATCCTCGTCGCGAACAAGTCCGACCTCGCCCCCGAGGCGCCTCTGTCCGACGGCGCGGTGCGGCTCCGCGGCCTGGAATCGGCGGCGGGGGAGACGCTGCGCGCCCTTCTCGCGAAGGTCGTGGCCTCGGAGATCTCGACCGAGGAAACCTCCGAGGTTCTCGGGTCGCTCCGACAGAAGGACCTGGTCGACCGTGCCCGCGCCGGCGCCGAGCAGACGCTGCAAGCCCTCGCCGGAGGGCTTTCGCCCGAGTACGCCGCGACGCATTGCCATGCGGCCCTCGACGCGCTCGCGGACCTGGTCGGCGAAACCACCTCCGAGGACGTTCTGACGCGGCTCTTCGCGACGTTCTGTATCGGGAAATAGGTTCGGCCACCTCCGGTGGCGGAATCGTAGCAACGGGTCCTCCGCCCGATTGAGAGACAATCTCGCTGTGCGATTCGACGTCCTCGTCATCGGCGGCGGCCACGCCGGCATCGAAGCGGCGCACGCGGCGGCCCGCATGGGGCGACGCACGGCGCTTCTGACGGGATCCGTCTCCGCGATCGGGCGGATGTCCTGCAACCCCGCCATCGGCGGCCTCGCCAAGGGCCAGCTCGTCCGGGAGATCGACGCGCTCGGAGGCGTGATGGGAGTCCTGGCCGATGCCGCCGGGATCCAGTTCCGCATCCTGAACCGCTCGCGCGGGCCGGCGGTCTGGGGTCCGCGCGCCCAGTGCGATCGCGCGCTCTACGCGCGGAAGGCGCAGGAGCGTCTGGCCTCCACCGAAAACCTCACGCTCATCGAGGGCATGGCCGAAGACCTCGTCCACGACGCCGGCCGCGTCACGGGCGCCCTCACGTCCGACGGAACGCGGATTCTCGCCTCGTGCGTCGTCGTCACGACGGGGACGTTCTTGAACGGCCTCATGCATACGGGAAAGCGTCAGACTCCCGGAGGGCGCGTCGGCGAGGAAGCGGCGAAAGGCCTCTCCGCCTCTCTGGCGCGGCTGGGTCTGAGGCTCGGGCGTTTCAAGACGGGCACGCCACCGCGCGTGCATCGCGACTCCGTGGACTACGCTGCCTGCACGCCGCAGGAAGGAGACGATCCTCCGGTCCCCTTCTCGTTTCGGACGCGGCGGCTTCCGGAGCGCCAGGCGCTGTGCTGGCTGACGGCGACGAACCCAAACGTCCACGCGCTGATTCGAGAGCACCTGCACGAAAGCCCGATGTACTCGGGCCAGATTCACGGCATCGGGCCACGCTATTGCCCGTCCGTCGAGGACAAGGTCGTGAAGTTCGCCGACAAGGCGGCGCACACGATCTTTCTCGAGCCCGACGGGTGGAGCTCCGAGGAGATCTACATCAACGGTCTCTCGACCTCGCTTCCCGAAGAGGTGCAGCGCGCGATCCTCGCCGAGATCCCGGGCTTGACGCGCGCGCAGATGATTCGACCGGGCTACGCCGTCGAGTACGACTTCGTCTTTCCCGAGCAGCTGTCTCGCTCGCTCGCTCCTCGAAACGTTCCCGGACTCTTTCTCGCCGGACAGATCAACGGAACTTCGGGCTACGAGGAAGCCGCGGCGCAGGGGATCCTCGCCGGCATCAACGCGGCGCTGGCGGCGCGCGGGCAGGAGGCCTTCGTTCTGGAGCGCCACGAGGCCTACGCCGGCGTCATGGTGGACGACCTGACGCAGCGCGGAGTCGAGGAACCCTACCGGCTCTTCACGTCGAGGGCGGAGTACCGACTCCTTCTCGGCGTGGATACCGTTCTCCCGCGTCTGCTTCCCCACGCGCGCCGTCACGGGCTGATCGACGGGCAGGAGTATTCGGCGGCGATGGCGAGCGAGGCGCGGCTTCGCAGCGCCGAGCGGCAGCTCGAGGCGTCCGTCTTCACGCCTACCGAGGAGAATCGGGCCGTTCTTTCCGAAGCCCTCGGCATCGAGCCTGACTCCCCTGTAAGTCTACGTAAACTGTTGCAGCGTAATGACTTAGATTCAACTGCCGTATGGGGCCTGGCTCCCGTTGTCGCCGAAAGCCTGACGCGGGAAGAGAAGAGCATCCTCGAGACGCGGATTCGGTACGAGGGCTACATCCGCCGCGAGCGGGAGCGTCTGGAGAGGCTCAAGCCCTTCGAGTCGAGGCTCATCCCGAGCGACTTCGACTACGAAGGAATCCCGGGTCTCTCCCGGGAGGCCGTCGAGAAGTGTTCGCAGCGGAGGCCGCGCACCGTCGGCGAGGCTTCGCGGATCCCCGGCATGACGCCCGCGGCCGTCGCGATAATCTCGGCTCATGTCGCGCGCGGCGGAGGACCCTCTCCCCTCTGACCGCTTCCAGGAACTCCTCGAGGCGGCGTCCCCGGCTTTCGGTCTGGAGCTGACGCCTGCGCCCCTCGCGGCAGCGGGCGCGTACCTCGAGTCCCTCGACTCCTGGAGACGCAAGGCGAACCTGACGGGCGCCATGCCGGCGTCGGAGCTCGCCGGGCACACCCTCGAATCGGTTCTGGGAGCCGGGCTGATCCCCCGGCACGCCCGGATCGTCGACGTGGGCTCCGGGGCCGGTTTCCCGGGGATTCCCATTGCGATATCGCGCCCCGACCTCTCGGTCGCGCTGGTCGAGCCCAGGCACAAACGCGCGGCGTTCTTACGGCATGTCGCCCGGATCCTTCCGCTGCCGAACGTCGCCGTTCACGAAGCCAGGATCGAAAGCCTCGGCTTTGAAGCCTTCGACGCGGTCGTGACCAGGGCGGTCGGGGCGGTGCCGGAGTGGCTCGGCGATGGCTCGCTCGTCCGCCCGGACGGAGGCCTGCTCGCCTGGACCACCGAGGCCGACCGAATCGCCGAAGCCCTCCTCCCCCGGTTTCGCCTCGAAACGACGCTGCCCATCCCCGGTTCGCGCCGCCGCCAAATCGCGCTCTTTCGACGGGTTTGAGGAGTGTTCCACGTGGAACCTGGCTGATAATGCCGGCCGATGAGCCGCGTGGTCGCCGTCGCCAACCAGAAGGGCGGTGTCGGAAAAACCACGACGGCAATCAACCTCGCCGCGGCCCTCGCGGCCCTCGACTGCAAGGTCCTGATCATCGACCTTGACCCCCAGGCCAACGCCACCTCCGGCCTGGGTTTCTCCAAGCGCGAAGAGGCGACGGTCTACCGGGGGTTGAATAGCGGAGACATTTCCCCAGTTGTCCGGGAAACCGGGTTTCCCAATCTCTGGCTCGCCCCCTCGGGCCGGGACCTGGTGGGCGCCGAGATCGAGCTCGTCGACCTCAGCGATCGGGAGGCAAGACTTCGGTTTGCCCTCGGAAGCGTTCGGCAGGCTTACGACCCGATCTTCGTCGACTGTCCGCCGTCGCTGTCGCTTCTGACCGTCAATGCCCTGACGGCTGCGGATTCTGTCCTCGTGCCGATCCAGACGGAGTATTTCGCGCTGGAGGGCCTGACCGAGCTCCTGGAGACGATCGAGCGGGTCCGCGACTCCTTCAACCCACTTCTCGAGGTTGAAGGGATCCTGCTGACGATGTACGACGAGCGCACCAACCTTGCCCGCCAGGTCGTCGATGATATTCGAGAGCACTTCGGGGATAAAGTCTTCCGCACGGTGGTTCCTCGAAACATCCGGCTGGGGGAGGCTCCGTCCTTCGGGAAGCCGGTCCTCTCCTATGACATCAAGTCCAAGGGCGCCGAGGCGTACATTGCTCTGGCTCGCGAGTTCCTGAAGAAACGGAAGGCGACATGACGACGACGCGAAGGCCCGTGCTCGGGCGTGGACTGTCGGCTCTGCTGCCGGGGAAGGAAGACGTTCCACGTGGAACGTACCCCGGCGAGGTCGAGATCGATCGCCTCGTTCCCTCGCGATTTCAGCCGCGGAGGGAGTTTTCCGAATCGGCCTTGAACGAGCTCGCCGACTCGATCCGGGAACAGGGGATCGTTCAGCCGATTGTCGTCGTGTCCCGGGGGGAGAAGTTCGAAATCGTCGCGGGCGAGAGACGGTGGCGGGCCGCGCGTCTGGCCGGCCTGGCTAAAGTCCCGGTGACGGTCCGCGAAAAGAGCTCCGACCGCGACTTGCTCGAAGCTGCTCTCGTCGAAAACGTCCAGCGCGAGGATCTCAACCCACTCGAGGCGGCCGAGGCGTACGCGCGGCTGAAGGCGGAATTCGAGCTGACTCAAGAAATGATCGCCGATCGCGTCGGCAAGGATCGCGCGACCGTAGCTAACTCATTGAGACTATTGAAGTTATCGTCTCCCGTGCGAGACAGGATCCGAATCGGCGAGCTGTCTGCCGGCCACGCCAAGGCTCTGCTCGCTCTCTCCTCGACCGACGACCAGGAACTGCTCGCGGAGGAGATCGTGCGACGCGCGCTCTCGGTCCGTCAGGCGGAGAAGCGGGCCGCGCGCCTGGCCGCCGGCGACCGCGTCCAGCGCGAAAAGCGCCGGGACCCGTTTACCCGTGATGCCGAGGAGAAGCTCTCCCGCCGCCTCCAGACGCGGGTTCGCATCATTCGAAAACGCCGGGGAGGACGCATCGAGCTCGCGTTCGGCTCGGAGGACGAGCTAATCGGACTCTTCGAGCGCATGATGAACAATCAATGGCAGTGATCCAAAGGAGCCGAACATGAAGCCACGGGGCGAGGGCGCGACGCTCAACGGGTTCCTCGACAAGGGAAGCCACCTGAAGGGAGAGCTGACGTTCGAAGAAACCTTCCGCATCGACGGGAAGTTCGAGGGCAAGATCCCGACGGGGAGCGAGCTGATCATCGGGGACTCGGCCGAGGTGGATGCCGAGATCCACGTCGAACGGGTCTCGATCAACGGAACGCTCAAGGGCGTCGTGCACGCGACCGAGCGCATCGAGATTCACCCGAGAGCGCGCGTGACCGCCAACCTCCATGCTCCGGTGCTCCGCATCGAGGAAGGGGCCTTCTTCCAGGGCTCGTGCGACATGGCGCCCGAGCCGTCCCGCAAGCTCGTGGAAATGCCCCGCAAATAGCTCTCTTCGGGGCGCTTATTGCGCTCGACTCTGGTCGTGGCCTGTGTTATTCATCCGCGGTTTCGTCTCGCGAAATCTCCATGATCGAGCTACCCAACGTCACCGCGCTCTTCGCGGCCCTCGCCTTCGGGATCTGCTACCTGATCCTGAAGAAGTACCTCTTTCTCCCGCTCGGCTCGATTCTCGAGGCGCGCGAGAGCGAGGAGCGCGAGGCGCAGAAGGCGTACGCCGAGAGCCTCCGCGCCCTCGAGCAAGCCGTCGCCGCCGGCGAGCAGAAGCTCTCCGACGCCCGCCGCGAGGCGCTGAAGGTTCGCGAGGGTCTGCGCGCCGAGGGTATGGCGCTCCTCGAGGAGAAGCTCGCGAAGGCTCGGGAAGAGGCGTCTCACCAAATCGACCGCGGCGCCCGCGAGATCGGTGAGAAAGCCGCGGATCTCTCGCGCCAGCTTCCCGAGCGCGCGGTCGGGCTCGCGCGGGAGCTCGCGGAAAAGATTCTCGGTCGAAAGCTCGCGGCGTGAGCGGGCCGGCGCTTCTTCCGGGCCTGCTGCCGGCCCTGCTCCGGCTCTCCTCGGAGGAGGGCGAGCACGCGGCCGAGAAGTTCCTCGGCATCCCGATGCCGATCTGGCAGCTGATCAACCTCGTCCTCTTCGCCGCGGTTCTCGTCTACTTCGTGGCGCGTCCTCTGGCCGCGGCTTTCCGCAGGCGTCAGGACGAGATCGAGGAGCGCCGCCGGCAGGCCGAGAAGCAGCGCGCCGATGCCCAGAAGCTGACGGCCGAGATCCGGGAGCGCACCGCGAAGATCGAGCGCGACATCGAGGAGATCCGCCGGCAGGGCGTCGTCGACGGCGAGAGCGCCCGTTCACAGCTCGGCGCGCGCGCCGAACAGGAGGCCGCCCGCGCGATCGAGGAAGCGCAGGAGGAGATTGGCCGCCGTCTCGAAGAAGCCAAGACGGAGCTGCGCCGCGCCGCCGCCGGCCTCACCGCCGAGCGCGCCAAAGAGATTCTTTCCCGCGAGATCACCGACGAGGACCGCCGCCGTCTGATCGAAGACGGCGTCGATCGCCTCAAGGAGGGCACCCGATGAGCTCTTTCACACGCCCCTACGCCCGCGCGTTCGTCGAGGCGGCGCCGAAGGGCTACGACTTCGCCGCCTTCCTCGAGTCCGGCGAGGCGATGGCCCGGTCCTTCGAGGACCACCCGAAGCTGCGCGGGTTCCTGCTCGCGCCCAACGTCCCTCGCGATGCCAAGCGCAAGGCGATCGACCAGCTCGCCGCGAAAGTCGGCATGGACGCCTACGGAACGCGCTTCCTCCAGGTCCTGCTGCGCAATCACCGGCTGCTCGAGGCCGGGGCGGTCTTCCGGGCGCTGCGCGACCTGTACGACGAGATCCAGGGCATCCTCCGCGTCGACGTGACGGTTGCCGGGCCTTTGAACGAGGTCGAGACGGAGGCGATCCGGAGCGCACTGTCGGCGCGCACCGGCAAGAAGGTGAAGATGCAGATCGCCGTAGACCCCAAGGTCATCGGCGGTTTCGTGGCGCGCGCGGGATCGCGCGTGTTCGACGGTTCGGTGGCCGCCGCGATCCGGCGGTTCCAGGAGCAAGTCAGCCAGACATTGGGAGCGTGAGATGGAGATCAAAGCGGACGAGATCACGGCGATCCTGAAGCAGCAGCTCGCCGACTACGAGAAGACGATCGACGTGGCCGAGGTCGGCACGGTGCTGTCGGTCGGCGACGGCATCGCGCGCATCTACGGCCTCGACAAGGTCATGGCGGGCGAGCTCGTGGACTTCGGACACGACGTGTTCGGCCTCGCGCTGAACCTCGAGCAGGATCAGGTCGGCGTCGTGCTGCTGGGCGAGTCCTCTCAGGTCAAGGAGGGTCAGGAAGTCCGCCGCACGCGGCGCATCATCCAGGTGCCCGTCGGGCCCGCCCTCGTGGGCCGGGTCGTGGACGCACTCGGTCGGCCGATCGACGACAAGGGACCGATCAAGACGACCGAGTTCTACCCGACCGAGCGCATCGCTCCGGGCGTGATCGACCGGCAGAGCGTCAAGGAGCCGGTGCAGACCGGCATCAAGGCCATCGACGCGATGATCCCGATCGGCCGGGGCCAGCGCGAGCTGATCATCGGCGACCGGCAGACCGGAAAGACCGCCATCGCCCTCGACACGATCATCAACCAGAAGGGCAAGGGCCTCGTCTGCATCTACGTCGTCATCGGCCAGAAGAAGTCGACTGTCGCGCAGGTCGCCCAGACCCTCGAGGAAAACGGCGCGATGGAGCACACCATCATCGTGGCGGCGACGGCCTCCGATCCCGCGCCGATGCTGTACCTCGCTCCCTACGCCGGCTGCGCGATGGGCGAGTGGTTCCTCTACAACAAGAAACACGCGCTGACGATCTACGACGACCTCTCCAAGCACGCCGCGGCGTACCGCGAGATCTCGCTGCTGCTGCGCCGGCCGCCGGGCCGCGAGGCCTACCCCGGCGACGTCTTTTACCTCCACTCGCGCCTGCTCGAGCGCGCGGCCAAGCTCTCGGACAAGAACGGCGGCGGCTCGCTGACGTCGCTGCCGATCATCGAGACGCAGGCCGGCGACGTCTCGGCCTACATTCCGACCAACGTCATCTCGATCACCGACGGACAGATCTACCTGGAGAGCGACCTGTTCTATTCGGGCGTGCGGCCGGCGGTCAACGTCGGCATCTCGGTTTCCCGCGTCGGCGGCAACGCCCAGATCAAGGCCATGAAGCAGGTCGCCGGAACCCTGCGCCTGGATCTGGCGCAGTACCGCAACCTCGCGGCCTTCGCGCAGTTCGGCTCCGACCTCGACAAGGCCTCGCAGGCGCAGCTCGCCCGCGGACAGCGCATGGTGGAGCTGCTGAAGCAGCCGCAGTTCGCGCCCATGGACGTCGAGCTGCAGGTCGCCTCGATCTACGCCGGCACGAAGGGATTCATGGACTCTCTGCCCGTCGACGCCGTCCGCGACTTCGAGAAGGGGCTGCACGAGTTCCTGGAGTCCTCGAAGAAGGAAATCCTCTCGGCCATCGTCTCGACCGGAAAGCTCGAGAAGGCGACCGAGGAGGCGCTCGCGGCGGCGATCAAGGAGTACAAGGAGCGCTTCGTCCGGGAAACCGAGAAGAAGCCGGCGCCGGCCCCGGCCGCGGAGCCGCCGCGTGCGGAAGCGCCGCCGGAGCCCGTCGCGGCGGGGGCCAAGGCCTAGGAGACGATGGCCAGCCTCATCGACATCCGCCGCCGGCTGCGCTCGGTCAAGAGCACGCAGCAGATCACCAAGGCCATGAAGATGGTCGCGGCGGCGAAGCTGCGTCGCGCGCAGGACCGCGTCGTGGGCGCGCGTCCTTACGCGAGCTTGCTCAAGCACGTGCTCGCTTCGGTCACGGCGAAGGTCGGCGCGGCCGAGAACCCCCTCCTCGCGGTCCGTCCCGAGAAGCGGGTCATCGTCGTCGTGGTCGCCGGCGATCGGGGGCTCTGCGGGGCCTTCAACACCAACGTGCATCGCGCCACCGCGCACCTTCTCGCGTCGCACCCGGAGTGGACCGAGGTCCGGCTCCTCCCGGTCGGGCGCAAGGCCGTCGAATACTGGCGGCGCCGCAAGTACCCCTTCACCGAGAAGACGTACCCCGGGATCCTCGGGGAGCTGAAGTACGCGCACGCGCGCGAGATCGCGGGATTCCTCGCCGAGGAGTTCGGCACCGAGAAGATCGACGCGGCCTACATCGTCGTCAACGAGTTCCGCTCGATCCTGTCGCAGGTCGTGACGGTCAACCGTCTCCTTCCGCTGTCCACGGAGGCCGAGACGAAGAGCGCCGAGGCGCCGACAGTCGACTACATCTACGAGCCCGACGCCGCGACGATTCTGGCGTGGCTGCTGCCGCGCTTTCTGGAGTTCACTGTGTTCAAGGCGCTCGCCGAGTCGGCGGCGGCCGAGATGGGCGCCCGCATGACGGCGATGGACTCGGCCTCGAAGAACGCCGGCGAAATCATCGACAAGCTCACGCTGACGTACAACCGCGCCCGCCAGGCGCGCATCACGAAGGAACTGATCGAGATCGTCTCGGGCGCCGCGGCGCTGGAATAACCGGGCAGGGAGAGAAACCATGGCTGAACAGAACGTCGGAAAAGTCGTCGCGATCATCGGGCCGGTGCTCGACATCGAGTTTCCGCAGGGCAAGCTTCCCGCGATCTACAACGCGGTCCACGTCGTCGACGACGGCAAGGAGACCGGCCAGAAGATCGACGTCATCGCCGAGGTCGCGCAGCAACTGGGAGAGAGCGTCGCGCGGTGCGTTTCCATGAAGCCGACCGACGGCATGGTCCGCGGGATGAAGGCTGTGGACCTTGGTGCCCCCATCTCCGTCCCGGTCGGTCGGGAGACGCTCGGACGGATCCTGAACGTCATCGGCGATCCGATCGACGGACTGGGGCCGGTGAAAGCCAAGGAACGCTGGCCGATCCACCGCGAGCCGCCCCCGTACGACGAACAGGCCACGTCGGTCGAGATGTTCGAGACCGGCATCAAGGTCATCGATCTTCTCGAACCCTACACCAAGGGTGGCAAGACCGGCCTCTTCGGCGGCGCCGGCGTCGGCAAGACCGTCATCATCCAGGAGCTCATCAACAACGTCGCCATGCACCATGGCGGCTTCTCAGTCTTCTCCGGCGTGGGCGAGCGCACGCGCGAGGGCAACGACCTCTACCACGAGATGACCGAGTCCGGTGTCATCACGCCGGGAGACCCGGTCAAGTCCAAGGCCGCCCTGATCTACGGCCAGATGACCGAACCCCCCGGCGCGCGCCTGCGCGTCGGGCTGACGGGCCTGACGGTCGCCGAGTACTTCCGCGACACCGAGGGCAAGGACGTCCTGCTTTTCATCGACAACATCTTTCGCTTCACGCAGGCGGGCTCGGAGGTCTCGGCGCTTCTGGGACGGATGCCGTCGGCCGTCGGCTACCAGCCCAACCTCGCGACCGAGATGGGCGAGCTGCAGGAGCGCATCACCTCGACCAAGAAGGGCTCGATCACGTCGGTCCAGGCGATCTACGTTCCCGCCGACGACCTGACGGACCCGGCGCCGGCGGCGGCCTTCGCGCATCTGGACGCGACGACGGTTCTCTCCCGCGCGATCTCCGAGATGGGCATCTACCCGGCGGTCGATCCGCTGGCCTCGACTTCGACGATTCTCTCCGCCCGGGTCGTCGGCGAGGAGCACTACAAGTGCGCCCGCGACGTGCAGGCGGTGCTCCAGAAGTACAAGGACCTCCAGGACATCATCGCGATCCTCGGTATCGACGAGCTCTCCGAGGAGGACAAGCTCACGGTGGCGCGCGCCCGCAAGGTGCAGCGCTTCCTTTCCCAGCCCTTCTTCGTGGCGCAGCAGTTCACGGGACTCGAGGGCCGGTACGTCAAGATCGCCGACACGATCAAGGGCTTCCGAGAGGTCGTGGACGGCAAGTGCGACGACATGCCGGAGCAGGCCTTCTACATGGTCGGCACGATCGAGGAGGCCCGCGAGAAGGCCGCAGCCCTGGCGAAGTCGGCGGCCTGACGCGATGCCGCTCGAGCTTCAGGTCGTGACCCCGGAGCGCAAGGTCGTCGAGACCGAGGCGGACGAGGTCCAGCTCCCCGGCGCCGAAGGGTACCTGGGCGTCCTGCCGGGCCACGCCGCGCTGATCACGCTGCTGAAGCCGGGCGTTCTCTCCTACCGGCGCTCCGGCCGCTCCGAGGCGTTCGCGATCGCCTCGGGTTTTGCCGAGGTCCTCAACGACAAGGTTTCGGTGCTCGCCGACTCCGCCGAGCCGGGCAGCGAAATCGACGCGCGCGCCGCGGAAGCCGAGAAGGCGAAGGCCGAGGAAGAGATGAAGTCGGCCGGCGTGGACACGCTGGACGCAATCCGCGCCCGCTTCGATCTGGCCGAGGCGCGCCTGGCGGCGGCCCGCCGACCCGCCTAGCACGTCGCGGGAGCTTGCTCAGGATCTGGCTCACGCCACCGGCGCTCGGCTCGCCATATAGGGCTCGACCGAGCGCCTGATCCCTCGCTGTGCTGCCGCGAACGTTTCCACGCTAGAGCCCGGACTTCACGCTGGCGGTCTCGTTCGACGCGCCGCTGATCAAACACTTCGGGGACCCGCCGGACTCGTCTGAGTGGCGACGAGCGGCCTGCTTCTTCGGAAGGTCACCTCTCCGCGCGTCGACCGCGCGTGATCACAGCGGCCGGCGAAGCCGCCTGCTAGGATCTTTTCGTGAGCAGCGACAAACCTCAGGATCCGCGTTTCCCCGGCCCGGCTTCGCCTCCGAAGCCTCCCGGCAATCCCGGGGAACCACCCGAAAAAGTCGAGGGCGACCCCAACCCTCCGGAGCGGCTGTTTCTCTCGGGTCCGCGCTCCCGCATCAAGGAGCTCGGCTCGGTATTCCAGATCGCCTGGGAGTTCATCCAGGGCTTCCGCAAGCTCCACTTCGTCGGTCCCTGCGTGACGGTGTTCGGCTCGGCGCGATTCGAGCAGGGGCATCCCTTCTACGAGCTGGCTCGCAAGGTCGGGGCGCGCCTGGCGCAGATGGGCTTCACCGTCATGACGGGCGGAGGGCCGGGCATCATGGAAGCGGCCAGTCGCGGCGCCAAGGAGGCCGGCGGCTTCACGGTCGGCTGCAACATCGTCCTGCCCGAAGAGCAGAAGATCAATCCCTGGGTCGACCGCTCGATCAGCTTCGATCACTTCTTCGTGCGGAAGGTGATGCTCGTGAAGTACTCCTACGCGTTCATCGTGATGCCGGGAGGCCTCGGCACGATGGACGAGCTCTTCGAGGCGCTGACGCTGATTCAGACCAAGAAGATCGACAACTTCCCGGTCGTGCTGATGGGCACGGATTACTACCGGCCCCTGATGAGCGTCATCTTCAAGATGGTCGCGGCGGGCACCATCTCCAATACCGACCTCGACCTGCTCCTCGTGACCGATTCCATCGAGGACGCGATGGACCACATCCACGAGCACGCCATCGCGTCCTTCGGCCTGGGGGAGACTCCCAAGAAGCTCACGGCGCTGGCGGAGTAGCTCCGAAGCCGGGGCCCCGCAGCGCTTTCCCCGGAGCGGCTCCGGTCAGCTTCCCGCCGTCCACCACCAGAACTCCGTTGACCGCGACGTAGGGGAAGCCGCTGCTGTAGCGGCGGGGCTCCTCGTACGTGGCGAGGTCCTTGACCTTCGCCATGTCCACCACGACGAGGTCCGCGGCGAAGCCCTCCTTGACGAGCCCGCGCCCCTTCAGGGCCGCCGCCTCCGCCGGAAACGACGTCATCTTGCGGACCGCCTCCTCCATGGGAAGCAGCTTCTCGTCGCGCACGTAGAGGCCCAGGATGCGGGCGGTCGAGGCCCAGCCCCGGGGATGCGACTTCTCTTCGGAGAAGATGCCGTCGGTCGCGCCGGCGGGCGAGTCCGTGCAGAAGGCGACGAGCGGGCTCTTCAGCGCCGTGCGCACGTCGTTCTCGTCCATCATGAAAATGATGCAGGCCACGTTGGCCCGGTCGGCGACGACGAGGTCGATCAAAGCGTCTCGGGGATCCTTCTTCTCGTCCGCGGCCAACTGCGCGACGGTCTTGCCTTCGTAGGACTTCAGCTTCGGGT
>JBKOZO010000048.1:0-4356 GCA_046725935.1 Acidobacteriota bacterium | reverse complement strand
CATCTGGATCATGCCCGTCTGCGTGTTGATGGCGTAGAAGATTCCGGTGACGAGCCAGCCGTCCTTGGGGAGCGGATCCTCGCGAGAGATCCGCTGCGAGTTGTAGCCGCGCGACTTGAATTCCGATGCGATCGAGCCCGAGAGCGAGCCGGCGCTCGTGACGGCCTTCTCGTTGGCGCGCGCGCTGCGCAGCATCGTCAACGGGCCGCGGCGCGATGACCCTCCGCCGCCGTTCGGGGAGTCGCCCGAGTGCGCCTCGAAGTCCTGCACGTAGACGATCCGAGGCGTCGTAGCCGAGGCGGCGGGCGGGGCCTGCGCCGCGGCGAGAGCGGAGATGAAGCCGAGGGTCACGAAAAGGACGAGAGGCCGGAGTGTGCGCATCGCGTTACCTCCTCGATCGGATAGCCGCGTTCTTCGCGGATCAAATCACAAATGCTCGGCGGCTGCACCCGAGCATCCCTGGTTCGTTATAGCCTTTCTCCAGCCTTGATTCGGAAACCCGAGGCCCCGATTCCGTGCGATATCCACGCGTCGCCCGGCGAGCGTGGGTCGGGAAATCTCCGGCCGTCGCGCGCCGGTTTTCTCGGACTCCTTCTCGTGTTCACGACCGCCTGCATGGTCGGCCCCAACTACACGACGCCGCCGAGCGATACCGCGCCGAAGTGGCTGCCGAGCCCCGGAGTCGCCGAAGAGCCGCTCAACGCCGTCGACGCCTACTGGTGGAAACTGTTCCAGGATCCCGTCCTCGACGGCCTCGTCGAGAGCGCCTACCGCAACAACCTCAGCCTGCAGATCGCCGGAGCACGCGTGCTCCAGGCGCGCGCCCAGCTCAACCAGTCCATCGGCAACCTCTTCCCCCAGCAGCAGGGCGTCTCCGGCGCGGTCACGTACGAGCGCAGCGGCGCTCCCGTCACGGTCAACCGGTGGGACGACAACCTCCTCTTCGCGGCGACCTGGGAGATCGACGTCTGGGGAAAGATCCGGCGCAGCATCGAAGCCGACCGCGCCGCCTACATCGGAACCGTCGCTTCTTACGACGACGCGCTCGTCACGGTCATCGCCGACGTGGCGTCGACCTACGTCAACATCCGGACGGCCGAAGAGCGGCTTCGCGTCGCCGCGCGGAACGTCGAAACCCAGAAAGAAAGCCTGCGCGTGGCTTCGGTGCAGTTCAAGTACGGCGAGACGAGCGAGCTCGACGTGCGGCAGGCCGAGACGTTGCTCGCCCAGACGCAGGCCGCGATCCCCGGCCTGCAGAACACGCTGCGCCAGGCGAAGAACGGACTGGCCGTGCTGCTCGGGATCACGCCCTATGCCGTGGACGAGCGCCTCGGCCCGGAGGGCTCCATTCCGGTGGCGCCGCCGGAAGCTGCCGTCGGCATCCCCAAAGACCTGCTGCGGCGCCGGCCCGACGTGCGCGCCGCGGGCCTGGCGGCCGCCTCCCAGTCGGCGCTGATCGGCGTCGCCGTCGGGAACATGTATCCCTCGTTCTCGCTGGCCGGAGCCTTCGGCGTCTCCTCCTCGACCCTCGGACCGAGCTCGCTCGCCGACATGTTCACGTGGCAGAACCGGGTCGCCCAGCTGGGAGCCTCTTTCTTCTTTCCGATCTTCAACTATGGACGCCTGGTCAACCAGGTCCGCGTCCAGGACGCCGTGTTCCAGCAGGCCGTCCTCAACTACCAGAACACCGTGCTGGCCGCTCAGCAGGACGTCGAGAACGGCCTGTCGGCCTTTTCGACCTCGCGCGAAGCCCTCGCGGCGCTGCAGACCGCGGCGGAGGCGGCCCGCCGAGCGGCCGAGCTCTCCCTTCTGCAGTACAAGGCCGGCGAGGTCGAATACACGACGGTGCTCACGTCGGAGCAGTCACAGCTCAGCATCGAAGACTCCGTCGCCACGACGAAGGGCTCGGTCTGTCTCGGCCTCGTCTCCGTCTACCGCGCCCTCGGGGGCGGCTGGGAGATTCGCGAGCAAGACGACGTCGTCTCCGACGAGGTCAAGGCAGAGATGGCCCGCCGCACGAACTGGGGCCGCATCCTCGAAACGGCCCAGCACATGCCGAAAGTGTCGCCCGAGGAGGCACCCTGATGACGAAGCGGAGAGTGCACGCCGCCGCGGGCGCTGCAGCGCTGGCGGCGTTGACGACACTGACGGCGGCCTGTCACCGGAAAGGCGACACGGCGCCTCCGGTCGTTCCGGCGGTCACCGTCAGCCATCCGAGGTCGGAGCCCGTCACCGAGTACATCGAGATGACCGGCACCGTCGCCGCTTCGAAGACGGTGAACCTGGTGGCGCGCATTCCGGGCTACCTCCAGTCGGTCAACTTCAAGGACGGCTCGGTCGTCCCGGCGGGCGCGCTCCTCTTCGTCATCGAGCAGGCGCCGTACCAGGCGCAGGTGGACCTCCAGAAGGCGGCGCTGACTCGGGCACAGGCCGAGCTCGACCGCCAGCAGGCGATGATGAAAGAGAACGCCACCGCGGAGACGACCGTCGAGAACTGGGTCAGCCAGCGCGACCAGGCCAAGGCGCAGCTCGAGGTCGCCGAGATCAACCTCGGCTACACGAAGGTCACGGCTCCCTTCGAGGGACGCATGGGGGCGCGTCAGGCCGATCCCGGCAACCTCGTCGGCTCGGCGGGCCCGACCGTGCTCGGCACGATCGAGCAGCTCCATCCGATCTACGTCAACTTCAACCTCAACGAGCGCGACGCGCTTCACCTCCGGGACCAGCTACGCGAACACGGAATCCAGATCGGGTCTGGCATCGGAAAGGCGCCCGTGGAGGTCGGTCTCCAGAATGAGCAGGGCTATCCCCACGTCGGCGTCCTCGACTTCGCCGACAGCGCGCTCTCGACCTCGACGGGCACGATCGCGCTCCGCGGGATCTTCCAGAACGCGGACACGACGCTTTTTCCGGGCCTCTTCGCCCGCGTGCGCATCCCGCTCGGCGGTCCCCGGCCCTCGCTCGTGATTCCGGGAAGCGCGATCGGCAACGACCAGCAGGGCGACTTCGTCTACGTCGTGAGTGCCAACGACGTCGTCGAGCGACGGAGCATCGTCCGGGGCCCGCTGACGCCGAGCGGGCTCGTGGTCCGCAGCGGGCTCGCGCCGGCGGACCGCATCATCGTCAACGGCCTCCTGAACGCGCGCGTGGGGGAGAAGGTCGCGCCGCAGGATGCGCCGCCCCCGCCGCCGGCTCCGGCCGCCACGCCGGCTCCGACCGGGCCGCGCCCGACCAAGGCTCGACCCTAGCGACGCCCCCTTCGTGTTAGCCAAGTTCTTCATCGAGCGGCCGGTCCTCGCGAACGTCATCGCGTTCGTGACGATCCTGCTCGGCTTAGTCGCCGTCGGCGTCCTTCCCGTCTCCGAGTACCCGCCGATCACGCCGCCGACGGTGCAGGTGACGACGACGTATCCGGGAGCGAGCGCGAAGACGCTGGTCGAGACGGTGGCCCTGCCCATCGAGCAGCAGGTCAACGGCGTCGAGAAGATGCTCTACATGCAGTCCAACTGCACCTCCGACGGCCGGTACACGCTGACGGTGACGTTCCAGGTCGGCACGGATCTGGACTTCGCGCAGGTCCTCGTGCAGAACCGCGTCTCGGCCGCGATGGCGCAGCTGCCGGCTCCGGTGCAGCAACAGGGCGTCGTGACCAAGAAGAAGGAGACCTCTCCGCTCCAGATCATCACGCTGACGTCCAAGAACGACAAGTTCGACGCGCTCTTCCTCTCCAACTTCGCGACGCTCCAGCTCTCCGACAAGCTCGCGCGGCTGCCGGGCGTGGGCGACGTCGTCGTGTTCGGCGTCGGCGAGTACAGCATGCGGGTCTGGCTCGACCCTCAGCAGATGCTGCAGCGGGGCCTGATGCCGACCGACGTCGTGTCGGCGCTCCAGGCCCAGAACGCCTACGTCGCCGCGGGCCAGGTGGGCATGCCGCCGACGCCGTCGGGTCAGGACTTCCAGTTCACGGCGAATGTGCCGTCGTCGCTTTCGGACGCGGCGGAGTTCGGCCAGATCATCCTGAAGACGAGCGGGACCGGCCAGATCACGCGGATCCGCGACATCGGGCGGGTCGAGCTGGGGGCCGCGAGCTACAGCCAGGTGTTCCGGATGGACGGGCGCCCGGCGGGCGGCATCGCGATCTATCAGCTCCCCGGCGCCAACGCCCTCGCCACGGCCCAGGGCGTCCGGAAGCTCCTGCAAATGCTCTCGCCCTCTTTCCCGGAAGGACTCGACTGGTCGATCCCCTTCGACGCGACGACGTTCGTGAAGGAGTCGATCAGCGAGGTGTACCACACGCTGTTCGAGGCGGGGGTTCTGGTTCTGGTGGTGATCGTGGTGTTCCTGCAGGACTGGCGG
>JBKOZO010000047.1:0-4975 GCA_046725935.1 Acidobacteriota bacterium | reverse complement strand
CCCGAGCCCGGCCAGATGTCGTTGATCAGGCGATTGGTCTTCGGGATCGGCGGGTCGTGGCGGGGAGCTCCCAGGCCGGCCTCCGTCGTGGCGTCGTGAAAGCGTGGCGACGGCTCGACCCGGTTCCAGAGAGGGTGCTCCAGGCGGACGGAGGCGCGCCCATTCGCGACGGCGACGAGCGCCGCCGCCGCGCGCTCGACGCGCGCGCCGTCGGAGCGAAATCCGCCGACGCTGAACGTGACGCGCCCTTCGGTCTTCTCGCCGCCACGGAGATCGTGCGTCGGCTTCTCGACGCGGTAGTCCACGTAGCTCATCCGCTCGAGCCCGTCCCAGGCCCACGCGCGAAGCGCCGCGACCCCTTCGGGATCGTCGGAGATCGCCTCGCGGCTCCGCAACGCGCGGCGAATCGCCTCGTTGGCGTCCCGCCATCGCCCGAGCCTCTCCATCCACGGCCGGTACTCGGCGCGCAGCCGCTCGATCGATGCGTTCTTGTAGATCCACCAGCCAACGGCGGCGAGGAGGATGAAGCCGATGAGGAGCAGCGCCTTTCGCACCGGCGCGGATGGTACCGCGCCGGCGGAATCTATCGAAAAGGTGCGGAAAGCGTGTGCCGCGCTTAGGACTTCCCACGATCTCGTGACAAAGGATGGGAGGCGAGGTGGAGGAGATGCGAAAGCACGCGGTCCTCTTCGTTCTCTCCGGCTTTCTCGCCGAGGTCGTCCGGGCGCAGGCCCCACCACTGGGCCCGGAGTTCCAGATCAACACCTACACCACGAGCGACCAGTCTCGGCCGTCGGTGTCGATGAATTCCTCGGGGAGCTTCGTCGTTGTCTGGCAGGACGCGCAGCAGGAGGGCTCCGGCCCGGGAATCTTCGGTCAACGCTTCGACAGCGCAGGTGCGCCCGTCGGGTCCGAGTTTCAGGTCAACACGACGACGACCGGCCTTCAAGAACGCCCCTCGGTGGCCATGTTCGCATCGGGTGGATTCGTCGTTGTCTGGCAGAGCATTGTCGGCGAGGGTCCGAACCGGAACATCGTGGCGCAGCGCTACGACGACGCGGGCAACCCGCTCGGAACGGAGTTTCCCGTCAACACACTCTCGTCGCGGAATCAAAACGGACACGTCGCAGCGGACGACGAGGACAACTTCGTCGTCGTCTGGCAGACTGATGACGACGGAGACCCCGGGAACTCCAACGTTCTCGGGCGACGCTTCGACGGCTCGGGCTCGCCGGTAGGCTCGGAATTCCAGGTCAACTCCGCGCTCTACCCGTCCGTCCTGCCTACCGTCGTGAAGAGCGGAACCGGAGACTTCGTCGTCGCCTGGTTCAGCCGCAACGGGTACTACGGCTACAACTACGCGCGAGCCAAGCGTTACAACAGTTCGGGTGTGCCGACTTGCGAAGTGGCCGCCGGCGGATATGAGGCCGTCGGCCCCGGCGTCGCTTTGGCGCCGTCGGACAACTTCTTCATGGTCTGGGCGGCCACGCCTACGGACATCATGGCCTTTGCCGGCTGTCTATATGGCCCGCCGTTTCCCGTGAACACCTATACGCCGCAGGAGGGAACTTCGCTGAGCGTGGGAAGCGATGGCTCCGGCAACTTCACCGTCACCTGGGCCAGCGCGCAGGACGGGTCGGGCTCGGGCATCGCGGCGCAACGCTTCGACAGCTCGGGAGATCCAATCGGCTCGGAGTTCCAGGTCAATGCCTTCACCACGGGTACGCAGAGAAACCCCGCGATTGCGGTGAACGGGGCGGGACGAGCGATTTTCGCCTGGGAGAGTTTCGGTCAGGACGGCTCCTTCTACGGTACCTTCGGGCGCCGCCCCGCAGCGGCCGTGCCGGCGGACCTGTCCGTGGACCAGAATCCCGCAGCCGGCGGAGGGTCGAACCTCAACGGACTGATCGAGCCCGGCGAAATAGTTCGCATTGACCCGACGTGGCAGAACATCTTCTCGACAGAACTCGAACTGACGGGAACGGCGTCGAGCCTCGACGGACCACCCGGACCGATCTACGAGATCGTCGACCCATCCGCAGACTACGGCACGATTCCCGCGGGTGGGTCGCGGAGTTGCGCCGACGCGACGGGGGATTGTTTCGAAGTCTCGATCGCGGGTGCGCGTCCGGCGGATCACTGGGATGCCTCCCTCGAAGAGACGCTGAGCACCGGAGATACACGGACCTGGACCCTCCACGTCGGAGAATCGTTCGTGGACGTTGCGGTCACGCATCCCTTCTATCCGGCCGTCGAAAATGTGTTCCACAACGGCGTCTCGGCAGGCTGCGCGCCGGGCAACTATTGTCCAAACGAGTCCGTCCGCCGCGATCAAATGGCCGCGTTTCTGCTCAAAGCGGAGCACGGCAGCTCGTACGTTCCGCCTTCGTGCACCGGGGTCTTTCTCGACGTGCCGTGCCCGAGCGCGTTCGCGGACTGGGTGGAGCAGCTCTTCGCTGAGGGCATCACGGGGGGCTGCGACGCCGCGCACTTTTGCCCGGAGCAGGTCGTGACGCGCGCCCAGATGGCCGTATTTCTGCTGAAGGCGGAGCACGGTCCGGACTACACGCCGCCCGCCTGCAACGACCTCTTCCCCGACGTTCCCTGCCCGAGCCTCTTCGCCGACTGGATCGAGCGGCTGTATCACGAGTCGATCACGGCCGGATGCGGCGGCGGAAACTACTGTCCGTCCGGCTCCAGCACGCGCGGCCAAATGGCCGTCTTTCTGGTCAAGACGTTCGGACTGAGGGTTTACGGCCCGTAGCTTCTCGAACGACCGGCGGCTTCGCCAGTCCAGAGAGCGTGCAGCGCGGCGTGCGCCTTCTTCGGATGCCGGTCAAACGTGACGATGCCGAAGGGCCCGTAGAAGGTCGGGAAGTCGTTGGTGAAACCGTTGCGGTGGCGGTAGTCGGCCCAGCACCAGACGACGCCGCCGGAAATCTCGGGCACGGCCTCGACCGCGCGCCACACGGCCGAGACGTACGCAGCCTGGTAATCCTCGCTGAAACGCACGTCGCCCCGGGAGCCGGGAATGCCGATGGTTCCGAACTCCGAGAGGAGGATCGGCTTGTCCGGGAAGGCGCGCGCGACTTCGCCCAGCGTTTCCCGTGTCGGCGCATAGACACGGTTCTCGATTTCGGCAAGATCGTTTGCGATCTCGCCGTCCCACATCCCGAAATAGAGATTGACCGCCACAAGATCCGCCACTGCGAACGCCCGGTTCTTCGTGAGGTTCTGGCTCGTGACGTAGGTCGCCAGACGCGTCGGGTCGAGCGCCTTCGCGCGCGAGATCAGCCGCTCCATCGCGCGCGTGCCCATCGCGTCCGCCGTCTCGCACTCGTTGGCCATGCTCCACACGATGAGCGACGGATGGTTGCCGTCGCGCTCGATCATCCCTTCGAGCGCCTTCTCGGCCACGTCGACGATCCGGTCGTTGTCGAACTCGGGCGGCGGCTTGGGGCGGAAGCTCACGCGCCACCAGTTCAGCGGCACTTCTTCCATGAAGAGCAGGCCGATCTCGTCGGCGATCTTCAGGTGCGCCGACGATTGCGGGTAGTGGGTGCGAACCAGGTTCGCGCCGGCCTCCGGCTTCGCGTGTTCTGCTTGGCCCTGCGCGATGTTGGCGAAAAGAAGGCCGCCGAGGATCAGTCCCGACGCGAGGCTTGTCATTGACTTAGTGGCGGAGAGGACGGGATTCGAACCCGTGATAGAGGTTTAGGCCCCTATGGCGGTTTAGCAAACCGCTGGTTTCAGCCACTCACCCACCTCTCCGCGAGCGGTCAGGCAGCCGATGTTAGTGCATCGGGCTCCGATCGGGAACCAGCGGTCGCCGCTGAGGCGGCGCCGCTGGGTTAGCGCCAGCGGAGCCGGCGCTGCCTCGCGCCCGCGAGACGCGGGGCGCTCGGCTCAGCCACTCACCCACCTCTCCGCGAGCGGTCAGGCAGCCGATGTTAGTGCATCGGGGTTCGATCGGGAACCAGCGGCGCCGCACGCCCTACCGCGGACCCACCACACGCGTCTTGCGCAGCGCGAGGTCGTAGGCGCCCGACGGTGTCGCGGCGTGGACCGCGGTTCCCTCGGCGGAGACCGAAAGGCGGAGGGCTCCATTGACGGGAAGGTGGAGGCTTCGCCAGGTCCGTCCGCCGTCGGAGCTTCGCCAGACCCCGCCCTTCGGCAGGATCCCGGCAATGTAGCTCGCGCAGGCGAAGATTCCGTGAGGGTCGCTCGGGTCGAGGCGTACGTCGGTCACGTAGACGCCGGAGAGATCGCTCGCCGTCCAGGTTGCGCCGGCATCGTCGCTCGTGAAGACGCCGCCGCAGCGGAACCCGCCCGCTCCCAGCGCTCCGATGCCGGCAACGTAATTCAGAGCGTTGGCGGGGTCCACGCGCAGGGAAAGAATCCCCGGACAAGCGCCCGGAGAGCCTCCGGCGGCCTGCCAGGACGTACCTTCGTCGCTGGATCGAAAGATGCCCGTCGCGCCGTACGCATAGACGGCCGAAGCGGGCCCGGGTGTGATCTTGGTCGTCTCGGTGAATGGCGTCGTCCGCTCGTCCCAGGTCAGGCCGGCGTCGGGCGTGTGAAAGAGGCGAGTCCCGCACGCGATCAGCACCGAGTCGGCGCCGAACCCCGCCGCGAACGACGGTCCACAGACGGTCGAGATCGTGAGAATCAGGTTCCAGACCCCTCCCCGGTCGGTGGAGCGATAGATCGTGGTCGTCTGACCGGCCGTCTGCGCGCCCGCGAAGAGGCGCTCCGTATCGCGCGGATCCACGAAGACCTCCGACCAGTAGTCGCCCTGAGGCGCCTGGACCAGCGGGGTCCACGTGGTTCCGCCGTCCACGCTCCCGTAGATCGCGCTCGCCTTCGCCTCGAGCTGGGAACCGGTCGCGTAAACGATTTGATCGGCGTCCGGCGCCGAGGCGACGCTGTTGACGAGCGGCAGGGGAGGACCGGACGTCGACCAGCCCGGCGAGGC
>JBKOZO010000046.1:0-2981 GCA_046725935.1 Acidobacteriota bacterium | reverse complement strand
CCGTAGAACCGTTCGGCCTCCTTCAGGTCCTTGACCGGCAGCATCGTGTGCACTTTTCCATCACTGAGCATTTGGCCTCCTCGAGTTGAATTGATCCCTCCTACACTTACCTGACGAACGACGAGTGCCGAGATCGACATTCCACATTCCGATCCCGGCGAGCGCGGCGAAGAAATGCGTGCAACATGAATGCCGGCAATCAGATTGCATACAAAGACCAGGGAGGTTCCATGCCACGAGGAGACAAGAGCAAATACACGGACAAGGAGAAGCGCCAGGCGGAGCACATCGAGGAGGGCTACGAATCCCGCGGAGTGCCGGTGGACGAAGCCGAGCGCCGCGCCTGGGCCACGGTCAACAAGGTTCACAAGGGAGGCGAACGGCCCGGAGGCGGAGGGTACGGAAAACCGGAGGATCACTCCCCCATGGAAAAGGGAGGACGGCTCGGAGGTCGGAAGTGACGACGCCTCGCCAGCGTGCCGCCGCGCGACGCAACGTCCGTAAGGCGGCCGCGGCGGCCCGGCGCAAGCGCACGATCGCGCATCTGCCCCGGAGGACTCGAACGGCTCTCAGCCGTCAGGCGGCGAAGGTCGCGAAGCGAAAATAACGTTCAGCCGGTCGGGGACGAGTCCCCGCCCCTACTTGCGCCGGCGCGGGAACAGATCCTCGAAGTTCGGCCACTCGTCGGAAAGACGCAGGCCGAATCCCGGACCCGTCCTCGCGCTCCGGACGACCTTGCCGGTGAGGAAGAGCTTGCGCCCTTCGGGCAGGTGAACCGTGAGGCGCACGATCGGGCCGGTGCCCGGAGTGCGCGTCGTCCGCACGAACATTCCGCGCCGCGAGATGTCGCTCGTGACGCCGGTTCCATAGAGAGTGTCCTGCGTGAACTCGACGGCCATCTCGGCGGGACGCCGGCGCGAGGTGCGTTTCTCTCCCGTTCCGATCCCGACGCGTCGCGGTTCCTCCGCGACTGCCTTCGGCGACGGGTCCGCCGACTCCACGCCCGTGATCCGGCCCGTGACGATCCGGCCGTCCACGAGGACGCGGCAGCGGAAGGTCGCGGGAAAGATCTCGGCCTCGTCTTTCCCGAGCAGCCGCCACTGCTTCGCCAGCTTCTCCGGGGAGGGAGACTCGTCGAACCAGAAGCTGACCGGACCCGAGCGCGTCACGATGACCGGCTGGAGGTAAGCGATCCCGGTGTCGTCCGCCGGGAAGCAGAACCCGAAATGCTTCGTCGTGTCGAAGAGCTCGAAGTCGGTCCCGGCCAGGAAAATCTCGTCGTCGCTGCGAGAGAGCGTGGTCTTCGTGGCGGGAACCACGATCGCGTCCCGCCCGGCGCCTCCTTCGTAGCGCCACACGGGATGCGCGACGAGGTCGTCGGCCGTCAGGTCTACCAGGCGTTTCACCCCTCCTAACTTATCCCAGCCCCGGGCTTGACGGGCCCGATCCGGCGGCGGAGACTTCGGCCGACTCCTCACGGGCTCGAGGGCGTTCGCGATGCTGCTGGCTTTGATCCTCCTCGCCGCCGCGGCCGACGCGTCGGCCACGCTTGCGCCGGCTCCGGGTGCGCTTCCCGCCCGGTCGCTCGTGCTCTCGGGCCGGGCCGTCGCGCTGGATCCGGAAGGCCGGGCTCGGATCGAGCCGACGGTCGCGCTGTCGGCGCCCGGGTTTCGCTTCTATCGAATCGGGGACGATCGCGCCTTCTACTATCCCGCGGACGACACGCTCGTGACCTGGCCGCTGCCGGGACTGGATCGAGTCGACGAAGCGGAGGTCGTGGCGAAAGACCACGCCTCCGATACGTGGGAGAAGAGCCTGACGTTGGCGGCACCCGTCGAGTCCGCCAACGCGACGCGGACGGTGCGGTTCGCCCTCGCTCCCGGCGCGTGGGACCTCGCGATCCTGGCTCCCGGTTTTGCCCCGTCCTTTCTGTCGAATGTCCGCCCCGAGGGAGAGACGCGGACGCTCCCGCCCGCGAAACTCGCGCGCGCGGCCCGGTTGAAGGGCCGGATCCTGGACGCGCGCAGCGGGAAGACGCCCGAGAAGTGGTCGGCGCGCGTGCGGCGCGTCGGCATCGACGACGCTGGCGAGGAGGCGCGCTTCTTCGCCACGCGGCCGATCGCGTCCGACGCCGCCGCTCTGGATTTTTCGAGCCTGCCTCCGGGCGCGTGGGAGCTCGACGTCGTCGTCCCCGGCATCGGACGCCGCGGAACCCTCCTCAGCGCGCCGAAACCCGGAAGCGTGGCGGACCTCGGCGACTTCTACGTGTCTCAAGCAGGTCGTCTTCGTGTCACGCTCGCGTTTCCGTCCGAGGTCCCGGCCGAAACCTTCGTCGTTCGAGTCGCCCAACAGGCGCGCGATCCCGATCAACAGGAGATCCCGGTCGGCAAGAAGACCGTCGCGCCGCAGGCCGAAACGCACGTCGAGTTCGAGAACATCGAGCCCGGCATCGTCATCGTGCGCGGCGAGGGCGCTTCGGGCGAGATCGAGCGGACCGAGCGGACCGAGGTGCGATCCTCGGAGACGGCGGAGGTGCGGCTGACGTTCGTTCCCGTCACTTTGCATGGGCGCGTCCGGCGCGGCGACGCGGGTGTGCCGGACGCAACGGTTCGCGCCAGCGTGGGAAAGAATCCCACGGCGACGTCGGACGAGCTCGGCGACTACTCGCTGCGGTTCTGGCCGGCACGGAGCGACGTCTTCCTGACGACGACGGTCTCGGGAAGCGACCTCCCCTTCGACGAGACGGTCCCGATCGAGCCCGGCGTCCTGGAGGTCGAGCACGACGTCCAGCTCCCCGCCGGGGAAATCCGCGGCGTCGTTCGTGACGCCGAGACCGGAGCGCCGATTCGGGGCGCGTCCGTCCACTTCTCGAATCCGGCCCCACGGGAAGGAAAGAATCCCGCCATCCGCTTCAAGTCCGGGATCGACACCGACGCGGACGGGCGCTTCTCACTGACGAATCTCTCGTCCGACCCGATCGA
>JBKOZO010000045.1:0-26529 GCA_046725935.1 Acidobacteriota bacterium | reverse complement strand
TAACTAGAAAACGGGCTCGATCGTCGTAGGGGCGGGGCTTGTCCCCGCCCGACGCCACGGGGCGGCCGCAAGGGCCGCCCCTACGAACGGAAGGCGAGAGACATGAGCAACATCATCCAAACCCACGGCCTGACGAAAGTCTTCGGGTCCAATGGCGCGGCGGTGCACGCGCTGCGGGGCATCGACCTCACGGTCGCGCGCGGCGAGTTCGTAGCGCTGATCGGGCCGTCGGGATCGGGCAAGTCCACGCTCATGGCGATCCTGGGCTGCCTCGACAAGCCCACGGCCGGCACGTACGCGCTCGACGGCGAGCGCGTCGAGGGCCTGTCGGGCCGCGAGCTCGCGCAGATCCGCAACGACAAGATCGGGTTCGTGTTCCAGCAGTACAACCTGCTGCCCAAGGCCTCCGTCGTCCGCAACGTGGAGCTTCCGATGCTCTACGCGGGCGTCTCCCGCAAGGAGCGGCGGGCGCGGGCCCTCGAGCTGCTCGCGACGGTCGGCATCCCCGAGAAGGCCAAGGTCCTGCCGGCGGCGCTGTCGGGCGGCCAGCGGCAGCGTGTCGCCATCGCGCGAGCGCTCGCCAACAAGCCGGCCCTGCTGCTCGCCGACGAGCCGACCGGAGCGCTGGACCAGAAGACCGGCCACGAGGTCCTCGAGCTCTTCGTGGACCTCCATCGCCAGGGCAACACGATCATCATCGTCACGCACGATCTCTCGATCGCCGCCATGGCGCAGCGCCAGGTCGAGATCATGGACGGCCTGATCCGCGTGGAGGAGGCCGCGTGAGAAACGCCCCCGGCCTCAACGGACTCCCCTGCGCAATCCGCCCATTTCAGGGAGAGGGTCCGATCGCGACTTCCCCTCTCATTTCCACGGTCCGCGAAGCGGACCGCTAGAGGTCTGTGTTGTTCAACGGGGCCTTTCGCGAGCGCGTCCGCAACTCCTGGGTGGAGATGCGGGAGAACCTCACGCGCTCGACGCTGCAGTCGCTGGGCGTCATCCTCGGCGTCGCGTCGGTTCTGGGCGGCTTCTCGATCTCCGACAGCATGCGCAAGCGCTCGATGGAGCTCTATGTCCGCATGGGCGGCCTCGACAAGCTGAACGTCCGGCAGTCCGCGGTCGTCAAGGAAGGCGCGCCGACGGCGCTTCAGATGGCCAACCTCGGCCTGCGCACCGCCGATGCCGAGGACGGCGAAGAGATCGACTCGTCCTCGGTCGACGGCATCGCGCTGCGCAAGGACGCGCGGGCGCGCGTACGATCGACCTACGCCGACCAGGAGCGCGACATCCGCGGTGTCGGAGGCGACTTCCTGGCCCTCGACGGCTACGAGATCGATCAGGGCCGGGACTTCACGATGCACGACATCGACACCGCCGCCCCCGTCGCGATCCTGGGGACGGAAGCGGTCTCGGTCTTCTTTCCCAACGGAGACGCGCTGGGAAGGACGCTCCGCATCGGCGACACGCCCGTCCAGGTCGTGGGCATTCTGAAGGAGCGGGTGTTCCGCTTCCGCGACGGCCAGCGCAACATCTTCCGGTGGCGAAATCGCATCATCGCCATACCCACGACCCTCGTGGCGCGCCGGTTCGAAGGAGACCGGTATCACCGCGTCGATCGCGTCACGTTTCGCATCCGGAAGCTCGACGCGATGGCCAAGTTCTCGAAGGCGCTCTCGAGCGTGCTCAAGGCGAATCACCGCCAGCAGGAGGACTTCCGCCTCGATGACGTGGGCGCGCGCGTGCGCAAGGAGCAGTCCCAGGGGGACGTCTACGACATCATCTTCCTGCTCTCGGGATTCCTGTCGCTCATCGGCGGCGGCATCGTCAACGTCAACATCCAGATGGCGACGCTGAAGGAGCGCATCCGCGAGGTCGGCGTCAAGATGGCGATCGGCGCTCCCGGCCGCGAGGTCTTCAAGGAGTTCATGACGGAGGCTCTGCTCCTGACCGGTGCGGGCTCGATCGTGGGCCTGATCATCGGCGTCGGGTTCTCCAAGATCATCACGGCCTCGATCGGAGTTCCCCTCCACATCGACGCGAAGAGCTTCGTGTCGGCGTACCTGCTCGCCGCGGTCTTCGGCTTCGTGTTCGCGCTGTTCCCGGCGTGGAAAGCCTCGCGGCTGTCGCCCATGGAGGCGTTGCGCTATGAGTGAGACCGCTCTCTCACTTCCGGCCGCGGCTCCGACGGAGCGCGCGCCGCGCCGACTCTCACTCGGGGCGAAATTTGCCCTGGGATGGGAGATCATCAAGGGCGGACTCGTCGAGCTCTGGGCGCACAAGCTGCGCTCGACCCTGACGCTGACGCTCCTGATGCTCGGCGTCTTCGCGCTGGTGGTCATGAGCTCGGTCTTGGACGGGGTCATGGACAAGATCGCCATGGGCTTCTCGGGAATGAGCTGGGACGGCACGGTCATGCTGGCGCCCAACTCCCCCGAGACGACCGAGGAACAGAAGCGCTTCGCGATGAGCCCGGGGTTGCGTGCCGAGGACCTGCCGCGGCTGACGGCTCCGGACGACAGGGTCCTCGCCTACCTTCCCCGCGCGACCAAGTTGTCCGCAGTCAAGGTCGCCGGCGGCACCGAGCGCTGCTGGGTCAACGGCGTGTGGCCGGACTACGCCCGCTGGATGAACAGGCAGGTTTCGATGGGGCGCGGGCTGACCGACAACGACGAGCGGCGGCGCTCGACCGTCGCGGTCGTCGGAGCGACGCTGGGCTCCAAGCTCTTCGGCGGCGCCGATCCCGTCGGGCGCGACATCACCGTCGAGGGCGTCCGGTTCCGCATCGTCGGCGTCCAGGCTCCCAGCCAGATCTTCACGGAGGAGCTCTGGTACGACGCCAACGGCATCTCGATCCCGCTCCAGACCTACATGGACCGGATCGATCCGGACCACAAGCTCTCGAACGTCGCCGTCAAGCTCGCGAAGAAGCGGGATACGGCCGAGGTCTCGGCGATGATGATCGGCCGCGCCAAGCAGGCCCACCACGGAATCGAGGACATCAAGATCGTGGACCTCGAGGCCGAGTCGGTGAAGGCCTGGGCACAGTTCATGGATCAGATGCGCGGATGGCGCGTCGTGCTGACGAGTCTCGCGGCGACCGTGCTTCTGGTCGGAGGCGTCGGCGTCCTTTCGGTTATGTTGATCTCGTTCTCGGACCGGCGCTACGAGATCGGCCTCCGCAAGGCGATGGGAGCCTCCGACGGCGAGATCCTGGTCCAGTTCCTTCTCGAGGCATGCGTCCTCGCGGCCGTCGGCGCGTCGTTCGGCACCTTCCTCGGAACCGTCGTCTGCAGGGCGCTCTCCGCGAATTTTCCCTACGGCCTCGTCGTCAACCCGATGGGCCTCATCGTCGCGTGGATCACGTGCCTCGCGCTCGCCCTCGTGTTCGGGATGTATCCCGCGGTGCGGGCATCGCGACTGTCGCCTATGGAAGCGATGCGGTAATTCCCGCCGCCGGACTACCTCAAGCCTCCTCCAGCTTCGCCGCACCCAGCGCCGGCTTACCGCCGAGCGAAATCCGGAACCCATAGATCGCGAGGGCGAGGAAGACGGCCGCCGCGAACATCGCGCGTCCCGCGTACCACCGGGAGAAGTCGAGCGTCAGCGGGAAAGCGAGCAACAGGTCCCACGTCAGCTGGTAGACGATGAGCGCCACGAGCCCGTACCGGGCGGCCACGAGCATCGTGAGCGCTCCAGCAGCGACAGCCATTGGCACCTCGACCGGGATGTTCTCGCCGGACAGGTTGATCACCGCGAAAACCAGGCCGGCGAGGGCGACCGCCAGCCAGAAGCGGCGCACGAGCACCCACGAAAGGATCAACAGCGCCATGACCGCCAGCGCTCCGAGGACGGATTCGGTCACCCTCCCGAGCGCGAGCGCGGTCAGACGTCCGTGCGCGCCGAGGGCCGCTCGACTTGCCGGGATCGGCGTCATCCCGGGCAGGTTGAAGAGCCACGGCAGCCCGTTGTCGATCTGAAAGATCACCACCCGGACACCGCCCACCAGCAATCCGATCAGCACGTCGTGTCCGACCATCGGGTCAGAGAACCGGCCGGCAAGAAGCCTCGTCCAGGAGACAAGAAGCCCGGGACGCCGGCGCCGCACGTAGGGCTCGATCGCCATGTAGGCCACCCAGACGAAGACGCCTCTCAGGAGGGCGAATCCGATGGCGGCGAGCAGCATCTGGAATTCCACCGTCAGGTCGCGGACGTGATGGGCTCCGACGATCCAACCGAGAAATTCGATCACGAGCACGATCATCGAGACACGAAATGCCCCTCGCGGGTCGCCGCGGCCCAAACGAAGATTGCGCCTCGCGAAAACCACGGCCGCCGCCAGAACCGAGACGACCATGAATATGAAGGCCGCCTGCGCGACGACGGTCCGCCCGGCCTCCCTCACTCCGGGCATCCGCGTTGGTTGATTCCAGGGTCCCAAGACTTCGAAATACACGGGCTGGCCCCGATAGGCGGCCGCAGAAACGTGGATCGGTACGTCCGGCTGCTGCTCGAAGGATCCGTCGGATTCCGCGCGCGCGTCGGCATAAGCGGGGGGCGTCCATCTCGGAGCCGCCGCCACGAAGCGCTTCGGATCGAGCCCCGCCTCCGCAAACAACAGGTCCCAATTGGCCGACGGCGCGGGTCCTTTGGAATCGTCGATCTGCGGCGGGACGCCGCGAAAGGAAACGAGGCGCCCCCGCGCGTCGAGGCCGATCCGTACCATCCCGGAGATCTCCATTGGAGGGGCATCCGCCGTCACGTTCTGCGTGTCGTACGGGTTGAGGATGGAGGGCGTCATCGGCTCGGGACTCTGGCGGTAGAAGAACAGCCAGGGATGGGGTTCGACGGAAGAGAGCTCGCGGACCCGGCGAGGCGCGGGAAGGTGGCGGGCGCGGTAAAGGAGATAGTCGTACTGGCGGTCCCACCAGAACGCCGTGTCGCCGGGCGAAGCCGAGTAGCCGAGCTTTCTCGCGAGCTCGCCGGCGCGATCGAAGAGTGCGTCCGGACTCCTGGGAAGAGGGGCAAGGCCCAGATCCGTCGAGTACGGCGCGAGCAGGAAGACGATTAGCAGGATGGCGGAGGCGCCGCCGAACAGGGCCCAGGCGCGTGCGGCCGGCAGCGCCCCTTCGGTCCCCGCCGCAGCGACCATCTCCGGCGACGGTGTCTCGCCGGCAGCCAGCGCCGCCGCCAGCGGATCGCCTCCCGGAAGCGCCGCGGCGACTTGCGCGGCCGATGTAGGCCGCTCCGAGGGCTCTTTCGCGAGACACCTCAGGATGACCCGCTCGACGGCCGGATCCACCCCGGGCGCGATCGCCGAAGGCGCCGTGGGTAAATCCTCGGCGTGTTTGCGCCGGAGCTCTCCAAGGGTCGCGCCCTCGAACGCCTTGCGTCCGGTGTAGAGCTCGTAGAGAACGAGCCCGAGCGCGTAGACGTCGCTTTGAACCGATGCGCCCTTGCCCGCGAGCTGCTCGGGCGCCATATAGGCGGGTGTTCCCGAGACCTCTCCTTCGGCCGCCTCGCCGGCCGCGACCGCGAGACCGAAGTCGGTGATGCGCGCTCGGCCCCGTCCGTCGATCATGACGTTCGACGGTTTCAAGTCGCGGTGCAGCACGCCGCGGTCGTGCGCGGCGGCGAGGCCCGCACAGAGCTCGCGCGAGATGTCCAGCGCCTTGTCCGGCGGGAGCCGGCCGATGCGTTTCAAGAGCGACGCCAGGTCTTCGCCGTCGACGTACTCCATCGACAGGTAGTTCTGTCCGTCGAGCTCGCCAACGTCGTAGACGCGGCAGACGTTGGGATGCGAGACCTGGCGCGCCATCCGCACCTCGGCGTAGAAGCGCTCGAGACGGTCCTTCTCGGAGGCCAAGTGCCGCGGCAGGAACTTCAACGCCACCGGCTGGCCCAGCTTCAGGTCGTCCGCCCGGTAGACCTCGCCCATGCCGCCGCGTCCAAGAAGGCCGATGATCCGGTAACGCTCAGCCAGCACGACGCCCGGGGTGAACCCGACGATCTCGATGACTTCGGAGGAGGCGAGCCTTCCGACCTTCGAGGAGGAGCCCGGGTTTGCCCGGCGGGCCGCGGCATCGACGGACGGAGATGCCAGACTCGTCGGGAGCTGGGAGACCGAAGAGACGGCCTCGCCGCAGGAAGGACAGAAGCGCGCTCCTTCCGGAACTGCGGCGTTGCAGCTCGGGCAGGGGATCACGAACCTCGATTCTAGTCTTACGCCTCTTCCAGCCGCGCCGCCGAAAACGCCGGCCTTCCTCCGAGAGAGACGTGGAAGGCATAGACCGCGAGCGCCAGCAGAAACCCGACGAGAACCAATGAGTCTCCCGCGTACCAGCGTGAAAAATCCAGTGCGACCGGCATGTCGTGCAGGAGGATGACGACGAAGAAGTAGACGGCGAGCGCGAGGATTCCGTGGCGCACTGCCACGTAGATGGTCAGCATCGCCATCACGATGCCAGTCGGGATCTCCAGGGCGAGGTTCTCGCCGGAGAGGGAAAGAATCACCAGGAGCATGCCCGTCAGGGCGACCGCCAGACTCTTTCGGCGAAGCAGCACCTGCGAGAGGACCAGCACAGTCATGATGACCAGGCAGCGCGCGGACGCCTCCTGGAAAGTTCGGAGAAAGCGGTACGCGACATCGGGAGTCGCCGAGAGATAGGCGCGCGCCGGCGGCATCGGAGTCATCCCGGCCAGGTTGATCCACCCGGGGAGACCTTGCGTGACGACTTCGACGAGCTCGTGCGCGGCACCGAAGAGCATTCCCGCCAGGACGTCGCGTCCGACGAGCGGGTCTCGGAATCGTCCCGCAAGAAGCCGGCTCCAGGAGATGAGCAGGGCCGGCCACCGGCGCCGCACGATCGGCTCGATCGCGATGTACATCAGCCACACGAAGGCGACCCAGAAGAGTGCGGAGGCGATGGCTGAGAAGAAGAGGTTGGCTTCGGCCGACAGGTCCGGCACGTGATGGGTCCAAAAGAACCACGAGATCAGAATCGTCGTGAGCAGGAAGGCCGAGACCCGCATCGCGCCCCGGCGATCTCCGCGTCCCAGGCGCAGATTCCGGCGCGCCACGAGAACGCCCGCTACAAGAACCGAGAGAGCCATGATCACGATGGCGGCGTTCCGCGCGACGGACCCGCCCGCCTCCGGCGCCTCCTGCATTCGGGAAGGAAGCTCCCAGGGACCGAGAACCTCGAAGGACACGGGCCTGCCGCGATAGGAAGCCGCGGAGACGTGGATCCGCACGTTCGGATCCGAGGCATAGAGACCCTCCCAGTCGGCGCGGAAGTCGAACGGCTCTCTAGGCAGCCATCTCGGCGAGGAGGGCGAGAGCCGGGCGAGGTCGAGGCCGGCGGCTGCAAGAAGCGGCCGCCAGTCCGCCTCTCGCGTCGGCGCGGAAGCGCCTGTGGGCTCGACCTGAGGCGGCACGGCGCGAAGACTCATGAGGTTGCCGCGCGCGTCCATGGCCAGGTTGACCATCCCCGAAACCTCCACAGGAGGATCGTCGGTCTCCAGAGGCTCTCCGGCGTTCATCGTCAGAACCTGACTGCTGCCTTGCGGAACCAGGAACCGCGGGCTCTGCCGGTACCAGAACCACCACGGGTGGGGCTGAGCATGGGCGAGCTCCCGATAATTCCTCGTGGATGGGATGTGCGCGGCGCGGTACTTGAGGTATTGGTATTGCCGGTCCCACCAGAAGGCATCGTCGGCGGGCTCTTCGGAATAGCCGAACGACTTGACGAGCTCGCGGGCTCGATTCTCGAGGACTTCCGGGCTCTTCGGGAACGGAGCCAGGCCGTCGTCCTTCGCGAACCAGGACATCAACGAGACGGCGACGACGAGGACGAACACGCCCGCCAACTCCGCCCAGGCGCGCGCCAGTGCGAGGGCGCCCTGCTCGCCCGCCGCCGCGACCATCTCGGGCGAGGGCGTCTCGCCCGCGGCCAAGGCCGCCTCGAGAGGATCGCCCCCCGGAAGCGCCGTGGCGACCTGCGCCGCCGACCCCGGCCGCGCCGACGGTTCTTTTTCCAGGCACCTCAGGATGACCCGCTCGACGACCGGGTCCACACCCGGCGCGATCTTCGAAAGCGCCGCGGGCGTCTGCTCGGCGTGCTTTCGCCGGAGCTCTCCGAGTGTCGCGCCGTCGAACGCCTTGCGACCCGTGTACAGCTCGTAGAGAACGAGGCCCAGGGAGTAGACGTCGCTCCGGACCGACGCGCCCTTGCCCGCGAGCTGCTCGGGCGCCATGTACGCAGGCGTCCCCGAGACTTCGCCCTCCGTGTCTTCACCCGCCGCCACGGCTAAACCGAAATCCGTGATCCGCGCCCGACCGCGGCCGTCGATCATCACGTTGGAAGGCTTGAGGTCCCGATGCAGCACACCCTTGTCGTGCGCCGCAGCCAGGCCCGCGCAGAGCTCGCGCGAGATCTCGAGCGCCTTGTCGGCCGGTAGATGCCCGATCCGTTTTAAGAGCGAGGCCAGATCTTCGCCGTCGACGTACTCCATCGACAGGAAGTGCTGGCTGTCGACCTCGCCCACGTCGTAAACACGGCACACGTTGGGGTGAGAGACCTGCCGCGCCGTCCGCACCTCGGCGTAGAAGCGCTCGAGCCTCTCCCGATCCGAGGCCAGATGCTTCGGCAGAAACTTCAACGCCACCGGCTGGCCCAGCTTCAGGTCGTCGGCGCGGTAGACCTCGCCCATCCCGCCGCGCCCGAGAAGCCCGATGATCCGATACCGCTCGGCGAGCATCGCGCCGGGCGTGAACCCGCCTGCCTGGACCGAGTCGGAAGACGCCAGCCTCCCCACCCTCGAGGACGACGGGCTCCGCCGCTGCGCTGCCTCCGCAACGGAGGGCGAGGCCAGGTTCGTTGGCAGCTGGGAGACGGAAGACACGGCCTCACCGCAGGAAGGACAGAAGCGCGCTCCTTCCGAAACTGCGGCGGCGCAGCTCGGGCACGGAGTCAAGGCTGCGATTCTAGCGCCGGAAAAAGAAGAGGGGTGGCCGCGCCGGGCCGCCCGTCGAGTCGAGTGACAGCCGGAAGAATGTGGAGCACCATTGCGCCGAGGAGCGAGGGCCATGAAGGCGTATTCGAGCTTTCGGGAGTTTTACCCGTTCTACCTGGCCGAGCACCGCGATCCGACCTGCCGGCGGCTCCACTTCACGGGCAGCGCACTCGTTCTGCTCGCGCTCGGCGCGGCCGCGGCGAAGCGCGATTGGCGCTGGCTGGTCGCCGCTCCGCTGGTCGGATACGGCTTGGCCTGGGCAGGCCACTTCTTCTTCGAACACAACCGCCCGGCAACGTTCCGGCATCCGCTTTACAGCCTGGCCGGAGACTGGACCATGTTCAAGGACATCATTACAGGGCGGATCGAGTTCTAGGGTCTATCGCACTCTCCCCAGTAACCTGTACCTCTGCTTCAGGCTTGCTCCAGGCGTGTGGCCGCAAATGCGGGCTTCCCGCCGAGCGACAGACGGAACGCGTAGAGAGCCAGACCGGCCACGATCGCGAGGACGACGAACGATCGCCCGGCGTACCAGCTGGAGAAGTCGAGCGTCAGCGGATAGGCGGTCAGCAGGTGATCAGCGAAATAGAAGACCCACAGAGCCAGAAGACCGACCCGGGTGGCCACGAAAACCGTGACGCTCGCCAGTAACAGGGCCGTGGGGGACGTCGAGTGCGAAATTCTCCTGGCTCAGGCTGAGCAGGCTCACGACGACAACGCTGATGCCGACAGCGAGCCACCGGCGCCGCGATAGAACCCACGAGAGGATCAGCAAGGCCATGATGCCGAAAGCCTGCATCGAAGAGAATTCGGCATCGTCGAGGATCTTTCCTGCCAGCAGGGCGGGAGCAGCGAGCGCGGCGGGATATGGCGGCACCGGCGTCATCCCCCGGATATTGATGAAGGACGCCAGACTGTTGGCGAGGTGCAGGATCAGGGCTGCGCCGGCTCCCGCCAGAACGCCGATCAGGCAGTCGCGGCCGCCGAGCGAGTCGCGAAAGCGGCCGGACAGCAGGCGCGTCCAGGAGATCAGCAAGTCCGGCCATCGGCGCCGGACGAAGGGCTCGAGCGCCATATACATCAGCCAGACGAAGCCGGCGTCGAAAAGCGCCCTGGAAAGGCTTCCCACGAACATGGCGAATTCGCCCTGGAGATCCGCGACGTGATCGGCCAAGAGGAGCCAGGACGAAAGGGACATGACGAACAGCACGGCGGCGATCCGGAAGGCTCCCCTCGGGTCGCCCCGGCCCAGGCGCAGGTTGCGCCGCGCGATGATCGAGCCGGCGATCACGAGTGAGAGGAACAACAAGATGACCGTGATTCCACCGGAGATCAGCGGGCGCACTTCCTCCCCGCGCGATGGCCGATTCCAGGGTCCCAGAACTTCAAAGTAGACCGGCCTGCCGTGATACGCCGCCGCCGTCACGTGGATCGGAGCGTCCGGCTGGCTCGAGAAGGCGCCGTTCCACTCGGCGCGCGCATCGAAAGCCATGGGAGGAACCCATTTGAGTCCCGACGAAGTAAAGCTCCCGGGCTCGAGACCTGCCTCCCGAAAGAGCGCCGTCCAGTCCGGCTCCGCCCAGGGTCCCTTCGACTCATCGATCTGCGGCGGGACGACGTGGAACCGCACGAGATTCCCTCGGGCGTCCACAGCCAGATTGATCATTCCGGAGACGTCGAGCGGTGGATCGTCGGCCCTCACCCTCTGGCCGCCGCTCGCGGGCAACAGCTGGCGCGGGCTCTGCCGGTACCAGAACCACCAGGGGTGCGGCTCGATCGTCTCGAGCTCCCGAACGCGCCGCGGTGAAGGAAGTCGATCGGCCCGATAGCGCAGGTAGTCGTACTGGCGCTCCCACCAGACGGCCGTGTCGGCGGGACGCTCACGATAGCCGAGCCTCTGCACGATCTCGCGGGAGCGGTCGAAGAGGGCATCCGGGCTCTTCGGAAGCGGGGCGACACCGACATCCATCGAGTACCGCGTCAGCGGCAGGATTGCCAGGACGATTGCGAGCGCGCTGCCGAGAAGAGCCCACGCCTTCGCCGGGGTGAGCGCGCCCTCCTCTCCGGCCGCCGCGACCATCTCGGGGGAAGGGGTCTCGCCGGCGGCGAGGGCTGCCGCCAGAGGATCGCCCCCCGGAAGCGCCGCGGCGACCTGCGCCGCCGACGCGGGCCGAGCCGGCGGCTCTTTTTCCAGACACCTCAGAATCACCCGCTCCACCACCGGGTCGAAGCCCGGCGCGATCGCCGAGGGCGAAGCGGGCGACTCCTGCGCGTGCTTGCGCTTCAACTCCTGGAACGTCGCCCCGTCGAAGGCCTTCCGACCCGTGTAGAGCTCGTAGAGCACGAGTCCGAGGGCGTAGACGTCGCTCCGGACCGACGCGCCCTTGCCCGCGAGCTGCTCGGGCGCCATGTACGCCGGCGTGCCGGAAACTTCTCCATCGGTCGACTCTCCGGCCGCGACCGCCAGGCCGAAGTCCGTGATCCGCGCGCGCCCTCGGCCGTCGATCATGACGTTCGACGGCTTGAGGTCTCGATGCAGCACTCCCTTGTCGTGCGCCGCCGCCAGGCCCGCGCAGAGCTCGCGCGAGATCTCCAGCGCCTTGTCGGCGGGCAGATGCCCGATCCGTTTCAACAGAGAGGCCAGGTCCTCGCCGTCGACGTACTCCATCGACAGGAAGTGCTGTCTGTCGACCTCGCCGACGTCGTAGACACGGCACACGTTGGGGTGCGAGACCTGCCGCGCCGTCCGCACCTCGGCGTAGAAGCGCTCGAGCCTCTCGCGATCCGAAGCCAGATGCTTCGGCAGAAACTTCAGCGCCACCGGCTGACCCAGCTTCAGGTCGTCGGCGCGGTAGACCTCGCCCATCCCACCGCGCCCGAGAAGCCCGATGATCCGATACCGCTCGGCGAGCATCGCGCCAGGCGTGAACCCGCCGGCCTGGATCGAGTCGGAGGACGCCAACCTCCCCACCTTCGAGGACGACGGGTTCCGCCGCCGCGCCGCCTCCGCGACCGAGGGCGAGGCGAGACCGGTCGGCAGCTGGGAGACCGAAGATACGGCCTGCCCGCAGGAAGGACAGAAGCGCGCTCCTTCCGGAACTGCGGCGGCGCAGCTCGGGCACGGAGTCAAGACTGCGATTCTAGCGCCGCGAAAAGAAGAAGGCGGCCGCACTGGCCGCCCCTCGAGTCAAGATCGGGATCCCTCGCTGCGCTCGGGATGACCGCTTTCGCCGCCGCGAAGCGACGGCGAAGCGGTCACTTCTTCGTGGACTTGCCTTCCGCGGAGGTCGTCCAGGTCTTGCCGTCCTCCGACGTCTCCCACTTGAACGTGTAGGAGGTTGGCGAGGCCATGACGATGGTGTACTTCGACTTGATCAGCTTTCCGCCCATCTTGTCCTGGCCCTTCCACGACCAGGTATTTCCCGAAACGGTTCCGGTGGCCGATCCCATCATGCCCATGCTGTCCCAGCCCATGTACTTGTAGACCTTGTCCTCGGGGCTCCAGCCGAGGGCGTACTCGTTCTTCATCTTGCCCATTGGGCCCGAGCCTTCTTCCTTGCAGACGAGCGTGAATCCGCCTTCGAACCACGTGCACTCCGACTCGCTCGTCACCTTGCCGCCGGGTCCCCACGGCCCGGGTTTCATCTCCGATTCGCCCGACCACTTCCCCGCGAAGGCATCGAGCTTCTTGGCCTCTGGTCCGGGCTTGGGCGGTTCCGCCTTTTTTTCCTGGGCCTGCCCCGCCGCGGCGGTTGTCAATACCCCTGCCGTGACCAGGATTGCGAACTTCAAGTGCTTCATGGCGGTATCTCCTTTCTCGTTTTCGCAATGAAGTCTATGCCTCTTCGAGAGCGGCGGCTCGGAAGGAGGCCTTCCAGGAGAGAGGCGTGGACCTCCTAGACGGCGAGAGGCGGCCGCTCGGGCCGCCCTTTCGGTGTCATCCCGAGGAGCGGAGCGACGAGGGATCCCGGACTTATCGAGCGCGGGATCCCTCGCTGCGCTCGGGATGACCGCTCCGCCGGCGCACGCGCGCCGTCGACGCGGTCACTTCTTCGTCGACTTTCCCTCCATCAGCGTCGTCCACGTCTTCCCGTCTTCCGACGTTTCCCACTTGAACGTCTGCGTGGTGGGCGTCGGCTTGACGATCGTGTAGCGCGAGTGGATGAGCTTGCCGCCCATCTTGTCCTTGCCCGTCCAGGTCCAGGTGTTGCCGTCGACCTTGCCGGTCGCCGTCATCATCATCCCCATGCTGTCGAAGCCCTGGTACTTGTAGACCTTCTCCTCGTTGCTCCAGCCCAGAACGCCTTCCCCTTTGGTCGGGCCCGTGGGGCCCTTGCCGGTCGAGCGGCAGACGAGCTGCCATCCGCCATCGAACCAGGTGCAGTCATCCTCGTTCGTGAACTTCCCCCCCGGACCCATGGGACCCGGCTTCATCTCCGACTCCCCGACCCACTTTCCGGCGAAGACGTCGAGCTTCTTGGTTTCGGGCCCGGGTTTGGGTGGTTCCGGGGCCTGGGCGAGCACGGTCGCCGCGAGACCGCCGGCGAGTAGCGTTAGCGCGATTCTCGATTTCATCGAAACTCCTCCTTTACTTGCTCTACTTGGCGGCGACCTTCGTGGACTTGCCCTCCATCGCCGTCGTCCAGTTCTTACCGTCCTCGGACATCTCGAGCTTGTACGTGTAGGCGTCGGGCCCCTGCTCGGTCATCGTGTAGCGGCCCTTGTAGGTCTTTCCGCCCATCACGTTTTCGTTCGTGTACGTCCAGGTCTTCCCGTCCACCGTCCCCGTGGCCGATTCGTTCTCTCCCATGCTGTTGAAACCGTTCCACGTGTATGCCTTCTTGGCGCCGTCGTAGCCCATGACGCCGATACCCGAAATCTTTCCCATGGCACCCGAGCCGTTCGTGTTGCAGGTGACGAAGAACTCGCCAAGCCACTTGCAGTCGTCTGTTCCGGAGAACTTTCCTCCCGGACCCATCGGGCCCGGCTTCATGTCTCCCTTAGTCTTCCAGTGACCCACGAAATAAGACAGCTTCTTGTGCTCGGGGCCGGGCTTGGGCATCGGTGGCTTGTCCTGCGCGGTTGCGGGGAACGCCGCGGCGGCAAAGACCGCGGCCAGGATTCCAGAGGCGAAACGTTTCATCACAAACCTCCTCCTCAGTCCTCTAATTCAACACCCGTTACCATTCCTTTAACGAGATAAGCTGACCAACGTTATGCAACGGCACCGGGCGAGAGCGGCCGGCCTTCTTCTTCTCGGGGCAACCGCCGCGGCCCTGGCCGCGACCGAGCAGTCGGCGGGAGGTCTGCGCTGGACGCTTCCGGCCGCCTGGAGCGTGCAGGCTCCCCGGCCGATGCGCGCCGCGACGTACGCGATTCCCGCGGCGCCGGGAGCCGAGGCCGGGGAATGCGGCGTCTTCTTCTTCGGCAAGGGACAGGGCGGAACCGTCTCCGAAAACCTGGATCGCTGGACCGCGCAGTTCGAGAACGGGACCCCGCCGAAGAAGGCCGTCCAGAACCACGGCGGCCTGCGCGTCCACACGATCGAGCTCTCGGGAACCTACCTCGCGCCCGGCGGCCCGATGATGCAGTCGCAGGGCAAGAAGCCCAACTGGCGCCTCTCCGGCGCCATCGTCGAAGCTCCCGAAGGGCTCGTCTTCTTCAAGTGCGTCGGCCCGATCCCGACGATCGAGAAGGCGCAGAAGGACTTCGAGCGGCTGCTCGCCTCGTTGACGAAGGCGCAGAGCGTCTAACCGGGTCACCAGGACTTCAAAAACTCCCGCACGCTTGCCTCCTGGGACGCGCGGGCCGCGACGCAGAGGTCGATCGTCTCCAGCACGTGCGCGAGATTTCGGGGGCCGCCGGGAAGCTTGTCGATGCGGCCCTTGAAGAACTCGGCAACCTCGCGCCGGCGGCCCGCGTCGCAGAAGCCGATACCCATGTATGGCGCCTCTCCGGTCGCCTCGCGCGGGACCTTCGCCATCAGGGCGTCGTAGTTCTCCGTCAGGAACTTCCATCCCACCAGACTTCCCGTGTCCTCCTCGAGCGCCGCGAAGAACATCGTGTTGGACTCGCGCGGATCCGTCTGTGGCGAGAGCTCGAGCGCGAAGGCCTCGGCCACGAGCTGCGGGTCGGGAAACGTCACGAGTGCCGCGTACAGCCGCTTGCGGTCGCGCCGCTCCTTCGCCGAGAGGAGTGCGGCCTTGAAGCGATCGAAGAGCGCCCGATCGCCGTGCGCCGCGGCGGCCTGGAGAACCTCGGTCGCCATCGAAGCCTCGATCGCCGACCGGTCGTCGAGCCATGCGAGCGCGAGGCGTCGCGCCTCCGCCTGAAGGGCCGGATCCGATCCCTCGCGCGCGACGTACGGCACGAGGCTCTCCCGAAGCAGGCGCGTCTCCTCGTCTTCCCCGGGCTTCGGTACGAAACCGAGCTCGCGCGCTCGGGCGCCGTAGGTCTTGGTGAGGAAGCGGCCGAAGTTGGGCTTCAAGTCCGGAGGCAGCAGGTGCTTGTCCTTCACGTCGGCGGCGATGCGGATCGTGGCCAGCACGATCGACCGCGACGGGCTTCCCGCAAAGCGGGGTACGAGCGCCAGCGCCTCGGCCATCGGCATCGCCCCGCCGACCGCCAGCGCGTCCACGTCGCGAAGCAGACCCACGCGCTCCGCGACCGAGAGCTCGCGGTCCGCTACGTCGAGGAGCTTCGAAAGGAGATCCCCCTCGTAGAGCGCGCGATAATAACCGCGCTCCCCCTCGTTGGCGAGAAGCCACGCCGGGCAGGCGGACGTCGGTGCGGGCAGCGTCCCCGAAGCGTCCGTCAGCAGGCCGCAGGCGCGCGCCGGAGCCGCTCCGGATCCGCCGCGCGAGCAGACGGGGATTTTCCAGGTCTCCTTCTCGGAGCCCGGCGTGCCGACCGGCAGGAAGCGCTTCTGGGAGAGCGCGAGGCGGGGCTTCTCCCCGGAGCACGCCGTCGCGACCTCGAGCAACGGAACGCCGGCCTGGTCGAGAAACGTCGAGAAGGCCGCGGCCACGCCCGGGAAGCTCGCGGCTTCGATCGCGCGCAGGAAGTCCTGCGACGTGGCGTTGCCGTAGCGGTGCGCCTCGAGATACTTGCGAACGCCGTCGCGGAACTTGTCCTTGCCGATCCACGACTCGAACATCGTCAGGACCGCGGCGCCTTTCTGGTACGAGATCGGGTCGAACGCGTTGACGATGTCGTCGGGAGTCGTGATCTCCTGGCGGATCTTGCGCGCCGAGATCAGCGTGTCGTCGTTCATCACGTTGGACCGGGCCTCGACCCGCGCGACGTCCATGTTCCACTCCGGCTTCCACTCGGCGAGCGTGCGGTCGGACATCCAGGTCGCGAAGGACTCGTTCAGCCAGACGTCGTCCCACCAGGCCAGCGTCACCAGGTCGCCGAACCACTGGTGCGCCATCTCGTGGGCGTTCCAGTCGGCCTGTTGGCGGCGGAGCTTGATCGTTTCCTCGGCCGGGTCCGCGAGCAGCACGGATTCGGACCAGGTGATGATCCCGGCGTTTTCCATCGCGCCGAAGCTGACGGTCTGCGGGATCGCGACCTGGTCGAGCTTCTCGAACGGGAACGGCATGCCGAAGTAGGACTCCAAAGCCTCGAGCAGTGGCCCCGTCGTGGCCGCCGCGTACGTCGCCTGCGACGCTTTCCCGCGCGGCGTCACGATGCGGATCGGCGTCTTGTTGCGGCCCGCGCGGCCCGCGTCCACGTACTCGAAGGGGCCCACCGCGAGCGCGACGAGATAGGACGGCAGCGGCTTCGTCTTCTGAAACCGTACGACGCGTGTTTCGTCGGGACCGTCCTTCTCCGACTCGATCGGCGTGTTCGAGACGGCGGACAGTCCTTTCGGAATCGTGAGCGTCAGCTGCCAGGGCGTCTTGTACGACGGCTCGTCGAAACACGGAAACGCGCGGCGGGCGTCGGTCGACTCGAGCTGGCTGAAGGCGTACCAGTCGTCGCCGCTCTTCTGCCGGAAGAGGCCCTGGGTAGAGGTTTCGTCGAGCGCGCCGGTGTACTCGAAGTGGAGCGAGACGTCGCCGGGCCCGACCGGCCGGTCGAACGCGACACCCAGGAATCCTTCTTCGCCGCGCGGGGTCGCGGTCACGCCCACCGCGGCACCGCCGGCCTTGCCCGAGGCGCGCTCGATCTTCAGCGCCTCCGCGTGCATCCAGAGATATGAGGTCTTTTCGTCCAGCCGGACCGCGACGTCCACCATGCCCCGGAACGAGGGCCGGGCGGGGTCGATCGCGAGCTCCACCACGTACCCGGTCGGCCGGGCCGTCTTCGGGAGACGCAGGGCCGGCGGCTCGGGCTCGGCTCCAAAGATCCGGACGGCCCCGAGAACGGCCAGAAAGGAGATGGCCGCGGATCGGGACGGAGTCAGAACGCGCATGAGGGCTCCTTTTCGAGTCGCACGGAGATTCTTGACTGATTCGTAGGAGCGGCGAAAAAGTTTCGAAACGGCGAGGCGCCGGCCGCGGATACACTCCCCGCCGGGAGGTCGCATGCTCCGATTCCGGGCCCCGTTTCTCCTCGCCGCGCTCGCCGCCGGCTCCGCCGCGATCGCCACTCAGGGAGGCTCGCCCGACGCCATGAAAGACACGATGACGAAGCTCGAAAACGAGCTCGCCGCCAAATACGGGGAATCCGAGCGCCCGCGCTTCCAGCGCGGCGTCGAACAGGCGGCTCGCTTCTGGCGCAAGGAGGACGGCGACGAGGCTGCGTTCGCGGGCGTCGTCCGCCAGTTCATGGCGCCGGACTCGGTGGCCCGCAACGCTCTCTTCTCGCGCATGGAGTTCTCGCTGGAGTCGCTGGACGGGCACATGAACGAGATCGCGCGCGACTTCCGGCGGCAGGCGGACCTGGACCTGGGAGATATCTATCCCTTCGACGAGGTCCTCGGCGGCTACGACCCCTCGGCCCACTTCGTGGACGACTCCTTCCGTAACCGCCTCGCCTTCGCGGTCCTCCTGAACTTCCCCATCACGACGCTCGAGCAGCGGCTGGCGGAGGGAGAAGGCTGGACCCGCCGCCAGTGGGCCGAGGCGCGTCTAGCCGAGCGCTTCTCCAAGCGTGTGCCGGCGCAGGTCAATCTCCAGATCACCGAGGCCGCGGCCGACGCCGACCGCTACATCGCTCAATACAACATCTGGATGCACCACCTCGTGGACGCGAAGGGCCAGCGCCTCTTCCCGCCGAAGCTGCGTCTTCTTTCGCACTGGAATCTGCGCGACGAGATCAAGGCCGACTACTCCGACAGCAAGACGGGTCCTGCCAAACAGCGCCAGATCGCGCAGGTGATGGACCGGATCGTCACGCAGACGATCCCGGGACTCGTCGTCGACAACCCGTTCGTGGACTGGGATCCCGTCGCCAACACCATCAAGACGACGACCGAGCGAGACTCGGACAAGGCCCTTTCCGCGGACATGAAGATCTCCAACGCCCCCGAGCCCGACACGCGCTACGCAAAGCTCCTCGGCACCTACCGCGCGGTGCGCCTCGCGGATCCCTACTCGCCGACGGCGCCCACCTGGATTGCGCGGCGCTTCGACGAGAACCGCCAGATCCCAGAGGCGCGCGTGAAGGCGATGCTCGAGCAGGTCCTCTCCTCGCCGCTGGTGCCGCAGATCGCGGCGCTGATCGAGAAGCGTCTCGGGCGTCCGCTGGAGCCCTTCGACGTCTGGTACAACGGCTTCCGCGAGCGCGGCAAGTACACCGAGGAACAGCTCGACGAGATCGTCCGCAAGAAGTACCCCACCGCGGAGGCCTACCAGGACGACATCCCGAACCTGCTCGTCGGCCTCGGCTTCACGAAGGAGCGGGCGAAGTATCTCGCCGACCACATCGCCGTCGAGGCCGCGCGCGGGTCGGGCCACGCCCTGGGCGCGCAGCGGCGAGCCGACAAGGCCCACCTGCGGACGCGCGTCGAAAAAGACGGGATGAACTACAAGGGGTTCAACATCGCCGTCCACGAGATGGGGCACAACGTCGAGCAGACGTTCTCCCTGAACGACGTGGACTCGACACTGCTCGCGGGCGTGCCGAACACAGCCTTCACCGAGGCCCTCGCATTCGTGTTCCAGGCCCACGATCTGGAGCTTCTGGGCCTCGCCAAGCCCGACGCCAAGAGCCGGGCGCTGAAGACGTTGAATGACTTCTGGGCGACGTACGAGATCGCCGGCGTGGCCCTCGTCGACATGGCGGTGTGGCACTGGATGTACGACCATCCCGACTCGACACCCGCGCAGCTGAAGGAGGCGACGCTCTCCATCTGCCGCGACGTCTGGAACAAGTACTACGCGCCGGTCTTCAAGAAGAAGGACGTGGTCTACACGCTGGGGATCTACTCGCACATGATCGACGCGCTGCTCTATCTGCCCGACTACCCGATCGGACACCTGATCGCGTTCCAGATCGAGCGACAGGTCGAGAAGGCCGGCAACCTCGGCTCCGAGTTCGAGCGCATGGCGAAGGTCGGCAACGTTGCTCCCGACATCTGGATGAAGAAGGCGACCGGCTCCCCCGTGGGCGCCGAGGCCCTCCTGGCGGAGACCGAAAAGGCTCTGGCGACCGTTCGTTGAGGGATCGCGGACGCCTTCCGCGATAGCATTAAGGGAGAGGCGACCCGCGATGGGATCTCGCGACCAGGACACGGACGAGCTTCCGGTGCGGCCGGAGTCCGAAGTCCGGCCGCCCGCCGGCGCGTCCTCCCTCGTCACGGTCGAGCTCGCCGCCCTCTCGGACCCGGGGAAGGTGCGGCCCAACAACGAAGACCACTACTTCGCGGGACGCTTCCAGCGAAGCATGCGGACGCTTTCGACCAACATGCCCCCGGGAGCGATGCCGGAAACGTACGACGAGACCGTGTACGCCATGCTCGTGGCCGACGGTGTGGGGGGATCGGCCGCCGGCGAGATCGCCAGCCGGACGGCAATCCAGGCTCTCGTGGATCTCATCCTGGAGACGCCCGACTGGATCATGCTCCTCGACGACCGGCTCGCCGAGGAGGTTCTGCAGCGGATGGAGCGCCGGTTCCAGCTCGTCCGCGACGCTCTGGTCGAGCGCGCCAACGCCGATCCGAGCCTGCGCGGCATGGGAACGACGATGACGGTCGCCGGCACCGTCGGGTCGGAGCTCCTGACGGCGCACGTCGGGGACTCACGCGCCTACGTGTTTCGCAAGAGAGGCCGGCTCGAGCGCCTGACGCGCGACCAGACGATGGCGCAGTCCCTGGCGGATTCCGGAGCGATCCGTCAGGAAGAAGTCGAGACGAGCCCCTACCGCAACGTGCTGACGAGCGCCCTGGCGACCCGCGGGGCCTTCGTCCAGGTCCAGCTGAAGCGCTCGCGCCTCGAGGACGGCGACCAGCTGCTGCTGTGCTCGGACGGGCTGACCGACATGGTTCCCGACGAAATGATCGCGCGCGTTCTCAAGGAATCGCGCACCTCGGCCCAGGCTTGCCGCCGGCTCGTGGACCTGGCTCTGGAGAACGGCGGCAAAGACAACGTCACCGTCGTCCTGGGCCGCTACCGAATCCCGGATTGATTCGTCTTTCGTAGGTTTTTCGAGATGGAGGCATCGATGGTACGACGCTCCCCGTTCGCCTTCCTGCTGGTCCTGGGCCTCTGCACACCGTTGCTTGCGCAGGAGGGCTTCTCGCTCTTCACCACGGACTTCCCGCCCGAGGAATTCGCGGCGCGGCGCGCGAAGGTCTACGACGCGATCGGCAAGGACGCCTTCGCGGTCGTCCAGGGCGCGACGATGCCGCCGAGCTACACGCGGTTCCGGCAGACCAACGAGTTCTATTACCTCTGCGGCATCGAGACGCCCAACGCGTACCTGATCCTCGACGGCGCCACGAGGAAAGCCACCCTCTATCTCCCGCACCGCAACGCGAACCGCGAGAAGGGCGAAGGGCGGCTCCTCACCGCCGAAGACGCCGCCGAGGTGATGAAGCTCTCGGGGGTCGAGGCGGTCGCCGCGAACGACGTCTTCGCCGAAGGCATCGAGAACCAGTACCAGCGGCGGGGCCGGCGCGTCCTCTACACCCCGCTGGCTCCGGCGGAGCTCGGGTCGATGAGCCGGGACCTCGCCCTGCGCTACGTCGCCGACCTGGCGGCCGACCCCTTCGACGGCCGGCCCTCGCGCGAGGGCCACTTCGTCGAGCTCATCCGGACGCGCTTCCCGGTCTTCGAGATCAAAGACCTGTCGCCCACGCTCGACGCCCTGCGCCTGATCAAGAGCGAGCGCGAGCTCGTCATGATCCGCAACGCCACGAAGCTCGCGGGCCTCGGCATTCTCGAGGGCATGAAGTCGGCGCGCCCGGGCCAGTACGAGCGCGAGCTCGATGGTGTGGCGAAGTTCGTCTTCTTCCGCAACGGCGCCCAGGGCGACGCCTACTACTCGCTGATCGGCAGCGGCCCCAACGCCTTCTGGGGCCACTACAATGCCGGCAAGCGTCTGATGCAGGATGGCGACTTCCTGCTCATGGACTACGCCCCGGACTACGGGTACTACATGAGCGACGTGACGCGCATGTTCCCCGTCAACGGAAAGTTCTCGCAGTGGCAGAGAGAGCTCTACGGCTTCTATCTCGCCTGCTACCGCGAAATCCTGAAGGCCATCGCTCCGGGAAAGACCGGTGCGCAGGTCATCCACGACGCCGGCGCCGCGATGGATCCGATCCTCGCCGCGTCGAAGTTCTCGAAGCCCTCCCATCGCAAGGCGGCCGAAGACTTCGTCGCGAAGTACAAGAAGAGCGGCGAGAGCGAATATCCCTACATCGGGCACTGGGTCGGCATGGCCACGCACGACGTGGGCTCGCACGAGGGACCGCTGAAGGCGGGCATGGTCTTCACCATCGAACCGGCCCTGACCGTTCCCGACGAGAAGATCAACGTCCGTCTCGAGGACATGGTCGTCATCACGGAGACGGGCAAGGAGGTCATCTCCAACGACGCCCCGTGGGACATCGACGCGATCGAGAAGGTGATGAAGGAAGACGGAATGCTGGAGAGGTATCCCAGAGTGATCCCGCCGCCGGCCAGGTAGGGGCGGGGCTTGTCCCCGCCCCGGGCGGCCGCAAGCCCCGCCCCTACGACCCCGGCGGCTTCTCCGGCTCGACGACCACGGGCTTAGGCTCGGGCGGAACCTTCGGCTTCTGCTCGCCGGCCTGCCAGTCGATCGTTCCGCCGATCTCGACGAGGCGGACGCCGCCGCGGACCGTGTCGACCGTCAGCGGGAGATCGGGCGGCATCTGGAAGAGCTTCATGTCGCTGTATGTCTTCGTCAGCAGCGGCGTGAGGAAGTTGATGACCCAGCCGATTGCGCCCTTGCAGTGCGTCTCGATCTTGACGTCCTTCAGGACGAACGCGCGCTCGGGCTTGTCCACGAAGAGGTTCGCCCGGCCGACGGGCGCGCAGAACTGCGAGAAGAGCTTCTTGAGACGATTCTGCGACCTCTTCTCGGCCGTGACCTCGATCGCCAGCGTGAAGCAGGACTCGCCGCACGGCCGGAACATCTTCGGCACGATCGCGAAGTCGATGTTCTTGATCGCCAGATCCTGCTGCCACTTCGCTTCGAGGGCCGCGAGCGCGGCCTGCTCGATCGGATCCCACGGAGCCTTGAAGACGTAGGTGCCCGTGACCTCTCCCTCGTCTCCCCCGGCGTCCTTCAGGTCGAGCTTCGTCGCGAAAGGCCCGTGGAAGTCGAGCATCAGCTTCTTCTCGGGGACTCCCTTCATGGGGTACTTCACGACGAACGGGTATTCGAGCTGGTAGACGAAGGAAAGCTCCAGCGGCCCCGTCGCCTTCCCGTCGACCATCGTCAGCCCCGGCGTCTTCAGCTTGATGTCGGAGGCCGAGATCGTTGCGCCCTTTCGCGACAGGTCGCCGGTCTGGCCGGCGAGGTCGAGTTTCGCAATACCCGAGAACTTGCCGGCCGAGGTCACCTTGAGCTTCTGGACCTCGAAGGTCGAGCCCGAGTCGAGCTCGACGCCCATGCCGCCGGGGACCACGAACTTCCCCGATGACAGCTCGAAGGCGAGCGTGGCGGCCGAGAGGGAGGATGCGATCTTCCCGTCCTCTCCGGTCTGGCCCTGGAACTCGGCCTTGCGGATTTGCCCCTTCGCGATCGTGACCCGGTTCGCCTCGAACTCCATCTCGCCCTTCTCGATCTCGCCGTCGAGGTGGCCGGAAAGCTCGACGTAGTTGGGCGCGCCGCCGTGGCCCGGCCGGAAGATAGCCTTCTCGACGGAGACCTTCATCGCTTCGCCGGACGTCGGATTTGCCGCGGTGTCGAAGGCGACGAACGGCCGGAGCACCATCCGCTTTCCTCCGTAGGCCGTCACGACCATGTCGTTCAAGCGGACCTCGCGCACGAGATCCATGAAGGACGGCGTCGGCGTGGGCGGTGGTGCGCCCGGTGCGGCCGCCGCCGGCGCAGGTGCGGGCGTCGGAGAGAGAGGCGGCGCCCCGGGGGCGGGCGTCGTCTTCTTCCCGCCGAGGATCTCGCCCTTCAGGACCGAGGGGATGTCGGTGCGCAGCTCGAGTTTGGCCACGGCCGATCGGGCGATGCCGCCGAAGATCGCGACGATGGGCTTCCAGATACCGAGGCCGTGGAACTTCAGGTTCGTGATCCCCTTGGGGTCCTGGAACTCGAGCGACTCGATCGCGACCTTGGGCCGTAAGCCCTGTCCCCGCACCACGAGCTTGCCGTTCTCGACTCCGAACTTCATGTGCGTGACCTTGCCGTCCGCCGCTTCGACGGCGACCGACGTCATCGGCGAGCCCTGCACCTCGAGCGTGTATTTCGGGATGATGGGCATGTTTCCCTGCTGCAGGTCCGCCTCGATCGCGAGATGGCCGTCCTTCACGAGCTTTCCGATGTTCTCGAGCATCTGAGACGTGTCCGGAAGGGCCGACATCGGAGACGCCGAGGCGTTCGGGGTGTAAGGCGTTGGAGCGACGGACGGAGATGCCGAGGCGTCCGGCGTATACGGCGCCGGGGTGGCCGGCGGCGCCTGAGCGTGCAGGCGCGCAGCCACGAGGAGTCCCAGGACGAGCGGACCGGGACGCATGCGCGGATTCTTACACCGACTCCGGCCCGACGAGTGCGTCTATGATGGCCGCTCTTTCAGGTGCCCACGATCAGCGAGACCGTCGAAGCCGTCTTCATGACGGCGCCCGGACGCCCGCTCGAAACGCGACGCGTCCCCGCTCCGCGGCCGCGTCAAGGCGGCGCGGTGCTCGAGACCGTCGCCAGCGAGGTCTGCGGGACCGACGTGCACCTGTGGCACGGGCGCCTCCCCGGCGTTCTCTACCCGATCCTTCCCGGCCACGTCAGCGTCGGGCGCGTCCTGGAAACCGGAGGAGCGCTCGCGGATGTCGAAGGCCGCGAGATCCGCGAAGGCGCGCTCGTCACCTTCTACGACGTCTACGGCGCATGTGGCGCCTGCTGGCACTGCCTGGTCGCGCGGGCGGCGACGCGTTGCCCGCACCGACGCGTCTACGGAATCACCGCGCCGGCGAGCGAGGGTCTCCTCGGCGGCTGGACCGAGCGGATCGAGATCCTGCCGGGCGTGCGCCTGGTGCCGCTGCCCGAGACGCTCGCCGCCGAGGATTTCCTGGGAGGAGGCTGCGGCCTGCCGACGGGATTCCACGCGGTCGAGCGCGCGGGAGTTGCGATGGGCGACACGGTCGTCGTTCAGGGCTCGGGCCCGGTCGGCCTCAACGCCGCGATCTTCGCGCAGCTCTCGGGGGCGTTGCGCGTCTTCGTGGTCGGCGCCCCGAAAGCTCGCCTCGACGCCGCGCGGCGCCTCGGAGCCGATGACACGCTCGACATCTCCCAGATCACGAATCCCGCCGACCGCGCGGCATGGGTTCACCAGCGCACCTCGGGACGCGGCGCCGACGTCGTCATCGAGGCCTCGGGCAACCCGGCCGCCGTGCCGGAAGGCCTCGAAATGCTCCGCGACGCCGGGCGCTACGTCGTCGTGGGCCAGTACACCGATTCCGGGGACGCGACGCTCAACCCGCATCGTCAGATCAATCGCCGCCACGCGACCATCCTCGGCTGCTGGGGCTACGAGTTCTCCCACCTCCACCGCGCCCTCACGATGATGGCGAAGCACGACCCGCGTTTTCGCTGGCGGGACCTGGTCACGCGCGAATACCCGCTCGCGAAGGCCCAGGAAGCCCTCGAAGACATGGAGCGGCTCCGTGTGGTGAAAGCGCTGATTCGACCGCTCTCGTGACGAGAGACGTTTTATTTCCGCTTGCGGGTCCGCGCCGCCTTCTGCGCCGCCCGCGACCGTTCGGCATGTGAGCGTTTGCGGGCGCCCATGCGCGAGGATCGGGATCGTGCGGCGTGCGAGCGCCGGCGAGCCGCTCGTCGAGCCTGACGGGCGAGGGCGGTCCGAGACGCGGCACGGCGCCGCTCGCGGCGCAAGGCCTTCGAGATCGCGCGCGATCTGGTCCGAGACGTCGAGCGGCGTCCTCTCTTCGCCCCTCTCGCGTAGGCGCGCCGGGCACTCGCACGGGTCTTCGCGGAAGCGGCTCCCTTCCGGGGCGGCCGAAGCCGAACACCGGCTCGACGCGCCTTGGAGAGACCGATGGCGATGGCCTGTTTCGCGGAGCGGGCTCCGTGCTTGCCGCGCCGGATGTGCTTCATCTCTTCATGGACGAATTCTCCGGCCTGCGTCGTCGAAGCCTTCCCCTGCCGTCTGTCTCGTCGCGCACGCTTGATCGTCGCTTTCTCAGGCATCTTTACCTCCTGGGGAGTTCACGCCGCATCCCGGGTCCGCTGACGGAGAACAAGCCTTCCGCAGTTCACACTCGGGATGGCGCAAACCACCCCGACAAGAGTCGGCCGCAACATCCATGCCACCTCGACTCGTGACGGCATTTCACTTGCACGTCTCATCCGCCAGAGACGGTCATGAAGCGAGGTGGCGTGGGGCGGAGCGGCGGTCGAAAAGCCCGACCCGGGAAGAGACGATGGTCCCGCCGCGTGACCGAGACGAGCAACGCGCTCACTCTCGAACAGCGAATCTTCGCGCAGAAGGATCCCCGCAAGATCGCACTCTCCCTGAAACGGTCCGCCGATCGCAGCCGCCACCGCAAGTCCACGTCGTTCGGGTCCGCTATGTCGATACTCAACTTCTACGTCAACCGGGCCGGACGCAAGCTGCCGGCTCCGCAGCGCGTCCGCCTCGAAAGAGCGAAGGTCGAACTGCGGGAGCTCTACGAGAAGTCTCACCGCTCGAGTCGAGCGAAATGACGACGTCTCGACGCAGTCGCCGACAGCGGGGAGTCGCGACTCACGACGAGCTCTCCGTCGCCGAGCCCCTCACCCGCCCGGGGCGATAGACTTCCGCTCAGGGCCATGGCGCTCGCACCCGGCTCTCGCGTCGGTGCGTATGAGGTCCTCGCCCCCATCGGCCGGGGCGGCATGGGAGTGGTTTATCGGGCGCGCGACTCGAGGCTCCAC
>JBKOZO010000044.1:0-11092 GCA_046725935.1 Acidobacteriota bacterium | reverse complement strand
TCTCCGACCTGCTCGGCAAGACCGATCCCGCGTCGGGCGTCTTCATGGCCTTCTTCGACGGGAAGAAGCTGCCTCCGGCGGTCGCCCTCGTGGACCCGTCGGGACTCCGATGGATCTCGGAGGTCGGAATGCCCGGCTTCGCCGACTCGCTTCTCTACGTCGTTCACGAGCGCGAAGGCGGCTCCTGGTACATGGGCCGCCGCAAGGGAGCCAGCGCCGCCTCGGCCGCCCCCGCGGCGCGCGCGAAGCACTACGCGATCGACACGACGATCCGCAAGAACGAGCAGCTCCGCGGCGAGACCACGATCGAACTCGAGACGCTCCGAGACGGCGTGAGGGTGTTGCCCCTGGCGCTCCTCGGCAAGCTCCGCATCCAGGAAGCGACGTTCTCGGCCGGAGGCGCCGCCTCCTGGACGCCGGTCGCCGTCATCCAGGAGAACAAGGACGAGGACTCCGACGCCGCGGTCGTCTTCCCCGCCGCGCCCGCCCGCGGCGAGAAGGTCCGGCTCCGGATCGTCTACGAGGGCCCCGACGTGCTTTACGACGCGGGCGACGGCAACTTCGCCGTCGGCGCGCGGGAGAGCTGGTATCCGAACCTGGGCGTCTTCGAGGACCCGGCGACGTATGAGCTGACCTATCGCATCCCGAAGGCCCACGAGATCGTGTCGGTCGGGGATCTCGTCGACAGCCGGATCGACAACGACCAGCGGATCTCGATCTGGAAGGCCGAGCGCCCGATTCGCGTGGCGGGCTTCAATTACGGGAAGTTCAAGAAGCTCGAGCAGACTGACAAAGACAGCGGCCTTCAGGTTCAGGTCTTCACGAATCCTGGAATCCCCGTCGCCCTGCAGGGACTCTCGGGCGTGCGGCCGGAGAGGCTCGCAGACTCGGCGATGGCCGACGGCATCAATACGGCCCGCGTCGGCTCGGTCTACTTCGGGTCGCTGCCCTTCGGGCACGTCGCCATCACGCAACAGTCGCAGTTTTTCTTCGGGCAGTCCTGGCCGTCGCTCGTCTTCCTGCCCTACATCTCCTTCCTCGACTCCTACAACCGCTTTCGGATCGGACTCCTCGGGACGCAGGCCTTCGTCGACATCGTCGGCCCCCACGAGTTCGCGCACCAGTGGTGGGGCCACCTCGTGGGCTGGGACAGCTACCGGGACCAATGGCTCTCGGAGGGCTTCGCCGAGTTCACCGCCGGCCTGGTCCTCGAGTACACCGAGGAGAGGTCGAAGTCCGACGAGTTCTGGAAAAAGGCGGCGAAGAACATCCTCCAGAAGCCGGCGCACGCGTACGTCGCCAACGACGAGGCCGGACCGATCTCCGACGGCTGGAGGCTCTCGACCTGGCGCAACCCCGACGCCGCGCAGGCCATGATCTATGACAAGGGCGCCTGGGTCGTGCAGATGCTTCGCATGCTGATGCGCGACCCGAAGGGCAAGCCTCCGGACGGACCGTTCATAGAGATGATGAAGGACTTCGCGTCGTCCTACGCCGGGAAGAACCCGACGACGCGCGACTTCCAGACCGTCGTCGAACGGCACATGAGTCCCGTGATGGACCTCGAGAAGAACGGGAAGATGGACTGGTTCTTTCGCCAGTGGGTCTACGGCATGGAGATACCTCGTTACACCGCGAAGATCGACGTCCAGAGCGTCGGCGGAGACCAGTACAAGTTGACGGGTTCCGTCGCCCAGGAGGGGGTCTCTCCGGATTTCCTGGGTTTCATGCCGCTCTACATCGAGATGGACAAGAACGCGTTCATGCGGCTGGGCGTCGCGTCGCTGCGCGGAAGCTCGTCCCAGCCGATCGAAACGACCATCAAGCTTCCCAAGAAGCCGCGCCGCATCGTGGCGAACGCCATGAACGACGTGCTGTCGCGGGACTGACGGGCGACCGACCACGGAGGCAGCCCCTCGGCAGTAGGGAATGCCGGCCGAAGGCCGGCGGTAACCGAAGCCGTCGCCCGTCATCCCGAGGCCCGCAGGGCCGAGGGATCCCGGACTCCGAGAAACCCCTATCGAGCTCGGGATCCCTCGTTACGCTCGGGATGACGGCTGGATCGCCTTCCACGCCGCCAGGTTGCGCTCGATCTGGCCCGCGTGCTTCTCGAGGTGATCGGCGTAGATCCCCAGCCAGTCGTCGGCGGTGTAGGGGCCGGACTCCGTGTGCGTCCCCTTCCGCACCCACTTCGACTCGGGCATTCGGCGCAGGAGGGGAACGGTGTTGGCGCGCACGGCTTCGACCGTGGCCATCGCCGGCTCGACGGGCATCGAGTGGTAGTCGAGCTCCGCGGCCCAGCGTGCCTGGTCGTATCCCAAAATGGTCGGAGACTCTTCCGCCGCCAGGAAGCGGATGCGCGCGTACGCGTTGGTCTCGGAGTCGGCGGCGTGGCAGACGACCTCGTGGGCCGACCACTTTCCCTCGGCCGGGCGCCACTTGCGCGCCTCGGCGGGCACCTTCTCCCAGGCGGCCTTGAGGCGCGCCGGGCCTTCCTCGTAGCGGCGGATCAGGGCTTCGCGTTCGGGTCTTCCGTAGGCCATGGGCTCCTCCTCACCACTTCGTTCCGTCGAGAGACACTACCGTTTTTTCTCCGACGACCTGCGCCGCGTGCCGGGTCCCCGCCGGAAGGTAGAGGCGGTCGCCCTTGGCGAGGTCGAACACCTCGTCGCCCACCGTGACGCGCAGGACGCCTTCGAGGACGGCGTCGCACTTCTCCTGCGCGTGCTCGTGCTCGGGAAAGACGGTCCCCGTGCGATACGTGTACAGGATGACGTCGTAGCCCTCGAGCTCCATCACGCGCATCAGACGCCGTTCGGTCAAGGGGCCGTCGAGGGACTGCCACTTCTCCAGGCGGACCTCGGCCATGAAGCCCGAGTTTACCGAGTACCGCGTCCCGGGCCCCAGGTCTGGGACCAAAAAGAAAAGGGGGGCCTTCGCCCCCCTCCGATTCCCTCGGATCGGATTTAGTAGCGGCCGCCGCGCCCGCCGCCACCCTGGGTCTTGGGGCGAGCCTCGTTGACCGTCAACGCGCGTCCGCCGTACTCCTGGCCCGAGAGAGCCGAGATGGCGTTGCGCGCCTCGTCGTCATTGGGGTATTCGACGAACCCGAAGCCCTTCGAACGGCCCGTGTCGCGGTCGGTGATGATCGCGACGGAGGCCACATTGCCGTAAGTGGAGAAGAGCGAGCGGAGATCGTCCTCGGAGGTGTTGTAGGGAAGGTTACCAACGTAGAGTTTCATCGAAACAGAGTCCTAAAAACCGGCGTCACATTTCCGACTCCGACGCGCCGCTCGGCGAAGCCGACTTCCCGTGTGATTCGTCGGACTTCAGAGCGACGTGCTTGAAAGGCGAGCGATTTACGAGAAGGCGCGCAGTATAGCAGCGGGTCTCGAGGCGGGCAAGCCAACCTTAAGTAATCCTTAAGCCGCCTTCCCGGCATCGTCCCGGAGGTCCAAAAGAGCCGCCGCGATCCATTTTTTCGTCATTTCCTTTCGCCAGAGGAACGAGAAGTCGGTGTTGTCCATTGGCCGCGACGGGCCAGCCCCGACCGCCGCCGCCTCGGCGATCGCCTCCGTATCCAGGCGCCGGCCGACCAGCAGAGCCTCCGCCGCGGTCGCCCGAACCGGCGCCGACGCCACCGCACCCAGCACGATCCGGGCTTCGGAGACGACGTCTCCCTCGCGGCGCACCGCGGCGCCGACCGAAAGAACCGGGAAGTCGAAGGACCCGCGGCGGCGCAGCTTCCGGTAGCTCGCCGACCATCCGTCCGGCGCGGGAACGCGGATCTCCGTCAGGAGCTCCTCGGGGCGCTTGGTCAGATAGCGGATCCCGTCGTTGGCATAGAGCTCCTCCAGAGCCAGCTCGCGCTCGCCCGCCGCCGAGACGAGGACGGCCCGCGCCTGAAGCGCGATCAAGACCGGCACCGAGTCGGCGGACTGCACGGCCAGGCACTTCGGCGAGCCGGGGGCCACCCAGCAGACCACGCCGTCCTTCTTCATGCAGAAGTCGATCGCCTTGCGCCACTCGTAGTTCTGGTCGTAGTAGTTGCAGCGCGTGTCGAGCAGGACGTTGCCGCCGAGCGTTCCCATGTTGCGGAGCGGCGGTGTGGAGATCTCTTCGACGGCGTGGACGAGGCCCGGATAGGCGCGCCGCACGCGGCGGTGCGTCTCGATCTCCGACAGCGGCACGGCCGAGCCGACCGACAGCCCCGAAGCACCCATGCGCAGGCGCTTCAACGCCGGAATCCGCGACAGTCCGATCACGCTCTTCGGCGTCTGCTGGCGGCGCTTCATGTTCGGGTAGAGATCCGTCCCTCCCGCCACGAATGCCGAGTCGGGGCCCTCCCCCGCCTGGATGCGCAGCGCTTCCTTCACGGTCGAAGGCGAGAAGTAGCGGAACTTCGGGAGGCGCATCATGACGTCAGCGCACTCCTCCCGCGCCCGTCACCGCCGCGTCCGCGGCGCGGCCGTCGCCGCCCTCGGCCGGCGTCGGAACGTGGATCGGCGCCGGATACGGAACGTCGGGAAACTTCGCCGGCCCGAAGCGCGCCGGCTTGCCCTGCGCCTTCGCCTTGAGCGCCTGCCGGATCTTCTCGGGAGTCACGGGGATCTCGTCCACGCGGACGCCCACCGCGTCGTAAACGGCATTGGCCACGGCCGGCGGAATCGGGAGCAGCGGTCCCTGGCCGACTTCCTTGGCGCCGAAGGGACCGTTGGGATCGGGGTCCTCGACCAGGTACGTGTAGACCTCGGACATCTCCTTGGTCGTCGGGCTCTTGTACTCGAGCATCGACGGGAACTTGTGAACGACGTTGGCGTTGGCGTCCGTGCGGTACGCCATCTCCTCCATCATCGCCTCGCCGAGTCCCATGTACACGGAGCCCTCGACCTGACCCATCACGAGCGTCGGATTGATGCACTTGCCGACGTCGTGCGCGATCCAGATCTTCGGCACGGTGTAGATCCCGGTCTCGGGGTCCACCTCGACCTCGACGACCGCCGCCGAGTAGGAGTACGCCGGCGACGGGCCCACGCCCGCGCCGCGGTAACGGCCGGCGGACGGAGGCGGCGAGTAGGAGCCGACCGTCCCCAGCGTCCCGAAGCGCGACTCGGCGAGGACCACGGCTTCCGGAAACGTCATGCCCTTCTCGGGATTGGCCACGTCGAACACGCGTCCGCCCGCGAACGCGACGCACTCGGGCGGGATTTCGAGCTTGACCGCGGCCGCCGCCACGAGCATCTCCCGCGCGCGCTCGGCGGCCTGGATCGCGGCGTTCCCGGTCATCAGCGTGACGCGCGAGGAATAGGAACCGAGGTCCACCGGCGTGAGGTCCGTGTCGCCGGTGACGATCCGGCAGTCGAAGGGATCGATACCCAGGACCTCCGCCACGATCGAGGCCAGGATCGAGTCGGAGCCCTGGCCGATGTCGGTCGAACCGCAGAAGACCGTCACGCCGCCGCCCCGGTCGAGTTTCAGCTGCACGCCGGACTGGGGCATCGAGTTCCAGTAGATCGGAAGCCCCGCGCCGCAGAGATAGGAAGAGCACGCGAGCCCGAGGCCCCGGCCCGGTGGAAGCTTCCCTCGCCGTCTCTTCCAGCCGGAAGCCGCCACGACCTTGTCGATGCACGCGCCCAGCCCCATGGAACCGACGCGCATGAAGTTCGCCGTCAGGGTGTTGGCGGGATGCAGATGCCGCCGCCGGATGTCGGCGGGATCGAGCCCCAGGTCGCAGGCCGCCCGGTCCAGCGCGACCTCGAGCGCGAAGCGAGGCTGGGGCGTGCCGTGGCCGCGTTTGGGCCCGCACGGCGGCTTGTTGGTGAAGACGCGCGCGCCGTCGAAGCGGTAGGAGGGGACCTGATACGTCACCGTCTGCAGGGCTCCGGTGTAGTACGTGGAGGCGACGCCGTAAGAGCCGTACCCGCCGCCGTCGAGGAGCGTCTGGAAATGCAGCGCCGTGATCGCGCCGTCTTTGCGGACGCCGGTCTTCACCTTCATCAGGGTCGGGTGGCGCCCGCGGTGGCAGTAGAAGACCTCCTCGCGCGTCAGACAGATCTTCACGGGCCGACCGGCCACGCGCGAGAGGTGTGCGACGACGATTTCGTGATTGAAGGGATCCGACTTGCCGCCGAAGCCTCCGCCGTTGGGCGTGGCGATGACGCGGATCTTGGCCGGAGGCATCCCCAGGACTTTCGCGAGCGCGCGGTGCACGTAGTGCGGGGTCTGCGTCGACGACCAGAGCGTGAGCTTCCCATCGGCCGTGAAGTCGGCGACCGCGGCGTGCTGTTCGAGGGGCAGGTGCGTGTTGCCCTCGTAGAAATAGAGGTCTTCGTAGACGCGATCGGCCTGTGCGAAACCCTCGTTGGTGTCGCCGAACTCCATCGCGACGAGCTTGTGAATGTTGCCGGCGTCGCCATAGTCGTGGATCGGCGTCTCTGCCGGGGAAAGGCCCTGCTCCATGGTGCCGACCGTGGGCAGCGCCTCGTAGCGGACGTCGATCAGATCGAGGGCGTCGAAAGCGGCGTCCTCGTCCACCGCCGCCACCGCGGCGACGGGGTCGCCCACGAAACGCACGCGGTCCGTGCAGAGGGCATGCTCGTCCTGCGAGACCGGCAGGATGCCGAAGGGTGTCGGAAGATCCGCGCCGGTCGCGACCGCGACGACGCCGGGCGCCGCCAGCGCTCGCGAAACGTCGATCGAGGCGATGCGCGCGTGCGCGAGCTTCGAGCGCAGGAGCCGGCAGTGCAGCATGCGCGGCAGAAAGATGTCGTCGGCGAAACGCGTCTGGCCCGTGACCTTCGCCGCGGCGTCGACCTTGGCGTAGGGGCGGCCGACGACGCGGGTCTTCTCGCGCGAATTCATGACGGCAACACCGGAAGCAACCCGCTTTCGTCGAAATCGAACCCGTAGATCGACTCCTTCTTCGGCACGGCGTCTTCGCCTCGCATCCACGCCGCGGCGAGCTCGACCGCCTCGAAGATCTTGATGTACCCCGTGCAGCGGCAGATGTTCCCGGCCAGGGCTTCGCGAATCTGTGGAAGCGTCGGTTTCGGATTCGAGTCGAGGAGCGCCTTCGCGGTCAGCAGGAATCCCGGAGTGCAGTAGCCGCACTGCGCGGCTCCGAGCTCGGCGAACGCCTTCTGCAGGGGGTGCAGACCCTGCGGGCCCGCCATGCCTTCGACCGTCTCGACGCTTCGTCCTTCGCACTCGAGCCCCAGAAGAAGGCAGGACAACACCGGCTTCCCGTCCACGAGCACTGCGCAGGTGCCGCACTCTCCGAGCTCGCAGCCGTGTTTCGTGCCCGGAAGATTCAGGTCCTCGCGCAGCACCTCGAGAAGCGTCTTGTGCGGCGCGAACGAGGCTTCGGCCGGCTCGCCGTTGAGCGTCAGACGGATCTGCGCACGGGACGATTCCGCCTTCGAATTCCTTCCCGCTCTCGCCACAACGGGATCAATCTAATCCCTTTGTTTTGAGAAAGAAAGACTTGATTATTTGACTGACCGGTCAGCTATTTTGAGACGGCGGTGGAGGGCTCGGACGGCAACTTCAAGAGATCGAGAGGGTTGACCCTCGCGCGGTGGAGCTTGGCTCCCCAATGAAGGTGAGGTCCCGTCGCCCGGCCGGTCGCCCCGACCGCGCCGACGCGTCGCCCGGCGGCAACGAGATCGCCCTCCTTCACGTCGATTGCGGAAAGGTGGAAGTAGGTGGTGAAGAGGCCGCCGCCGTGATCGAGGATCACGGTGCCGCCCGAAAAGTAGAGTTCCTCCGCCAGCGCGACGCGGCCCGCAGCGGGAGCCGTCACGGCGGTCCCGGAGCTCGCCGCCATGTCCACGCCGTCGTGGCGCGAGCGCGGCTGTCCGTTGAAGACGCGCCGCGCGCCGAAGGCTCCGGGTGTCGTGCCCGGCACCGGAAGAACGAAGGCAACCGTCCAGAGGCGTTCGGTGTCGGCGGCCGCCCAGATGCGCGCGACTTTCTCGCGATCGGCCGCGATCCGCTCGCGCTCGCTCTCCGGAGGCTCGACGTAGGCCGGATCGACCTTCAGCTTCTGCTCCGGGAACTTCGCGGCGACGACCTTGAGCTCCCTCGTCGCAGACCTGTCGACGCCGCATTCGTCCCGGGCGGCCACGGTCAGGCTGCGGACGCCGGGCTTGGTCTCGAAATCGACGCCGAGAAGCGCTCGGAACGTCGCGCCGTCGGCCGCGCGCTCCATCGCGATTTCGCGAGTCCCGTCGAGGAGGGTGGCCGTCGAAAGAGGCCGGTCGCTGCGGAGCACGACGGGCACGATCGCGCCCTGTCGCGCACGAGCGGAGGCCTCGAGGCGCAGCGCCGGGGCGCGGCACTCTCCGAGAAGCGCTCCGGCGAAAAACGCTGCCGCCGTCGCGGCGATCGCGGCGCGCCCCGATCTCACGTGTCGGCGGCGATCGCGGCCGATCTGTCCGACGGGAACTTCAGCTCCCCCTCGGAGCGGGCGATCACCGTCGCGCAGACGAGGTCGCCCGTGACGTTCAGAGTGGTGCGGCACATGTCGAGGAACCGGTCCACTCCGAGGATGATTCCGATTCCCTCGGCCGGAACGCCCACCGTCTGCAGGACGATCACGATCAGAGGCAGCGACCCTCCCGGGACTCCGGCCGTTCCGACGCCGGCCAGGATCGACATGATCACGACCGTGACCTGCTGAGCCAGCGTGAGGTGGATCCCGAAGACCTGGGCCAGGAAGAGGACCGTGACGCCCTCGAAGAGCGCGGTCCCGTTCTGGTTGCCGGTCGCGCCGACCGTGAGCACGAAGTTGCCGATGCGCGGCGAGATGCCGAGCTTCGTCTGCGCGTTCTCGAGCGAGACCGGCAGTGTCGCGTTCGAGGACGCGGTCGAGAAGGCCGTCAGCATGACCTCGCGGACGCGAAAGAACCATTCCACCGGCTTCACACGCGCCAGTCCCTTGAGGATCGCCGAATACACCACGAACTGCTGGATCGCGAGGCCCGCGACGACGACGCCGACGTAGCCCCCCAACCGCGGCACCACCGCAAAGCCTGACTTCGCGGTCAGCGAGTACATCAGCGCCGCGACCCCGTACGGCGCGAGAGCCATCGCCCAGTCCACGATCTTCATGGAGACGCGCAGGATTCCGTCGAAGACCTCGATCAAGGTCTCCTTGTCCCGCTTGATCTGCGCCAGCGCCACGCCGAAGAAGACCGCGAAGACCATCAGCGCGAGCATTTCGCCCTGCAGCGCATCCACGGCCGCCGCCAGGGGATTGCGGGGAATCAGCGACAGGAGCGTGTCCGTCCAGGGCAGGGCCTTCTTCGCGTTCTCGATCGCCTTCTCGGACTGGTCGGCGAAGGCTCCCCCCAGGCTCGCGCGGACGGACGGATCCACGCCTTCGCCGGGGCGAAAGAAGTTGACCAGGCCGATCCCGATCGCGACTGAGATCCCGCTCGCGAAGAGTGTGTAGAGGAGCGTCTTCGCGCCGACCCGGCCGAGGTTCTTGACGTCGCCGAGCTCGAGAACCCCCAGGACCAGCGACGAGAAGACCAGCGGGACGACGATCATGAAGATCAGGCGCAGGAAGAGCTGGCCCAGCGGATACGCGACGTTGCGAACCGACCAGTCCACCCAGGGGGCGTCGGCTCCGACCGCGTGCGCGGTCAGCCCGGCGACGATGCCGAAGAGGAGCCCGAAGAGGATGCGCGTGTGGCGCGGGAAGCGGCGTCGGGGCGAGGCAGACTTGCGTTCGGTCATCGGGGCTGACGCGGCACTCTAGCAGGCCCCGTTACCGCGCGGGACTCTTGAAGACCCGTCCCCCCTTCATGACGAAGACGACGTTCTCGGTCGCGCGGATGTCCTTCAGGGGATCTCCCGCGACGGCGATGACGTCGGCGTGCTTGCCCTTCTCGAGCGTGCCGATCTCCGCGGCGAGCCCGAGCAGCTCCGCCGCCGCGGGACCCGCGGTCCGCAGGGCTTGCGACGGTGTCAGGCCTTCCTCGACCATCAACGCGAACTCCTTCGCGTTCAGGCCGTGCGGAGAGACGCCGGAGTCGGTACCGAAGGCGATCTTCACGCCGCTCCTGACCGCGCGGCGGAACATTTCTTCGTGCGCGGTCTTCGCGGCCTTCGCCTTGGCGGCGATGGCCGGCGGAAACCTCTCGGTCTTGCCTCCGGTCCACTCGCCCGCGAGGCAGGTCGGGACCAGAAACGTTCCCTTCGTCTTCATCAACGCGAGGGTCTCGTCCGTCAGGAAGGACCCGTGCTCGATCGAGTCGATCCCGGCCTTCACAGCGGCGCGGGCCGCGAGGTCCCCGTGGGCGTGGGCGGCGGTCTTGCGCTTCAAGCGGTGCGCCTCGTCGATGATCGCCGTGAGCTCCTCGTCGGTCAGCTGCGGCGCCGCGACGTCGTCGCCGAGCGACAGGACGCCGCCCGAGGCGCACAGTTTGATGACGTCGGCGCCGTACTTGACGTCGAGGCGCACGGCCTGGCGGCCCTCGTCGGCGCCATGGAGGATCCCGCGCTCGACACCCGGCTCCGTGCCGAAGGTCCCCGGAGGAAACCCGGTGTTGTCGCAGTGGCCGCCCGTCGCGCCGAGGGCATAGCGCGCGACGAGCATGCGCGGCCCGGGAGTCAGGCCGGCTTCGATCGCGTTTCGCAGACCCACGTCGAGGTCCTTCTCCGAGCCCACGTCGCGGACGGTCGTGAAGCCGGCGAAGAGCGTCTTGCGGGCGTAATCAGCGCCGTAGAAGACTTGCTCGGTCGTCGGACGGCGCAGACCCACGAAGAAGTCCTGGACGTAGTTGTCGCCCGCCTCGCCGGTCAGGTGCGTGTGCGCGTCGATGAACCCCGGAAGCAGCGTGGCGTCGCCGAGATCGATGACCTGCGCTCCGGCGGGTACAGGCAGCCCCGAGCCCGCGGCGAGGATCGCGTCGCCCTGGAGGACGACGACGCCGTTGGAGACAGCGGCGTCGGAGCGCCCGTCGAAGAGTCGGGCCGCCTTCAGTACGATCACGGGCGGAGGCGTCGGCGTCGGCCGGGGCGCCTGAGCGTGTGCGACGGACGCGGCGGCCATGGCTGCGGCGATCCCGAGGAGTCTCTTCATACC
>JBKOZO010000043.1:0-4413 GCA_046725935.1 Acidobacteriota bacterium | reverse complement strand
CCAATCCGCGAACGCCCACGACAGCCTGGGTGAGGCGTACGCCGCGGGCGGCGACCGCGAATCCGCGATCCGCTGCTACGAGGCGGCTCTCGCGCTCGATCCCCGAATGGACTCCTCCCGCGAGGCGCTCAAGAAGCTGCGAGAGCGGACGCCCCCCTCACCCTGACCCTTCCCCCCCATCGTGGGGAGGGGGATCTCAACCTAGGGGAAGAAGTTGGCTCCCGTCTGCTTCACGGCGTTCCAGTCCACGAGATAGAAGCACGCGGGCGCCGGCGCAGTCTGATCCACGCGCACGGTGGCCGTGAAGCCCTGCGGGCCGAATTGTCCCTGGATCGAGATCGTGAACTGCGCGCCGCCCGCCGAGACCGACTTCGGCTGCGTGGCGAACGTTCCGTCGTCCTCGACGGTTCCGTCGTATGTGATGCCCGCGTGTGTCAGCGTCATGGCGTGCGATCCCGGCGTCTGGACGACCGTCGTCGGATTGTCCTGCACCGTCACGCTGCCGCACGTGTTCTGTCCCAAGGAGACGTGCGTGTCGTACGTGCCCGCGACGGACAACACGGGCGCAACGTCGGGCGCGCCGGTCACGAAGACGGGATCGGTCGTGTGATTGTCGATCACCGCGGCGTACGTGAACACGGCCGGACCGTCCGTCTTGACCGTTACGACGCCGCTCGATGTCGACAGCAGCGGGTGATTGATCCCGTCGGGCCCGAACACGTCGTTGATCTGGACGCCGGAGTGCGAAGGCACGGACCGGGTCACCTCTCCGACCCAGTGCCCTTCCCAGAACACCGCGAACGTGACCGTCGCGGTCGCGTCCTCGCCGTTGAAGGCGCCGACGTTCGTCCGGAAGCCGGGGTCGCCGGATGCGTTGGCGATCTGCGTCAGCATCGAATAACGGTAGGCCGACGACGACGTCTTCCCGGGGATGAACATCCCGACCGTCGGCTCCGGCTCGGTCGAGTACAGGCGGCTGGTCACGGCGATGTCGGCCGCACTGGCCCCGGATCCGACGTCGAGCTCGACTCCTCCGGCCGAGTTGGGAGCGTGGAAGGTCGCGGCGACCATATCGTCGAACGCCCGAGCCTCGCGCGCCGCGAGCACGAAGGTATCGATGGCGGTCGACGCCGGGCAGCGTCCCAGAAAACATCGGTATGTCGCCGTGACCTCGACGGCCGACACGTAGGAGGTGTTGAACACCCGCACGTCCGAGAAGAACGGCGAGACGCCGACGATCGAGGCGACGGCGGGGATCGTGATCCGCTCCGTCTGGGACGACGCCGGCACGGCCAGGGACGCGCTGGCGAGGACCGCGAGGACGGCGCGCCGGATTCTCACGTCGGGCGCAGTGTAGGACACCAGGCTCCCTCCCGAATTCTTGGAAAGTTCTTGGCTCAGCGCTTGCCGGATATGGCCGGCTTGCCCTGTTTCCCGACGAAGCTTTCCGTTTCCTCGATTCCCTCCCGGGCGTACTGGGCCACCGTAGGATCGGGCTCCTTCGTGAGCGATTCGAGAAGCGCGACGTCCTCCTGACGATGAAGCTTGCCGAGCTTCTGAATCGCCGCCAGGCGAACGGAGCGATTGCGGTCGGACGACAGCGCGCGCAGCCTGGCCGCCAGCTTCGAGTCTTCCGGAGCCGCCAACTCCCACCCCGCGAGCGCGGCCAAACGCACCTGCTGGTTGTACTTCGGATCGGTGTACCTCTCGAAGAGAACCGAGAGCGATTCGTCGTCGAGCTTCCCGAGCCCCAGGAGCGCGCCCAGGCGGACGGAATCCCACCAGCGCGAGCTTCGGTCGAGCTGTTTCGTGAGGTACTCGCGCGCCCCGGTCGGCCGCAGCCGGCCGAGCGATATCTCGGCGGCCGCGACGACGTCCTCGGCCTTGTCGATCTCGATCGTTCGTCGCAACGCCGCCGCCGCCGAGCCCTCGCCGGCCTGACCGAGGGCCAACGCCGCCGCGCGCCGGACGCGCGCGTCCGATCCGCCGAGGGCCTGCATCAGCGGTGCCGCGGCCGCGGACCCGCCGATCCGGCCGAGATCCATCGCGGCCTCCTGCTTCAAACCCCAGTGCGCCGCGGGATCGGCGAGCACGCCCGCGAGGGCCTGGATCGAGCGCGGGTCGGAGGAGTCGTCCTCGGCGAGCTGTCGCGCCGCGCGCAGCTTCCCCGCGAGATCTGCGCCCGAGAGCTCCGCGAGGACCTCGGAAACGGGACGCGTGTACTTGACCTCGCACACCAGCCAGCCTCCCTTGTCGAAGGTCACGCGCGCAGGGCGTGTGGCGGCCGGCAGCGCCACGGTCGTCTCCCAGCCCGAGAGCTCGATGCGGTGCGTCTTCGCGCCGGACGCCTCCGCGATCTCGACTTCGACGGGGAGTCGAAAATCGTTCTCGAACGAAAGGTCCGCCTGGATCTGCTTGACCGTCAGATCCACCTGCTTGCGCTCCGGCGACCAGCGGTACGACACCTCGAACCGCGGATGCCCGCCTCCGCCGACGACCCAGTCCGAGAAGAACCAGGACAGGTTCCGGCCGGCGGCCAGCTCGATCGCCTCGGCGAGGTCCGCCGACTCGACGCTTCCGAACTCGTGCTTCTTCAGGTACGCGGCGATCATGCGGTCAAACTCCGCGGCGCCCAGGAAGTGGCGGATCATGTGGAGAACCAGCGACCCCTTCACATAGGTCGTCTCCTCCTGGTACATCGCCGCGGGCTCCTTGTAGTGGAGGTACTCCATCGGCCGCACGCTGCCGGTCGAGCGTACGTAGTCCACGTACTTCGTCAGGTAGACCCACCTCTGGTAGGTCATGTCGTCCTCGCCGTGCGCGTGCCCGTTCCAGATCGTGTGCCAGAAGGTCGCGAAGGACTCGTTCAACCAGATCGAGCCGAGCGACCGGCACGTGACGAGATCGCCGAACCAGTGATGGGCGAGCTCGTGCGCGACGACGTCTTCGTAGGTGAAGGTCGGCCACACGTCCTCGAAGTCGGGTGACATCTCCGGAGGGTCGCCCGACTTGCGGAGCTCGGACTCCGTGAAGCCGGTTGCCGACGTCGTCTCCATCGCGCCAGCGAACTCGCGCAAAACCACCTGGTCATACTTGGCCCACGGATACGGATAGCCCATCGCTTTCGAGAAGAACTCGACCATGTCGGGCGTGTTTCCGAAGGGGAACGGGACGGAGGCTTCCGTTCCCGGAGGCGTCCAGACCGAGAGCGGAACGGTCTTGTCGCCGACCTTCGCGTCCCGGAGCGGCACGCGATTGAGCGTGCCCACGTCCACGGTCATGAGGTAGTTCGGGATCGGTCCTTCCTGGATCCAGTGGAACGTGCGCGTCCCATCCGGATTGTCGCGCGAGTCGGCGAGCCGTCCGTTGGCGACGGCCGTCAGTCCCGCCGGCACCGTCACGACGAACTCGACCGAGAAGCGATCGTTGGTGTCGTCGTAGATCGGGAGCCAGCCGCGATGGAGCCCTCCCTCGCCGTAGTTCCACGCCTGTGCGGCGAGCTTTCCCTCCTGCGGATAGAAATAGAGACCCGTACGCGGCTTGCACGCGTAGGTGATCGCCACGGTCGCGGCCTCGCCGGCAGGGACCGGCGGGTCGAGATTCACATCCAGCTTGAACGTGGAGCCGTCGGTCTGGAAGGCCTGTGCCTTGCCCGCCCGCTCGACCTTCGAAACCTCGAGATCCGCGGCGTCGAGCGACAGCGTCGCCAGCGGCGCCCGCAGCGCAACCAAGGTCACGGTGGCCGTGCCCGCGATGGTCTCCTTCGCCATGTCGAACCGCAGATCCGCCTTGTAGCTCTGGATGTGGAACGACCGCTCGCGGACGGGTCGCTCCGGTCCTTCGGGGAGCCGATCGCCGGGACGGACCTGACCGACCTGACCCGCTGCGCCGAGAGGGCACGCCAGAACCGCCAGGAGCGCGAGGACGCGTTTCATTGATCCTCCTGAAGGAGCGCGGGGATTCTATCGCCGGGTGCCGACGGCGTTCGGGCTCGGTGCGCCGGGCTTGAGCTGAAGCGCATACTGAGAAATGCGAAAGGAGCTTCCGATGAACAGAAAGAAAGTCGCACTCAGCGTTCTCGCTGCCACCATTTTCGTGGCGAGCACATATGCCCAGGAGCGGACGGCGGTCAACTCTCGGGTAAGGCTCCGTTCGGTTGGGCCAAAGGCCCTACCGGCAAACCTCCCCGCGGGCGGTGACGTCTTTGCGATAACGGTCGGCGCGTTTGAATTCGCGCCGGAAGGTTCTACCCTCCCGTATGTCGCTAACTCCGTCGCCGGCGGGGAGTATCTGATGGTGGGAAGCGGGCCGGGGCAGACGAATGTGTTGAGTAACATAAATCTGCCAACGGGTGCCGTGATCCAAAGCATCGAACTGGACGCCTGCGATGTCGATCCAATCGAAGATCTGAGT
>JBKOZO010000042.1:0-24874 GCA_046725935.1 Acidobacteriota bacterium | reverse complement strand
ACCTGGTGCAGCAACCGGTAATGGCCGCCGTCGGCGCCGGGCTACCGATTGCCGAGCCGGTCGGAAACCTGATCGTGGACATCGGCGGCGGGACCACCGACGTCGCGGTCATCTCGCTCGCGGGCATCGTCTACAGCCGTTCGGTGCGCACGGCGTCCAACGAGATGGACGAGGCGCTGATCCAGTACCTAAAGCGCAAGTACAACCTGTTGATCGGCGAGCGGACGGCCGAGCAGATCAAGATCGAGATCGGATCGGCGCATCCCGTCGACGAGCCGATGACGATGGAGGTCAAGGGACGCGACCTCGTCGAGGGCGTTCCCAAGACGCTGATGCTGACGGACGAGGAAGTGCGCGAGGCGCTGTCGGAGGTCGTGGCGGCGATCGTCGAGACCGTGCGCGTGGCCCTCGAACGCACGCCGCCCGAGCTCTCGGCCGACATCATGGACAAGGGGATCATCATCACCGGCGGCGGATCGCTGCTGCGCAACCTCGACCGCCGCCTCTCCGAGGAGACGGGCCTGCCGATCTCGTACGCCGAGGACCCGCTGGCGTCGGTGGCGCTGGGGACCGGGGCGATGCTGACGGATATGGACCTTCTGCGCAAGATTTCGCTGACTTGAGGGAGCCCTAAAGCGCCCTTCACCGTTCACGATCCATGAGAGCCCCGAATCCCCACGTCGAGGTCGCGGCGGTCAATCCCCGCCGCGGGGCCGTGGTGCTCATGGTCGTGCTGCTCTCGTGCGTGCTGATCCTCTCGGCGCAGGCGCCCGGGCGCGGCGGGCGCGGAGCCACGCTGCTGCAGTCCTGGATCCTGACGGCCTCGGCTCCCCTGACGACGACGGTCGGCGCGGTCTCCCACGGGGTGTCCGGACGGATCGCGTCCACAGTCGACCTCTTCACGGCGCGGACCGAGAACGAGAGGCTGCGGCACGACCTCGACGAGAGAGACAAGGAGCTCTTCCGGCTGCGCGCGGAGCTGAAGCAGCGCGACGAGGCGCGCCGCTTGGAAGCCGAGGGATCGGCGCTCCCGGGAGTGGTCGGCAGCGTGCCGGTCCTGCTCCTGGAGAGGCGCGCCGGCGTGTACAGCGTCCTGGTCGGCGCCGGAAGCGCCGAGGGCGTGGCGCCGAGCTCTCCGCTCGCGGTGCCGGCGGGCATCGTCGGGCGCGTCGTGGCCGTGGGCCGCAACGTCTCCCGCGCGCAGCTCCTGCTCGACGCCTCCGCGGCGGCGGGCGCCCGGATCGCGCGCACCGGAGAGCTCGGCGTGATTCGCGGCGACGGCCGCGGCGCCCTGACGCTCAACAACATCGCGACGACCTCGTCGGTCGCCCGCGGAGATCTCGTGGAGTCGGCCGGCATCGACGGCATCTACCCGCGCGGCGTTCCGATCGGCCGGGTGGAGTCGGTGGCCCGCGGGAGCAAGCTCTTTCTGGAGGTCCGCGTGACGCCCGCGGCCGATTTCGCGCGGCTGACGGACGTCCTGCTGCTCGCGCCCTCGCCGGCGGCGCGCGAGAACCCGGAGATCACCAAAGGTGGGCGTTGAAAGTCCGCCGGATCGCGCTCCTTCTGGCGGCGGCGGCCGTCCTGGAGTTCCTCGTCGCCGGCTCGCGCTATCGCGCGCTGTGGCCCGTGGACTGGTTTCTGCTGGCGACGGCGGCGGTCGCGCGCAGCGGAGACTTCGTGCGCGCGGTCCTGACCGGAGCGATCGCGGGATTCGCCGAGGACGCGATCTCCCAGCCGATGCTGGGAGTCAACGCATTCGCCAAGGCGCTGCTGGGCTTCGCGCTGACGCTGGTGTCGGTGCGGATCGTCTTTGGCGGCGCGCTGGCCGTGGGCGCGGCGCTGACCGCGGCGTCGTTGGCGAACGAGGCGATCGTCGCGCTGCTTTCGGCACTCCTCGCGCAGGCGCCGATCGTGCTGATCTCGCGCGAGGCGATCTGGCGGGCCGTGGTCACCGGGATCACGGGAGGGGCGCTGGAGGCCGCGTGGAACTTCGGCTGGCGCGACTGGTGGAAGCGGCGCCGGCTCCGGCGGCTGCGGTGAGGGGACCGGGACCGTGCTGAGAATCCGCGAAGATCGCCAGTCTCTCGTACGGCGCATCGAGGTCGCCCGGGTGGGTGTGGGCGCGGCGCTGTCGCTCCTGGCGGTGGCGTACTGGTTCGTCCAGATCGTCCGCGGCGAGTACTACTTCAATCTCTCCGAGAACAACCGGATCCGCGCCGTCAAGATCACGGCGCCGCGGGGTTACGTTTTGGACCGCAACGGCGCGGTCATCGTCGAGAACGAGCCCGCCTACACGCTGCACCTCTACCGCCGCGAAGCCAGGGACCTCGAAGCCTCGATCCGGTTCATCGCGGACCTGCTGGAATTGAACGTCGATCAGGTGCGCTACCGCGTCGAGCGCGGGCGCCGGGATCCCGAGTTCGTCCCGATCGCGATCGCCGAAAACCTCGGCCTCGAGGAGGTCGCCGCGGTGGAGGCGCGCGCCGTCGAGCACCCGGAGTTCGCGATCACGGTCTCACAGCGGCGCCTCTACAAGCATGGCGGCTCGGCGGCCCACGCTCTCGGCTACCTCTCCGAGGCCACGCCCGAGCAGATCAAGAGTGCCGGCAACATATACCGCGTCGGCGACTGGATCGGACAGAAGGGGATCGAAGGTGCGTACGAGCGGCTTCTGGCCGGCACCAACGGCGAGCGGCGCGTCATCGTGGACTCGCACGGCCGTGAAGTCTCGGAGGCGAACCGCCTGGAGGCGAGCCCCGGACAGAACCTCTTTCTGTCGGTCGACCTGAAGCTGCAGGAAGTCGCCGAGGAATACTTCCGCGACAAGGTCGGGTCCGTCGTGGCCATGGATCCGGAGACCGGCGAGATCCTCGCGCTGGTCTCGTCGCCTTCCTACGATCCGAACTGGTTCACCCGGCGCGTGACTCCGGCCGAGTGGTCGAGCCTCCTGGAGAACCCCGACCGGCCGCTCCAGAACCGCGCCATCCAGAACATGTTCTCGCCGGGCTCGGTCATCAAGCCGTTTTTTGCCTACGGGGCCCTGGCCCTGAACCTCGTGGATCCGGACGCGAAGATCTTCTGCCCGGGACACGCCGAGTTCTACGGCCGCGAGTTTCACTGCCACAAGAAGGGCGGCCACGGCTTGGTCAACCTGCGCGACGCGATCAAGCTCTCCTGCGACGTCTATTTCTACAACCTGGGCCGAAAGCTCGGGATCGACCGCATCAGCGAGATCGCAACCTCCTTCGGGTTCGGCCAGCCGACCGGCGTGGACCTCGCGTTCGAGAAGTCGGGACTCGTGCCCTCGGAGGAGTGGGCCCGCGTCAAGCGCAAGGCGCGCTGGTATCCGAGCGAGACCATCTCGGTGGCGATCGGCCAGGGCCCGCTGCTCGTGACGTCCATGCAGGTCGCGCGGGCGCTCGCGGGACTGATCGAGGAAGGCCGAATGCCGACTCCGCACCTCTTCTATTCGTCACAGGACCCGCGGACGGGAGCGCAGCTGCGCTACAAGCCCGAGTTTCGCCAGGGCCTGACGCTCTCGGACGAGAAGCTCGCGATCGTCAAGAGCGGCATGTGGGCCGTGGTCAACGAGCCCGGCGGAACGGCGTACGGTTCGCGAGTCAACGGATTGGAGATGGGAGGCAAGACGGGCACCGCCCAGGTCGTGGGCCGGGATGCCGTCGTGCGGGCCGGCGTCGACCGCTCAAAGCTCCAGGACAACGCGTGGTTCGCGGGGTTCGGGCCCGTGGACCACCCCAAGATGGTCGTCGTGGTCTTCGTCGAGAACGGCGGCCACGGCAATCTCGCCGCGGCCCCGCTGGCCAAGGCTCTCTTCGAGGCGAGGTACGGAACCGCGAAGCCGCCCGCCAATCTTCCCGCTCCGCAGACGCGCGCGGCGATCCGTCCGGCGCCCGGGGTCGAACCAGCCTCACGCAGGGAGACGCCGTGATCGCGGGTGTGCTGCCGAGATCGCGGCGGCTCGACGTCGTGCTGCTCGGGTGCGCTCTCGCGCTGGCGGCGCTGGGCGTTCTCTTCATCGCGTCGGCGACCACGGGCACGCGCTACCAGGGCCTGGCCAGCCGCCAGGGGATCTGGATCGGCGTCGGCCTCGCGGCCATGACCTTCGCGATCCTCTTCGACTACCGGATGCTGCTGAAGTTCTCCTTTGCGATCTACTGCGCGACGCTTCTGCCGCTGGTCTACCTGCTCTTCTTTGGAGAGCGGATCGCCAATGTCCGCTCGTGGATCCGCGTGGGACAGTTCCAGTTCCAGCCGGCCGAGCTCTCGAAGATCGCGACCGCGCTTCTCGTGGCCTATCTCTTCGAGAACGAAGACGACTCCCGGTTGAAGCCGGCCACCCTCGTCAAGCTCGGGGCGATCGTCGGCGCGCCGATGCTCCTTGTCTTTCTGCAGCCCGACATGGGGCTCGTGCTGACGTTTCTCCCGCTGATCTTCGTCGGCCTCTTCTTCGGCGGCCTGCCGGCTCGGGGCTGGATCGTGATCATCCTCGTCGTCGCGGTGCTGGCCGGCGCGGGCTGGTTCGTCCTCAAGGACTACCAGAAGGCGCGCATCGGGACGTTCCTGAATCCCGACAGCGATGTGCTCGGCTCGGGATACCAGGTGCGACAGTCCAAGATCGCGGTCGGCTCGGGCGGCTTCTCGGGAAAGGGATTCCGGAGCGGCACGCAGAGCCAGCTGCGTTTCCTGCCGGTCCAGCACACCGACTTCATCCTGGCGGTCATCGCCGAGGAGTGGGGCTTCCTCGGCGTGATCCTGGTGTTCGCGCTCTTTGCCGCGCTCTTCTTGCGCGCGATGACGCTGGCGGAGACGGCGCGCGACCGCGGCGGCGTCTTTCTCGTCCTGGGCCTGACCGGCATGATGTTCTTCTCGGTCATCATCAACGCCGCGATGATGATCGGCCTCGCGCCGACCACGGGCATCCCCTTGCCGCTGGTGTCGTACGGAGGCTCGTCGGTCGCGACGACCTTTCTCGGCATCGGCCTGATCCTCGGCGTCGAATACCGCCGGTTCGCCAACGCGTGAGGAAAGAGCTCCTCGTCAACGCGACGCCTCCCGAGACGCGTGTCGCCGTCCTCGAGGACGGCCGCGTCGTGGAGGTCATGCACGAGCGGCGGGGCCGTCAGGGACTCGTCGGCAACGTTTACCTGGGGCGCGTCCATCGCGTGCTGCCCGGGATCCAGGCGGCGTTCGTCGCGATCGGCCTGGACCGCGATGCGTTTCTCTACGTCGAAGACGCCGTGGCGCACTCCGCCGACCTCGAGCCGGAGACGGCAGCCGCGGAGGAGCCCGCGGCAGCCGAGCGCCCGCGGATCGACGACCTCGTCAAGGAAGGCCAGGAGATCGTGGTCCAGGTGACGAAGGACCCGATGGGCGCCAAGGGCCCTCGGGTCACCGCGTCGATCTCGCTGCCGGGCCGCACGCTCGTCTATCTGCCGGGCGCCCGCGATACGGGCGTGTCGCGACGGGTCGGGGACGAGGCGGAGCGCGCCCGTCTGCGCGCGGTTCTCGAGGCGCTGCCGGGCGGCGGCGGATGGATCGCGCGGACCGCCGCACTCGGAAAGTCCGCGGACGACCTCGCGTCGGATCGCGCGTATCTCTCGGGACTCTGGGAGAGGATCGCGCGCCGCCGCGAGACCGCGGGGCCGCCCGCGCTCCTCCATCGCGAGCTCGAGCTGGCGCTGCGCGCGGTGCGCGACGTCGCGACCGACGACGTCTCCTCCATCCGAGTGGACGACGCCGCCACGCTCGCGCGGATGCGGGAGTTCCTGGAAGAGGCAGCGCCTCCGCTTTCCCGCCGGCTGGAGCTCTACGACCCGGAGGAGGAGCCTCTCTTCTCGCGCTTCGGCGTGGAGACCGAGATCGAAGACGCGCTCAAGAGCCGCGTGGCGCTGGCGTCGGGCGGGTCGATCGTCATCCACCAGACCGAGGCGCTCGTGGCCATCGACGTCAACACCGGGCGCTTCGTGGGGAAGGACGACCTCGAGGAGACCGTCTTTGCGGCGAACCTCGAGGCGGCCCGCGAGGTGGCCAGACAGATCCGGCTTCGAGATCTGGGAGGGTTGCTGGTGGTGGACTTCATCGACATGGAAGATCCCGGCCACCGCCAGGAGCTCTTTCAGACCTTCGAAAAGGAGCTCGCTCGCGACCGCGCCCGGACCCGCGTCCTCCAGATCTCGGAGTTCGGCCTGATCGAGATCACGCGCCAGCGCTCGCGCGGCAACCTGGAGCGCGTCCTCACGCGCTCCTGTGTCGAGTGCGGAGGAAGCGGTCGGATCAAGACGGACCTGACCGTGGCCCTCGACCTGCGAAGGGCCCTCCTGTCGCCGCCGATCCTGTTTTCTCCGGGACAGACCGTTCGTGTGCGCGTGCGGCCGGGCGTCGGGAAGCTCCTCGCGGAGGAGGATCCGCGGATCCTCGAAGAGGTGGAGAAAACTCTCGACGTCCGCGTCGAGCTCTCCGAAGAGGACCTGCATTCCGGACCGGGATTCGAGATCGACCGCGCGGAATAGACCGTCGCCTTCGCTTGGTCGGAGACCTGCCCTCCGGGCACCGGGCCGCGGCTCGTCAGTGCGGACTCGACCGCGGCACTGGTCTCCTCGCTGCGCTCCGGCTCCCGCGGCGCGAACCTCTCCCTCCCTTCGGTCGGGAGACTATTACCGCCGTGCTTCGCACGACGTTCCCTACTGCTGAGGGTCTGCCTCTGGTGGTCGGGTCGCGCCGCGAACTATTGGACGAGTGCCGCTGATTCATGGATACCCTTTCACCGCGGAGGGAGAGCGCGGGAGTGTGAGAGGGTCTCGGCCCCCAAGATCATTCGAAGAGGCCTCGAGATCGGCCCGCGAAAAGTCCCCAAAAAAAAGGCGGCCCCGACTTACTTTGTGTCGGGGCCGGGAAGGAAGGTATCGCGTGCTGACCCAAACAACAGGGGTCCCGGGTGAATTATTTCGCCGCCTAAATACTGAAGAGTAAAGACTTAGAGGCGACCCTATTGCCCCGGCGCGCCCGACAGGCGGGCATAGAGCTCCCGGACTTCTTCCAGCGTCGTGATTTCCGAGACCGGCTTGTCCGGACGCAGGCGCACGATGCGGGGGAATCGAAGCGCGAAGCCGGATCGGTGCCGGGCGCTCGGCTGGATTGAGTCGAAAGACACCTCGATCACGACTTTCGGCTCGACCGCGCGCACCGGGCCGTATCGGCCGACGGTCAACCCGCGGAAGATCGTCCCCATGCGCCGGATCTCCTCGTCGGTCAGGCCCGAGTACGCCTTTCCGATGTTGACGAACCCGTTTTCGCCGCGCACGGCGAACGTGTAGTCGGACAGCATTCCCGCGCGCTTCCCGTGGCCCTGCTCGACAGCGGTCACCACGACGTCGAGGGTGGCCAGAGCCTTCTTCCACTTCCGCCAGGCGCGCCCGCGGCGGCCCGCCTGGTAGAGAGACCCGGTTTCCTTCAGGACGAGACCTTCGTTGCCGCGGTCACGGGCCGCCGTGAAGAGAGCCTCCAGCTCCTCCGCGCTCCTGGCCGACAAGACCCTGGAGAGGCGGAGCTGTCCCGCGGCGGCCAGCCGCTCGAGCCTCTCCCGGCGCGCGCGCCACGGCGTCTCGAAGAGAGGCTCGCCGCCTTCCGCCAGGCAATCGTAGGCGACGAAGGCCGCCGGGATTTCCTCCAGCAGCGACGGCTCCGGAGCCTTGCGGCCGAGGCGCCGCTGCAGCTTGAAGAACGACTCGGCGCGGTCGCCTCGCCACGCCAGGATCTCGCCGTCGAGCAGGAAGGTCCCTGGAAGCCGGGAGAGGTCCGCGGCCACGTCCGGGAACTGCGCCGTCACGTCGTCGAGAGTGCGCGAGAAGAGCGCCACGCGGTCGCCCTCCTTGTGCGCGTGGGCGCGAATCCCGTCGAACTTGTCCTCGACCGCGAAACCGGAAAGCTCCTCGGCTACCTCCTCGGCCGTCTCAATCGGCGAGGCGAGCATGAATCCGATCGGGTGAAAGAGGCGGAACCGGATCTCGTGCAGCCGGTCGCGCTTCGCCGCCAACGCCGTCTCCCCGATGTCGCCCGAGTCGCGGTGCGCCCGGGCGACGTCCTCGCGGCTCCGGGAGAACGCCGCCGCGATCGCCTCCTCGACCGTGGTCAGGTCGGCCCCGACGCGCAGCCCTCCGGAGAGCGTCTTGAGCAGGAACTTGGCCTCGACGGCCGAGCTTCGCTCGAGCAGATCCACGAGCAGCGCGCGTTTCTCGGCCGCCTTGCGCGCAACGGACAGCCTGCGAAAGAACGCTTCGGCGTCGGCGATGGACGGTCCCTCGGGCACGGCCGGCGCGAGCAGCAGCGAGACGGCCTCGCCCAGATCCCCGATCGCGCTGGCGCACGATGCGAGCGTGTCTTCGTCCCAGCCCGTGACCTCGCGCGCCGCCGCGGAGATGGTGGCCCAGCCGGCCGACGTCGTGGCGGCCTCGTGCTCGGCGAAGGGGGAGCCCGAGAGAAAGCGAGCCGCCGCCGGCAAGTCTTCCTCCTCGACCGCGTGGAGCGCCCGGGCCAGCCGCGCGACCTTGGCGTTTCGGCCGCGGCGGCTGGCGACGTCTTCGAGGGCGTCGGCGACGACGCGGTACGGCGTCATGTCTCTTCGCGGGGTCGCTCTTCGCGGCCCGGCAGCGCGGCGGCGTCGATGCCTCTCTCCGACAGGATGCGCGCGAACTCCCGGGCGAACCCGTGGTGCGTGAAGACGCGTTCGGGCCCGACGTCCTGCACGTGGGCGAGCAGATCGTCGAAGTCGGCGTGGTCCGACATCGGGATGAGCACGTCGGCATCCAGCTCCGACCGCGAGGCGCTGCGCATGGCCCACCCCGAGAGGTAGATCACCCGACGCTTCTTGATTCCGCGGACCATGCTCGTGCGCGACGTCGAAGGCGGGGTGATCAGCGCCTCCTCCCCCGTCGGCGGACCGGACTCGTAGGGGCGCGCGCCGGGAAGCGCGACGCCGGCCACCGCGAAATCCGGCAGGAGCTTCCAGGCGGCGCCGTGGAGAACGGTCGGGATGCCGGCCTCGCCCAGGATCGCCGCGGCCTCCTGGGACTTGCCGAGCGGGTACGCGAGGAGCACCGGCGTTTCGCCTTCTGCCAAGGCTTCCCGACAGGCCGCGAGAATTCGTTCTTCCAGACGCTCGCGCGAGGGGAAGCGGAAGACCGGCAGGCCGAACGTCGTCTCGATGACGAGGGTGGACGCGCGCGCGGTCTGAACCGGGCGCGCCGTGCGCGACGTCCGCCGCTTGAAGTCACCCGTATAGAGGAGGGACCCGGCGGCGGAGGCGAAGAGCGCCTGCGCGGCGCCGAGGATGTGGCCCGAGGATAGAAGCGTCAGCCGCGCGCCGCCCGCCTCGACGGATTCGCCGAAGGCGATTCTCCGCTCGCTTCCGGCCCAGTCGGGGTTGCGGCGCCGGTAGAAGGCGAGGGTCTCGGGCGTGCCCCAGACTTCCCCGTGCCCTTCGACCGCGTGGTCGGAGTGGGCATGCGAGAGGAGAGCGCGCGGAACCGGCATGGAGGGGTCCAGGTACGCGTCGAACGCGGGCGCGTACAGCCCTTCGGGGCGCGTCTCCAGATACGGCGCGAGAGCGGTTGGAGCGTCCGGGAGCATCTGTCGAACCTGACCTGGAACCTGAAACCTGGAATTTGGAACCGGCCTCGTTACACGACGGGTGTCAGGCCGAAGAGCGGGAGCGTCACGACGTTGTGGAGGCCCGGCGGCGCGGTGACGATGAACGGGATCGCGTTGACGACCGCGCCGATCGTCGAGCGGTCGCCGTGGAACCCGCCATGCGCCCGGACGTGAAGACTTGGATCACCGGCGATCTCGATGTCGTCCGCGGGATCGGCCGCGCCCACGGCCATGGTCAGGTCGAGCGAGACTCTGACCTCGTCGCCGGCCTGGACGAGCGCGATCTGGTGCAGCCCGAGCACGCGCCCCACCGGAACACCGTCGGTTTCCTTCTCGGCGATGACCGGCTTGATCGTCTCGGTGATCTCGTGGATGGGCAGTCCCAGCCCCAGCGCGATCAGGGCCGCGGACTCGGAGAGTCCGACGTGGCCCAGCTTCTTCGCCGCGACGCCGGCGTCGAACTCCTGGCGGGTCAGTCCGGCCCCGACCTTGGCGCGCAGTGGTCCCCGGCGCTTGGCCGCATCTACGACCCGCGTGACCTTGACGCTGTCGACGCGAACGCACGCCGACGCGACCGCGAGAACCAGGCGGTCCATGACCAGGCCGGGATTCACACCCGTGCCGAGCACGGCGACACCCTTTTCCTTGGCCAGGCGGTCGATCTGGCGCGCCATCGGCGCGTGGCGCAGCTCGGCGTAGGAGAGCTCCTCGCAGGTCGAAACGATGTGGAACCCGGCGCGGATGGCGTCTTCGATCTGCGAAAGGATCGCGTGGAGACGGGATCCGGTGCAGAGGGCGACGACGTCGGAGCGCCCGCGTGTGGACGCGCTCTCCGCGTAGAGCTCCGAGGCCGACGGGGTGACGCGGACTCCCGGGAAGCCGCCGTCGAGGAGCTCCGCGAGAGGCTTGCCGGCCTTCTCGGGGGCGGGATCGGCGGCGCCGAGCAGCAAAAGATCGGGCCTCTCGGCCAGAGCCTTGCCGACTTCGATGCCGATCGGTCCGAGACCGACGAGGGCGACGCGCGCGCGGGCGGTGCTGTTCATGGCGCCGGCATTCTATGAGAGGACGGCTCGCCCGCAACCCGATCCGGAACGCCGGCAAGGAGCCAGAGAGCCGCCGCCATCATCAGCGCGAGCGAGCCGACCGCCAGACGGTAGGCGGCGTTTCGGCCGATCGTACCCGAGAGTCCGTCCACGATCCCTGCCCAGAGAAGCGGGCCGACGATGGCCGCCGCGCGCGCCGAGAGCGCGAGCAGGCCGAAGAAGCGTCCGGACTCCGCCGCCGGAATGAGCGTGAGCAGCAGGGGTCTCTCCGTCGACCAGATCCCGCCGAAGAAGAGACCCACGAGGAATCCGCCGATCCAGAACCCCGACAGCGACGGCGCCAGGGCGATGACGATGAGGCCGGCGATCCAGCCGATGAGCACCAGGCGAAGCGTCCGCCGCGGGCCCCAGCGGTCGCTCAGGACGCCGGCCAGAAAGGCCCCGGCGATGGCCGGAATCGTCAGCGTGACGAAGAGCCGGATCTCGCCGCCGGCGGGCAGGCCCAGGACGGAGACGGCGTAGAGCGCCATGAACGAGATCGCCGTGCCCAGAGCGTCCTGGTAGAAGTACGACGAGAACACGAAACGCAGAAGTCCCGGATGGCCCCGCGCGTCGCGGAACGTGGCCTTGAGCTCGCGCAGGATCGCGCCCGGTCGCACGCGCGGCGTCTCGCTCCGCGGCCGCGCGAGGTGGTCGCGGCAGAAGAGGAAGAACGGGAGCGAGAACAGCAGGAACAGCAGAGCCGTCGGCACAAACGAAGCAATGCGCCCTCCCGCGGGCAGTCCCAGGCCTCCGGTCACGGCCGGCGCGACGAGAAGCACGCCGGCAATCGAGCCCACGTAGCCGACCGCGGTGCCCAGGCCCGAGAGCTTGCCGCGCTCGGCCGGAGGGACGAGCTCGGGGAGCATCGCGTTGTAGGGAGGAAGTGCCAGCTGGTAGGCCGTGTTGGCGATCGCGAACGTCGCCAGGAGAACGAGCAGGCCCATCTCGATCGGCAGGCGCGCGCGGGCGATGGGCGAGAAGGCGAGCGTCGCCGCCACGCAGACCAGCGTCAGACCCACCACCCAGGGTTTTCGCCGCCGCGAAGCGTCGGAGACGGCGCCGATCCAGGGGGCGAGCACGAGCACGGCGGCCGACGAGAGACTCGTGGCCACCGAGTACGCCGTATTGGAGACCCCTTTCTCGGTCACGATCCACACAGCGAAATACAGAGTCACCACGTTCATCGAGAAGATCGTGTTGGCGAAGTCGTAGAGGGCCCAGCTCCACCGCTCTTTCGGCGGCGCGGCTTCCCGGACCAGGATCCGGCCGTCCGGCTCGAGCGAGACGCGGGCTTGCGCGGGCATGGCGGGGCTCAGGATAGGGGAATCCGGCGGAGCCGTCGCGGGTTGGACGTGCTGGCATGCGAAACATGAGGCGTCTGGCGGCGACCCTCCTCCTGGTCCTCGGCGCGGCGGGACTCACGGCTTGCTCGAGCGGCTCGAGCGCGAGCGCCCCCAAGAGCACGCCGAAGAAGAAGGATTCCGGCGCGGGAGTCCGGGTCCTGGAGTGCACGGTGGTCGAGAGGGGCCGGGGCGCTCCGAGCCGGACGAGCGGCTACGCCACGGGAGAGACGTACTATCTGGTGTTCGAGACGAAGGAGGGCGAAGCGACCGCCCGCTACCGCTTCGACGTGACTCGCCAGCAGTGGTTCCGGTACCAGGAGGGAGACCGGGTCCGGGTCACGCTCAATAACAACATCCTCACGGACATCCGCCCGGGCGCTGAGCCGTAACGCCTTAGAATCCCGTCCGTGCAGAAGGCCTGGCTCCCGAAGACCTTCACGTCTTTGGGGGCGTATTCCCGGGCCCAATTCCTCGCGGATCTCCAGGCCGGCGTGGTGGTCGGCATCGTGGCGATCCCCCTCGCCCTCGCCTTCGCGATCGCCTCGGGAGTCGCGCCCGAGAAAGGGCTGATCACCGCGGCCGTCGCGGGATTCCTGGTCTCGTTTCTCGGAGGCAGCCGCGTCCAGATCGGAGGCCCGACTGGAGCGTTCGTCGTCATCGTCTACGGGATCGTGCAGAAGCACGGCGTCGAAGGTCTGACGGTCTGCGTGCTGATCGCGGGCGTTCTCCTCATCCTCATGGGCCTGGCGCGTTTCGGAGGCGCGATCAAGTTCATCCCCTATCCGGTGGTGACCGGATTCACGAGCGGGATCGCGGTCATCATTTTTTCGTCGCAGATCAAGGACCTGCTGGGGCTCCGCATGGGAGAAGTTCCGGCCCCGTTCCTGGCGAAGTGGAACGCTTACGGGGCCAATCTCGCGACGGCGTCTCCGGCGGCGATCGGCGTCGCTCTGGGATCGCTGGCGCTTTTGATCGTATGGCCGAAGATTTCGCGCCGGATACCAGGGCCGATCGTGGCGATCCTCGCCGCGTCCGGCGCCGTCGCGGCGCTCGGGCTCCCCGTCGAGACGATCGGGACGCGCTTCGGCGAGATCCACGCCGCGATCCCGGCGCCGAGCCTGCCGCCTCTTTCGCTGGATCGCGTGCGGGAGCTCTTCTCGCCGGCGGTGACGGTCGCGCTTCTGGCGGCGATCGAGTCGCTCCTTTCGGCGGTCGTGGCCGACGGGATGATCGGCAGCCGCCACAAGTCCAACGTCGAGCTCGTCGGCCAGGGGATCGCGAATATCGCCTCGGGTCTCTTCGGCGGCATCCCGGCCACGGGCGCGATCGCGCGCACGGCGACCAACGTCAAGAACGGAGGCCGCACGCCGGTCGCGGGGATGACCCACGCCGTGACGGTGCTCCTCGTCTTCCTCTACCTCGGGAAGTGGGCGCGGTACATCCCGCTCGCGACCCTCGCCGCCGTGCTCGTGATCGTGGCGTACCACATGAGCGAGTGGCGCGCGTTCGCACACCTCTTCAAGACGCCGCGCAGCGACGTCGCGGTCCTGCTGACCACGTTCCTCCTGACCGTGATGATCGACCTGACGGTGGCGGTCCAGGTCGGCGTGGTCCTGGCGGCGTTCCTCTTCATCAAGCGGATGGCCGACGTGACCAACGTCGGCGCGGTCACGCGGGAGCTCAGCGACGCGCCGGACGGCACGATGAAGGGCGACGCCGACGGCGTCGCGAGGCGGCGCATTCCGGAGGGCGTCGAAGTCTACGAGATCAACGGCCCGTTCTTCTTCGGGGCGGCCGACAAGATCAAGGACGTGCTCAACTTCGTGGCGAAGAAGCCGAAGGTGTTCATCCTCCGCATGCGCAACGTCCCGGCGATGGACGCCTCGGGGATTCGCGTCCTCGACGATCTCTTCAAGTCTTTCTCGCATCACGGTGTGCGCTTTCTCGTCGCGGGCATCCAGCCCCAGCCTCGGGAAGCTCTGGAGCGCGCGGGCAAGCTCGACGAATACGGACGGGAGAATTTCGTCGCCGACATCGACGAGGCGCTGGAGACCGCTCGGGCCGCGGTCGGCGGGGGCAGGCCATGAGCTGGGACGGGGTCGAGATCCTCGAGCGCGAGGACGCCGAGACCGGCGCCGCGATCTTCATCGCCATCCACTCCGAGAGGCTCGGCCCCGCGACCGGGGGAACGCGGATGAAGACGTACCCGGACCGTGACGCCGCCCGCCGCGACTCGATGCGGCTGTCGGAGGGAATGACGTACAAGTGGGCGGCGGCGGGATTTCCGCGCGGCGGAGGAAAGGCGGTCCTCGCGATTCCCCACGACTTTCGCGCCGCGGACCGTCTGGGCCTCTTGCGGCGCTACGGCGCGTTTGTCAAGGAGCTCGGAGGACGCTTCTGGACCGGCGCCGATGTCGGGACCTCCGCCGAAGACATGGATGTGATCTCCGAGGAGGGCTCGCCCTACATCTTCAGCCGGACGCCCGCGAAAGGCGGGGCGGGAGGGTCCGGCACATGGACGGCGATCGGCGTGGAGGCGTCGATCGAAGCCGCCGCCGAGCGACTCTTCGGGTCCCGCTCGCTCGAAGACCGCTCGATCGTGATCCAGGGGGCGGGAAGCGTGGGTATCCCGCTGATCGATCTTCTCGCAGCGGGCCGAGCCCGGATCGCGTTCGGCGACCCGTCGCCGGCAGCGGGACGCGGCCTCGGTCCGGCGATCGAGCGCATAGCGCCCGACGAGGTCTTCGACCGGCCGTGCGACGTCTTCGCCCCGTGCGCCCTGGGCGGGGTCTTGAATGCGGAGACGATTCCCCGGCTTAAGTGCCGCGCCGTCGTCGGCTCCGCCAACAATCAGCTCGCCGCGGCCGAAGACGCCGATCGCCTCGCCGCGCGCGGCATCCTCTACGCCCCCGACTTCATCGCCAACGCCGGCGGGGCGATCGCGATCACGGGGATCGAAGCGCTGGGCTGGTCCCGAGAGCGCGCACAACGCGAGGTCCGCGCGATCGGAGACACCGTGCGCCGCGTGTTCGACATCGCGGAGAGCTCCCGAATCACTCCCGACGCCGCGGCTCGACGCCTGGCCGATCAGCGCCTGGCGGCCGGCCCGTCCCGGCTCAGCGGCTCGCCGCGCTGAGGGCGACCGCGGATCCCGGCACGTAATCGGGATCGATCCGCTTCATCTTGGCCGTCACGTCGTCGGCGAGCTGTGTGCGTCCGGCGCGGCGGGCCTCGGCGGCGATGCGCTCGAGGCGGAAGAGTCCCTCGCCCCAGGCGTCGAAGCGCGGATTGCGGGTCAGCTCGTCGGCGACTTGCCGGATCGAGTCCTCGGCGGCCGAGGGATCCTGCCCGCGCAGGGCGATTTCCGTGTCGAGTTGGTCCACGTAGGGGCGGGCGAACATCTCGAGATAGCGGGACTGGAAGCCGAGCTCGCGGCGGCCCCGTTCCAGGAGCTCGTGAGACCGAGCGCTCGAGGCTTTCGCCTCGTTCGTACGTCCCAGAGCGAGCAGAGCTTCGCCCTCGACGACCGCTCCGACGACGTTCGCGGAGACCGTTCGGGTGTCCGCCTGGAGCGCCCGCCCGATCGCGAGCGCTTCCTCGGGCCGGCCGGCCAGGAGCGCCAGCTCCCCGAGGCTCGCCTGCGGCGTGCCGCGGTACGGAAGGCGCGCCGGCGTGTCGAAGGCGCGCTGGAACGTCCTCTCCGCGTCCGCGAGCTTGCCCAGCCGCAGGTATGTGTAGCCGAGCAGCTGCAGGTTGTGTATGTGGTGCCAGTCGTCGCCGGGGCGAATCTTCTCGGCCCTGGCGTAGGCCACCTCGATCGCATCCGCTTTCTCGAACTGGACGAGCGCCTCCTGCCAGCGGCCCAGGCGCGGCAGCACATGGCCGTACATGTGTTGGGCATGCGCGACCCCGGGGCTCGACTGAGCGTAGATCTTCGCGTGGTCCGCGGCCTCGGCGTGGTGGCCGATGTTTTCGAAGGAGTGGACGAGGTAGTGGTGCGCGCCCAGGTGTCCGGGCGAGCGCACGAGAGCGGTCTCGTAGAACGCGATCGAGGCGGCGCCGCCGAACTGGCCGCGGCCCCAGGGGCCGGGTTCCTCGGCGTTGCCGCGCAGGATCCAGAGCTCGGCGTCCTCGGGGTATTGGGCGAGAGCCGCGTCGAGAGCGGACTTGAGCGCGGCGTGTTTGTCCCTCTCCTCCGACGGCGGCGCGGCCTGCGCTTCGATCTGTTTGGCGCGCAGCGCGATGAAGGTCTGCTCCTTCGCGGTAGCCTTCGGGGCGAGTTCCTTGGCCTTCGCGATCGCGGCGGCGGTGGCGTCCGGGCGCTCGAGCCCCTGCTCGGCGCGGGCGAGGCCCATCCAGCACATCGCGCAGTTCGGATCCGACCGGAGCGCCTGGTGGAACGAGCGCGCGGCCTCGATGAAGACGTAATGGTGGAGATCCGTCAGGCCCTGGTCGTAGAAGGCCTGCGCGTCGGGAGAGCTCGTCGTGATCGGCTGGTGCACGTCGCCGATGTCGGACTTCCGCGTCGTCGGACGCTCGAGCAGCGAGGGCTCGACGGAGGCGCCGGGCGCGGCGCAGCCTGCGTGGGAGAGAGTCAGAGGAGGCTCCGAGGCGGAGAGAGTAAGCGCGGCGAAGGCGAGGGCGAGCGAGCAAAGGGGAATCGGACACTTCAACATCGGAGCACCTCAGCGGAGGACATAGGGCTTGCCGTTGCGTGAGACGTCGAATTCGCGGGACTTTCCCTTCGGAATCGAGAGCGACTTCCAGCGGTCGCCCGCAAGGTGCCGGGCCACGTAGACGATCTGGCCGACGTGGTAGGCGTAGTGCGTGAGCTGGCGTTGGATGGCCTGGAGGACCGTGTGCGGCTCGCCGCGGATCGCGACGGTGCGCAGAAGGTCGTCGCTCGAGAGCGTTTCGAGGGTCTCGAAGAGGAGCTTCCAGCCGGTCTCCCAGCGCTCGATCACGCGCGCCTTCGAGTCGCCGCCGTCGAGCGCGAACTCGGTGTCGCGGTCGCGGTCCGGTTTCTCGCCGTCGGTCGTCAGGAAGTCGGTCCAGCGCGAGCGCATGTTGCCCGAGATGTGCTTGAGGATGACCGCGATGCTGTTGGACTCCGGATCGGGCGCGCGGAAGAGGTCGGCGTCGCCGACTTGAGCGACCGCCTTGTCGGCGAGGGCCTTGTACTTGCGGAACTGGAGGACGGCGTCCTCCAAGTAAGCGCGGCTGAGATCCGATTCGGGCATTGGAAGCTTCAATCCTAGACCTAACCATAGAATTCCGGGGGTGAGTCGCGACCCCCTCTCCGGTTTTCACGCGGCCGTCCAGGACTGGTTCCGCGCGTCTTTCCCCGAGCCCACGGGTGCGCAGAAGAAGGGCTGGCCGCCGATCCTCGCGGGACGCTCGACGCTCCTGCTCGCGCCCACGGGCTCGGGCAAGACGCTGGCCGCGTTCCTGGCGGCGATCGACCGCCTGATGTTCACGCCCGAGCCGGCGAAGACGGAGCGGCTGCGGGTTCTCTACATCTCGCCCCTGAAAGCGCTGGGCGTGGACGTCGAGCGCAACCTCCGCGCCCCGATCGCCGGCATCGCGGGAGCCGCCGCGCGCATGGGAATCCCGCACCGGATCCCGACGGTCGCGATTCGCTCGGGCGACACGCCCGCGGACGAGCGAGCGCGCATCGCCCGCACGCCTCCCGACATCCTGATCACGACACCCGAGTCGCTCTATCTCCTGCTGACTTCGCAGGCGGCCGCGATGCTTTCTTCGATCGAGACGGTGATCGTCGACGAGATCCACGCGATCGCCTCGAGCAAGCGCGGCGCGCACCTCTTCCTGTCGCTCGAACGGCTCGAGGCGCTGCGGGAGAGCGAACGCCCGCTCCAGCGGATCGGGCTCTCGGCCACGCAGCGGCCGCTGGAGGAGATCGCGCGCCTCCTCGGCGGGGGAGAGATCTCGGGGCGCAAGGGCTCGGTCTGGACGCCCCGCGCCGTGGAGATCGTGGACGCCGGCGCGCGCAAGCAGCTCGACGTCAAGGTCGAGGTCCCGCTCGAGGACATGGCGCGGATTGGAGAGGTCCGCGAGGAGATCCCGTCGGGACCGGCCTCCCGGGGCCCGACGCGGGAATCGATCTGGCCCTCGATCTATCCGCGCTTGGTCGAGCTGATCCGCGGGCACCGCTCGACGATGATCTTCGCCAACAGCCGGAGACTCGCCGAGAGGCTCGCGGCCGCGATCAACGAGAATGCCGGCGAGGAGCTGGCGCTCGCCCACCACGGGTCCGTGGCGCGCGAGAAGCGGCAGGAGATCGAGGACCGCTTGAAGCGCGGCGTCCTGCCGGCGATCGTCGCGACGTCCTCGCTCGAGCTCGGCGTCGACATGGGCGCGGTGGACCTCGTGATCCAGATCGAGGCGCCGGCCTCGATCGCGTCGGGCCTCCAGAGGATCGGCCGCGCCGGCCACTCCGTCGGCGAGGTCTCGCGGGGGATTCTCTTTCCCAAGTACCGCGGGGACCTGCTCGCGGCGGCGGCGGCCACGGAGCGCATGCGCGACGGCAAGGTCGAGGAGACCGCGTACCCACGCAACCCGCTGGACGTCCTCGCCCAGCAGATCGTGGCGATCGCGGCGACCGGCGAGATCGGGATCGAAGAGCTGTGGGCGCGCGTGCGCCGCGCGGCGCCCTTCGCGGATCTGCCGCGCTCGTCCTTCGAGGGCGTGCTCGACATGCTCTCCGGCCGCTATCCGTCCGACGAGTTCGCGGAGCTCAAGCCCCGGATCACCTGGGACCGCGTCGGAGGCCGCATCCGCGCGCGCGAGGGAGCCAAGCGCGTCGCGGTCGTCAACGCCGGCACGATTCCCGACCGCGGCCTCTACGGCGTGTTCCTCGCCGGGAAGGACCCGGCGCGTAGCCTGCGCGTCGGCGAGCTCGACGAGGAGATGGTCTTCGAATCGCTGCCCGGCGACGTCTTCGTGCTCGGCGCCTCCTCCTGGAGGATTGAGGACATCACGCACGACCGCGTGATCGTCTCGCCGGCGCCGGGCGAGCCCGGGAAGATGCCGTTCTGGCACGGCGACCGCCCGGGCCGGCCTCCCGAGTTCGGTGAGGCGATCGGGGAGCTCGCGCGGCGCCTCTCCGCCGAGCCGGCGGGCGCCGCGGCGCGGCGGCTTTGCGAGGAAAACGGCCTGGACGAGAAGGCCGCCGCGAACCTCGTGGCGTATCTGAAGGAGCAGAAGGAGGCGACCGACGTCGTCCCGAGCGACCGGGCGATCGTCGTCGAGCGGTATCGCGACGAGATCGGGGACTGGAGGGTCTGCATCCTCTCTCCGTTCGGCGCGCGTGTCCACGCGCCTTGGGCCACGGCGGCCCTGGCGCGCTTGAAAGAGGGGAGCGGCGCTGACGTCGAGGCCATCTGGTCGGACGACGGCATCGTGTTTCGCCTCCCCGAATCCGACGAGCCCCCGGAGCTGTCGCTGCTGATCCCGGCCTCCGAAGAGATCGAGGACGTCGTCGTCGAGAGCCTCGGCGAGACGTCGCTCTTCGCCGCACGCTTCCGCGAGAACGCGGCGCGCGCACTGCTGCTGCCGCGGAGACACCCGGGGCGGCGCAGCCCGCTCTGGGCGCAGCGCAAACGCGCCGCCGACCTGCTGGCCGTGGCCTCGCGCTACGGCTCCTTCCCGATCCTGCTCGAGACCTATCGCGAGGTGCTCCGGGACGTATTCGACCTGCCGGCCACCGTGGACGTGCTGCGGCGCATCGAGAGCCGGCGCATCCGCGTCTCCGTCGTGGACTCGCGCACGCCGTCCCCCTTCGCGGCGTCGTTGCTCTTCTCCTACGTCGCCAACTTCATCTATGACGGCGACGCGCCCCTGGCCGAGCGGCGGGCCCAGGCGCTCTCGGTGGATCAGGCGCAGCTGAAGGAGCTCCTCGGCGAGGAAGAGCTTCGCGAGCTCCTCGACGCCGAGGCGATCGAGAGCCTGGAGAGGTCGCTCCAGCGTCTGGAGGGCAACGGCCCGCGCCACGCCGACGGGCTGCACGACCTGCTCCTCTCGCTGGGCGATCTGACGCTCGAAGAGATTCGGGAACGCGCGGCCTCGCCGGACCAGGTCGAGGCATGGCTGGATTCACTCGCGCGCCAGAGGCGCGTGGTGCGCGTCGCAATCGCCGGGGAAGAGCGCTACGCGGCGGCGGAGGACGCAGCCCGGCTGCGCGACGCTCTCGGCGTCGTCCCGCCGCCGGGGCTGCCCGAGGCGTTCCTGGAGCCGGTGGCCGATCCTCTCGGAGATCTCCTCTCCCGCTACGCGCGTACACACGGACCGTTCCGTCTCGAAGACGCCGCCGAGCGATTCGGCCTCGCGCCGGGCCTGGCGCGGCTCGCGCTGGATCGTCTCGCCGAGAAGGGCCGCCTCGTCGAGGGTGACTTCCTTCCCGGCGGGCGCACGCGCGAATGGACCGACGCCGGCGTGCTCCGCTCGATCAAGCGCCGGTCGCTGGCCAAGCTGCGGCGGGAAGTCGAGCCGGTCGAGCCCGCCGCGTTCGCCCGGTTCCAGGCCGGATGGCAGGGCGTGTCTCATCCGCATCCCGGCCTGGACGCATTGCTCTCCGCGATCGAGCAGCTCCAGGGCGCGCCGCTTCCCGCTTCCGCTGTCGAGACCGAGATCCTGCCGGCGCGAGTGCAGGGATATCGTCCCGCGGACCTGGATTTCCTGACGGCTTCGGGCGAAGTGCTCTGGCGCGGCCTCGAGCCGCTCGGCCCCTCCGACGGCCGCATCGCGTTCTACCTGCCCGACCGTTACGCGCTCCTGGCTCCGCCTTCCGGGCAGGCCGAAGGAAAGCTCGCCTCCGAGATCCGGAGGCTCTTGGAGACGCGCGGCGCGCTGTTTTACTCGGACCTCGCCGGGGAGACCGGCGCCTTCGCCGGCGACATCGTCAACGCGCTCTGGGAGCTCGTCTGGTCGGGCGAGGTGCGCAACGACACGCTCGCGCCGCTTCGATCCCTTCTCGCGGGCTCCTCCTCGAGAACAACGCGCCGCGCGGGAAGGACGTTCCGCTCGCGCCGGCTGGGCCCTCCGGGCAGCGAGGGTCGATGGTCCCTCACGCCCATGTCGCCGCGCCAGGCGCCGACGGAGACGGAGCGGCGGGCGGCGCTGGCGCGGACGCTCCTGGAACGTTATGGCGTGCTCATTCGCGAGGCGGCCGGAGCAGAGGGCGTGGAGGGAGGCTTCTCGACCGTGTACCCGGTTCTCAAGGCGATGGAGGAAGCCGGGCAGATCCGGCGCGGCTACTTCGTGGCAGGCCTCGGCGCGACGCAGTTCGCGCTGGCCGGGGCCGAAGATCGGTTGCGATCGCTTCGCGAAGCCTCGGAGGAGCCGCAGACGCTCGTTCTCGCCGCGACCGATCCGGCAAATCCCTATGGCGCGTCGCTTCCCTGGCCGGCCGGCGACGCGCGGCCTCAGCGGGCGGCCGGCGCGCACGTCGTCGTGAGGGACGGAGCGCTGCTGGCGTGGATCGGGCGTACCGAACGAAATCTGGTGACGTATCTGCCGCCCGACGAGCCCGAGAGAAGCGCCGCCGCGAAGGATCTGGCGAGAACCCTCGCGGGCCTCGTCGAGACCGGCCGGCGCCGCGCCGTTCTCGTCAGCCGGATCGACGGGCGCGACCCGCGCGAGTCCGCGCTCGCTCCATACCTGACCGAGCAAGGCTTCCTCGCGGGGTCGCGAGGATGGCTGAAACGCCAGAGCCCGTTCGCGCGAGGCGCCTGAGGCCGTGCCCGAAGGCGACACGATCCTGCGCGCCGCCCGCACGCTCGGCCGGGCCCTCGGGGGGCGCCGGATCGTGCGCTCGGAAGGCGCCGACGTGGAGGAGAGGATCGTGACGCGCGTGGAAGCGCGCGGCAAGAATCTGCTGGTGCACTTCGACGACGGCCGTGCCCTGCACACGCATATGCGAATGACGGGTTCCTGGCATGTCTACCGTCCGGGCGAGCGCTGGCAGCGTCCGGCATCGCGCGCCCGCGTCGTGCTGGAGACGGACGCGTACGTCGCGGTCTGCTTCGACGCTCCGGTCGCGCGGATGCTCGCTTCCGGCGGCGACCGTCGCGACTCGGGTCTCGCGAATCTCGGGCCCGACGTCCTCGCTCCCGGCTTCGACGCGCGCGAGGCGGCCGAGCGGCTGCGACTCCTCGGAGACCTCCCGATCGGCGAGGCGCTCGTGGCGCAGAGCGCGCTGGCCGGGGTCGGCAACGTCTACAAATCCGAAACTCTGTTTCTTTGCGGCGTGGATCCGTTCGAACCGGTGCAAGAGCTTTCCGACGACGCGCTCGTGCGGATCCTCGCGAAGGCGCGCGAGCTCATGCAGGCGAGCGTCGACGGCCGGATTCCCCCGTCCGAGCGGCGCGCTCTCGGCCGCGGAGCGCGTGCGTGGGTGTACCTGCGCTCCGGGCGGCCCTGCCGTCGTTGCGGTACGTCGATCCGGATGCGCCGCCAGGGCGAGGCGGGCCGATCGACCTACTGGTGTCCGTCGTGTCAGCCGCGCTCGGGCGGCGCTCTCCTCTAGGCGGCCGCGGCGGGCTTGCGCGTCTTGCGGTAGATCCAGAGCACGAGGATTGCGCCGAGCAACGCTCCGATGAAGCCCGCCGGCTCGCCTTCCTGGTAGAGCCCGAGCAGGCGCCCGAGGAAGCCACCGACGACCGCTCCGATGATTCCGAGCAGCGTCGTCACCACAAAGCCTCCGGGGTCCTTGCCGGGCATGATCAGCTTGGCGAGCGCGCCCACCACGAGGCCGAAGATGATCCAACCGAGGATTCCCATCATCACGCACCTCCTTGGAGAGGGCAGAGGGCGAGTCTGAAGCGACGATATCGCGCCCGGTGGAGATGCTGCTAGTCTTTGCCGCAACATGAACCGTCTCAATGTCGGAATCCTCGCTCTTGCTGTGCTCGTCGGAGCTGCGCCTGCGGTCCCGGCCGAGGACGATCAGGAGGCGCCGCGGCGGCCGAAGATCGGTCTCGCCCTCGGAGGAGGAGGCGCGCGGGGAATGGCGCACATCGGCGTCATCCGCGCGCTCGAAGAGCTCCACATCCCCGTCGATTACGTCGCGGGAACGAGCATGGGCTCGGTCATCGGAGGCCTCTACGCGTGCGGTTACACGCCCGACGAGATGGAGAAGCTCATCAAGTCGATCAAGTGGGCGACTCTCTTCGAAGACGCGCCGGAGCGGCCCGAGCAGGGATTCCGCCAGAAGGAAGACGACTTCGACCACCTGATCCCGCTGGAGTTCGGGCTCAACTTCAAGAAGGGCGGGATCCTGCTCCCGCCGGGCCTGATCGCGGGCAGCAAGCTCGGGTTCGTGCTCCAGAACGCGACGCTGCCGTGCGCGGCGGTCGGCAACTTCGACGAGCTTCGGATCCCGTTCCGCGCCGTGGCGACCGACATCCAGACCGGCGCGCCCTACATCATGTCCAAGGGCAACCTGGCGCGCGTGATCCGGGCGAGCATGGCGATCCCGGCGATCTTCACGCCCGTCGAGATCGACGGACACCTGCTCGTCGACGGAGGCGAGGCGCAGAACCTGCCGGTCCAGACCGTGAAGGCCATGGGCGCGGACATCGTGATCGCCGTCAACGTCGGCTCCTCGGGGGCCGCGGAGGCGGCCAAGCCCACGAACGTCGGCGCCATGATCGGCCGTCTCATCGACCTGCCGCTCCAGCAGAACACGCTGGCCTCGGCGAAGCTCGCCAACGTCGTCATCACGCCCGACCTCGACGGCTTCACCTCGGCGGACTTCATCAAGGGAACCGAGATGATCCCGCTGGGCTACAAGGCGACCATGGCCGACAAGGAGAAGCTCACGCCCCACGAGGAGCCCGAGAGCGTGTTCAGCGCATGGAAGCGAGGCCACGACGCGGCATTTCCGCCGCCGCCCTTCATCGACGCCATCGAGGTCGCGCCCGTGCCGGGGGTGGACCCGAGGCGGATCGAGTATCTCGTCCACTCCAAGCCCGGCATGGTCCTCGACACGAAGACGCTGGGCGCGGATCTGAAACGCATGTACGCGCTCGGCATCTTCGAGATCGTCAGCTACGAGATCATCGAGGACGGCAATCAGCACACGCTCAAGATCACCGCGACGCCGAAATCCTGGGGCCCGACGTATCTGAAGCTGGGCCTGTTCCTGGGGACCGATTTCCAGTTCACAACGCAGTTCGGAGTGGTCGCGCTGGTGGACGCGACCGAGCTCAACTCGCTCGGCGGCGAGTGGAAGACCACCGCGACGATCGGAAATCCGCTCGAGCTCAAGACGCGGTTCTTCCAGCCCGTGGACTACAAGGGGCACCTCTTCCTGTCGCCTTATGCCGGGTGGCGACAGGAAAGCGAGCAGGTGTTCGTCGACCAAACCGCCGTGGGCACCTATCGAGTGTCACGGGCCGTCGTCGGCGGCGACGTCGGGTACGACTTCGGCACCTGGGGAGAGCTGCGCGCCGGGTATGCGCGGGCCTGGGGCAAGGGCCGGCGCAAGGTCGGCGATCCGCTCTTTCCCAATGTCGACTGGGATGAGGGCGGGTTCACGGCGCGCATGACGGTCGACCAGCTTGACAACGTCAACCTGCCGCACTACGGCTACCTCGGTGAGATCGACTACCTCGGCAACCGCGAGAGTCTCGGGGCCACGGATTCGTACGACCGATTCCAGGCCGGATTCCTGGGCGTTCAGACCATCGGCCGCTGGACGGGGCTCGCGCGGGTCATCGGAGGGGACAGCTTCGGGACGGACATTCCCTTCTACGA
>JBKOZO010000041.1:0-18768 GCA_046725935.1 Acidobacteriota bacterium | reverse complement strand
CCTCGTCTCCCGCAAAGCCGCCCGCGGGGCGCAAGCCCTCCGACGCGGTTGCCTCCGTTCCGCTACTGCCTTCCGAGCGCCGCATCATGAACGGCAACATCGTCGAGAGGCTCTCGCCGCTCGATCAATTCCCGCCGTTTGCCTCGGTCGCCGACGCGGTGGATTCCTCGGGCGATCCCAACGAATTTCTGACGGACGTCACCGAGACGTTCGCCGGCGTGTATCTCGCGAGCGTGCCGCCGGGCAGCGTGATCACGTTCCTTCACGGAGTGACGGGACCCACTGCCGTTCGCACGCTGCTTCCGTACGTTTCTCCCGAGGAGCAGCACCGCCTCGTCCGCTACACGTGGCAGGCGGCCGCTTCGTTTCTTTCCTCGAATGGTGGAAAGACGGCGCCGAAGCTTCCGACCGGCAAACTGCCCTCGCGCGAAGGGCTCGCCGATCGCGCCATCGCGACGGAGGACGAGCACGCGATCAAGTTCACCGAGGCGTGCTTCCGCGAATACGCGCGCAATCCCAAGCCCGTCTACGTACTCGCCGCCCGCGACGGGGTCGCGCGGCTGGGCTGACCTTCAACGCATCCCCGTCGCGAGATAGAGATCGCCCACCACCCGCCGGTACGAGTAGACGTACGCCTTCTCGTCGGGCGTGATGATGGCGGGGCCGACTTGCTCGACGCCGGTGGGGTCGGGAGGCAGGAATTCCTTCCAGGGCGTTCGCTTGCCTGTCGCGACGTCGACGACATGGACGACCCCCGGAACTCCCGACAGCCGCATGACGAAGATCGAGCGGGAGTCGGCGGTCCAACCGACCGGCTGGTCGCCGCGCTCGAGTCCCGGGATCACGCGCGGCTCGCCCATCTCCGCCGGGTAGACGGCCAGCCTCCCGTCGGGCGAGCGAGCGACGATCGAGCGGCCGTCCGGCGAGATCGCTTGTGCAGCGAGGCCCACGCGTTCCGGCGAGATCGCTCGCGGCTGGCCCCCCGCGATCTCCTGAATGTAGAGGCGCTGCCCGTGGCCCGGCTCGCTGGCGGCGAGCACAAGGCGCCGGCCGTCCGGAAACCAGTTCGCCCACGCACAAACCAGGTTACCGATGTCCACGGTCCTGGCTTCGCCGGGCCCCGTCGGCAGCAGCATGATCGGCCTGCGGTCGGGGAGCTTGACCGTGAGGGCCCACTTCCCGTCGGGCGAGATCCCGTAGCCCTCGCCTTCCCCGATGCGGACGGCGGGCGAGCCGTCGAGCTTGCGGATGTAGATCGCCGTGGGCTGGACCTGCTGCTCGTAGAAGAGGACCGTCCCCGTCGCCTCGGAGATGTCGGTCGGGAAGGACCAGTTGAGTGCGGTGAGGTTGCGCGGAGGCGCGCCGGGCGCCGCGACGCCGATCAGCTCGCGCCGGCCGGGCGAGTCGTCGAACAGGACTTTCCCGTCGCGTGCGACGTCCTGGAGGCCGGCCTGAGGCGAGCTCCACACCTGTCGGGACTTGCCCTGCAGCGACGTGGCCTGAATGCCGGAGTACCAGACCTCGCTCCCGTCCGGCGACCAGGCGAGCCCGCCGCCGCCCTGGATGAACGGTCCCGTGACCCGGACGGCGCCGCTCGTGTCGATGATCTTGACGTAGCCGTCGTTGTTGCCGCCCTGGGGATGGTCCAGGAACGCGAGGTGTCGACCGTCGGGCGAGAAGCGGACGCCGCTGGCCCAGACGGCGGGTTCGTAGAGGACCTTGCCGATCGGGTACTCGATCCGGTTTCGGTTGCCCAACAGGCGGCATACCGCGAGGCTCTTTCCGTCCGGAGACCAGTCCGCGTCCTGGACGTCCTCGAGGACCTCCCGCGGCGCGCCGCCGGCGAGCGGCACGCGGGCGAGCGTCCCGGTCGTCTGGTAGCCGACGAGGTATCGGTGGTTGAGCTGGACAGCGAGCTCTCCGGCGGAGGACACGGCGAGCACCACGGCGCCGGTCAGCCCCAGAGACCGATACTCGGAGCTGTCCGATCGCGTCGAGAACGTCTCCATGGGTCCGCCGTCCCACGCGGCGCTGTAGACGATCGTCTGACCGTCGGGCGCGTAGCGCGCGGAATAGATGCGTCCCCGCTGGTAGGTCAGACGCTGGAAGCGCAGCGGCGTCGACGCCGGTGTGAAGATCAGGGGACGGAACAGAAGACCGGCGGCGGTGCCGAGCACGAGCGCGAGCGCGGCCGGCGCGACCCAGCCACGTCGCCTCGCGCGCGCCGGCGTCGCCGTCTCGAGCCCGCCTGAGGCGGAGGTCTCGGAGAGGTGATCGCGCACGCTCCGCAGGTCCCTCGCGAGGTCCTTCGTGGATGCGTAGCGCTCCTCGGGGTCCTTCGACAGCAGCCGCTCGACGATCCAGCGCACCGGCGCCGGCGACTTCGGTGCAGCCTGGGTCAGCGGCTCCGGGTCCTCGCGGATGATCGCGACCAGGGTCTCCGCGCCCGTCTTCCTCTGGAACGCCCGCTTGCCGGTGGCCATCTCGTAGAGGATCGCGCCCAGCGTGAACTGGTCGGAGCGGTAGTCCACACTCTGCCCGCTGGCCTGCTCGGGCGACATGTAGCCGGCCGTTCCCATAACGGTGCCCGGCGTCGTCGGCGCCGCCACCGCAGTCGGGAGCACCGAGGCGTCCTGCGTCACCGGCTCGATGAGCTTGGCCAGGCCGAAGTCGAGAATCTTGACGAAGCCGTCCTTCGAGACCATCAGGTTCTCGGGTTTCAGGTCGCGATGCACGATTCCTGCGCCGTGCGCCTTGGCGAGGCCTTCGGCGGTCTGCGTCGCCACGTCGAGCAGCCGCCGCATCGGGAGAGGCTCGCCGGCGGCGACCAACTCTCGCAGCGTCTTCCCCTCTACCAGCTCCATGGCGATGAAGACGGTGCCGTCGGAGGTGCCGACGTCGTAGATGGTCAGGATGTTGGGGTGGTTCAACGCCGAGGCCGAGCGCGCCTCCTGCTCGAAGCGAAGGCGCCGATCCGGATCGGTCGCCGACGCCGTCGGCAGCACCTTGATGGCGACCTCGCGCGAAAGCCGCGTGTCCCGCGCGCGATAGACCTCGCCCATCCCCCCGGCGCCCAGAGGCGCGACGATCTCGTAGGTGCCGAGACGGCTTCCGGGGGCGAGCGTCACGCGATCACTCCAGCCCCGTCACGAGAAACAACTCGTCGAGCTGACGCCGGTAAGAGTAAACATAGGACTTGCCATCGGGCGCGACGTAAATGGGGCCGATCGTGAGTACGCCCGCGGGGTCCGGCGGAACGATCTCCTTCCAGAGACGGCGTTCGCCCGTGGCGACGTCGCAGATGTCCACGCGGGCCGGCATTGCGATCCTGCCGATGTAGACCGACTTTCCGTCCGACGTCCAGCCCCAGGTCACCTCGTCCGGCCCCGCACCCGGCAGCGGCGTCGGCCGGCCTTCGCCCGCGGCCGGGGACAGGTAGATACGGCCGTCTGGGCCTCTCGTCAGGATCGTTCGGCCGTCCGGGCTCAACGCTTTCCCGCCTCCGGCAGAGAAGCCGAATCCTTCCGGCGTGACCGGCCGCGCGCGCGACTCGTCCAGTCCCTGCGCCCAGAGGCGCGCCGCGCGGCCCGGTTCGTTGGCCCAGACGAGCATGCGCTTGCCGTCGGGGAAGAACTGCCCCCATTGATACGTGAGGTTTCCCTTCGGAAGCGCCTTCGGACTTCCCGCGCCCGTGGGAATGAGCGTGAGCTGGTCCGCCGTCGCGTTGACCGTCAACGCCCAGCGCCCGTCGGGCGACAGGTCCAGGCCCTTCGCCTTTCCGAGGAGCACGGCGGGCGAGCCGTCGGTCTTCCGGACGTAGCACAGGTATTCGTCGCGAGGACGGCCCTGCTCGTCGAAGAGTACGGTCTTCCCGTCGTCGGACGCGGCGTCAGGAAAGGACCAGTCGAGCCAGGTCAGATTGCGTTCCCGCTCCTCTCCGGGAGCGAGGCCGACGATCTCCCGCCTCCAGTTGAAGTGCCGGGTCAGCAGAGTTCCGTTCGGCGCCATGTCCTCCGGGACGAAGCCCACGCCGAGCCCGCGGTGGCGCCGCGTCTTGCCGGATTTCGAAAAGCGCACCATCGTCGAAGGCACGTTGACACCGAGAACGTCCCCTTCGCGGGACCAGACCAGACTGGAGGTTCCTCCCGTCAGCGGCCCTTCTGTCCGCTTCTTGGTCGCCACGTCGACGAGGACGAGACGGCCGGCGTTTTCGCCGTGCTCCGGGTGATCGTAGAAGGCCACCGTCTTTCCGTCCGGCGAGATCCGCACATGGCTCATCCAACCGGAGGTTTCGGCGAGAACCGTTCCGATGGGGTACTCGAGCCGCGAGCGGGCCTCGGTCTGATTGACGACTGCCAGATTCTTTCCATCCGGAGACCAGTCCGCGTCGGCGGCCCGTTCGAGGACCTCCCGGGGCGCGCCGCCGGCGAGCGGCACCCGCGCGAGCGTGCCGGTGGACTCCCAGCCGACCACGGGGTGCCAGCCCAGGGAGATGGCGAGCTCCCCAGTGCTGGACGCGGCGAGCAGATTGGCCGGCGGGAGTCCGAGGGACTTGGACTCCGGACTCTCCGGATTCGTCGAGAAGATCTCCATCGGGGCGCCATCCCAGGACGCTCCGTAGACGACGGTCTTTCCATCCTGCGCGAAGCGGGCGCCGCCGATGGCGCCGCGCCGGAACGTGATCTTCTGGAACTGCAACGGCGGAGGCTCAAACAGGTCGAGGCCCAGGATGGCGAGGGCGGCGATGCCTCCGCCGAGGAAAAATGTCACGGCGGCGGGAAGCAGCCAACCGCGGCGTCGGGCTCTGGCGGGCTCGGCGGGCTCGATGCCTCCGGAGGCGGAGGTTTCGGAGAGGTGATCGCGGAGACTCTTCAGATCCCGCGCGAGGTCCTTGGTGGAGGCGTAACGCTCCTCGGGATCCTTGGCGAGACACCGCTCCACGATCCACCGGACCGGCGCGGGCGACTTCGGGGCGACCTGCGCGAGCGGCTGAGGCTCCTCCCGGATGATTGCCACCAGAGTCTCTGCTCCCGTCTTCCTCTGGAACGCCCGCTTGCCCGTGGCCATCTCGTAGACGATGGAGCCCAGGGTGAACTGGTCGGAGCGAAAGTCCACGCTCTGCCCGGACGCCTGCTCGGGCGACATGTAGCCGACCGTTCCCATTACCGTGCCCGGCTGCGTCGGCGAGGCGACCGCCGTGGGGAGGGCCGAAGCCTCCTGCACCGCCGGCTCCGTCAGCTTGGCCAGGCCGAAGTCGAGGATCTTGACGAATCCGTCCTTCGAGATCATCAGGTTCTCGGGCTTCAGGTCCCGATGCACGATGCCGGCGGCGTGCGCCTTGGCCAGGCCCTCGGCCGTCTGCGTCGCGACGTCGAGAAGCTTCCGCGTCGGAAGCGCTTCGCCGGAAGCCACCAGTTCCCGCAGGGTCTTTCCCTCCACCAGCTCCATCGCGATGTAGACGGTGCCGTCGGTCGTACCGATGTCGTAGATCGTCAGGATGTTGGGGTGGTTCAAGGCCGAGGCCGAACGCGCCTCCTGCTCGAAGCGCTGACGCCGGCCGGGGTCCGTCGCGGTCTCCTCGGGCAGGACCTTGATCGCGATTTCGCGCCCGAGCTTCGAGTCCCGCGCCCGGTACACCTCTCCCATCCCGCCCGCGCCCAGAGGCGCGACGATCTCGTAGGAGCCCAAGCGCGATCCAGAGGCGAGGCTCACGAGAGTTCCCTCGGAAGGCTCCGCCGATTCTTGGGAGAGGGAGCTGGATCGACTTCCCCTCCCATGTTCGTCGGCCCGCGAAGCGGGCCGCTAGAGGTCTGAGTCAAGCGAACGGATTCTATTCCGTCGCGGCGAGGAGATAATCGCGGCCGGGAGGGCCTCGGAGCGGCGGCGTCCGCTACGGCAGGAGCCGCTCGGCGACTTGTGCCGCGTGCTGGCGCAGCTCCGGCACGGCCGTCGCCTCCCAGAACTTCGCCTTCAGGAGCGGTCCCACCAGATACAGCGTCTCGGAGGGCCGGCCGTGGCTATCGAGCAGGGCAAGCTCGTCGGAGACTTCGAGCCCCAGGCCCAGCAGATCCGGCACGACGAGCCCGCGCCTGCAGAGCGCGTCGAGCAGCCGGTCGCCCAGCCGCCGTACGTCGCTCGACGGACCCGTACAGTTGACGACGCGCTCGACGAAGAGGGGCTCGGTGCTCGACGTCCCGCGCGGCCGGATGAGGATTCGGACCCCGTCGCGCGTCGTTTCGTATCGAAGGACGCGCGCGGCGCGGATCTGCAGCTCGCCGGTCTCGCGCATCCGGTCGACCGCCGCGCGGGTCGCCGGGGCGGCCCGATGCCGGTGCACGTCCCAGTAGGGGCGCACGTGCCGCAGGAATCGGGAGCGTTCGGCGAAGTCGAGCTCTTCCCAGATGCCGGGTGTCGCCCCGCGCAGCGCGCCGACGGCGCCGCGCCAGTTTCCGTCGAGCGACTTCGTCGCGCGCCGCACCGCGCGGGCCAGGCCTCGCGCGGTCAGCGGCGGGTCGACGAGCTCCGCCGGGGGATGCGGTCCCATCTTCGCGGGAGCGTGCGGGTGGGGAAGCAGCCCGTGGCGCGAAACAGCCCGCAAGGGCAGCTTCACCCCGCGTCCCGCCAGGTCCAGTGCGATGTCGAGCGCGGTCAGGCCCGTGCCCAGCATGAGGACCGACTCTCCCGGGCGGATGACCTCGAGCGAGCCACGGATCCAGGGATCGCGAATGTAGCGCTCCGTGGAGTAGAAGTCCGCACCCTCCGCCGGCGGGTTCGCCGGCGAGTAGTTTCCGAGCGCCAGCACGACCCGGTCGACACGCCGCTTGGAGCCGTCGGCGAAGGTCAGGCAGGCCCCGTGGCCGTCGGCTTCCATGTCGACCACTTCTCCGACGACGCGCTCGAGCACGCCGGCCTTTGCGACGCCTTCCGCCTCGCGAAGCAGGAACTCCAGGTACTCGCCGTAGAGGCGCCTCGACACGTAGGTGTCGGCCGTGGTCGCGGGGTCGCGTCCCTTCGCCCAGCGGAGGAAGTGATCGGGGTCGTCGGGCAGACCGCTCATCCCGCCGGCCGGGACGTTGAGCACGTGTGTCTCGATGCGCGTGCGGTAGGCCACGCCCCGGCCCACGGGTCCGAACCGGTTGACGAGCGTGACTCGGACGGGACGCCCGCGCCGCAGCAGCTGTGTGGCCACGGCAACGCCGCTGAAGCCCCCGCCGACGACGGCGATCGACGGAGGGGCGGAGGGTTCGCCGGGGCGCACGAGTCTCAAGAGTCCGCTCACGGCCGGAGAATCAGCACTTGGCCTGTGCCGCGCTCGTCGGGTCCGTGATGACCCGTTCGGCGAGACAGGGATTGGCCGTATACGAACAGACCCTTGGCATCCTTCCTCCCGGCCGCACTCTATATGGAGTCTTGAGGCTCCCGGGACCCGAATCCGCGGGCCCGACCCGTGCATAATTGCCGGTTCCATGGCACCCACGCCCGACGGCCCGACCCAGCGTGAACGAGCCGAGGCGCTCCAGGAGCTCCTCGCCGAGCGGATTCTCGTTCTCGACGGGGCGACGGGGACCTGGCTGCAGGGGCAAGACCTGACGGCTGAGGACTTCGGCGGCTCGGAGCTGGAGGGCTGCAACGAGAACCTGGTCCTGACGCGGCCGGACGTGATCGCGCGGATGCACGCGGAGTACCTCGCGGCGGGCGCCGACATGGTCGAGACGGACACCTTCGGCGGGACGCCTCTGGTTCTGGCCGAGTACGGCCTGGCGGATAAGGCGATCGAGATCAATCGGCGGGCCGCGGAAATCGCGCGGGAGGCGGCGGCCGCGTCCTCCGCGCCGGGGCGCCTGCGTTTCGTGGCGGGCTCGATGGGTCCGACGACGAAAGCGATGACCGTGACGGGCGGCGTGACCTTCGACGAGCTGGTCGTCCATTACCGCACGCAGGCGATCGGTCTGCTGACGGGCGGGGCGGATGTTCTGCTCCTGGAGACCACACAGGACACGCGCAACCTCAAGTCGGGCCTGATCGGCGTCGAGCAGGCGTTTTCGGAGGTCGGCTGGCGGGTGCCGATCATGGCCTCGGTCACGATCGAGCCGATGGGGACGATGCTGGCGGGCCAGGCGATCGATGCGCTCTACGCGTCGCTGATGCACGCGCCGCTGCTTTCGATCGGATTGAACTGCGCGACGGGCCCCGAGTTCATGACGGACCACGTGCGCAGTCTCTCCGCCCTCGCGAAGACGCGGACCTCCTGCTATCCCAACGCCGGACTGCCGGACGTGGACGGCAAGTACGCCGAGACGCCGGAGAAGCTGGCGCGCGAGCTGACGCGCTTCATGGACGAGGGCTGGCTCAACATCGTAGGCGGCTGCTGCGGCACGACGCCGGCGCACATTCGCGTGCTCTCGGCGGCGGCGGAGGGACGCAAGCCCCGCCGGCCCGCGATTCACTCGAAGACGCTGGTCTCGGGCGTGGACCTTCTCGAGGTCGACGTGGACAACCGTCCCGTGCTCGTCGGCGAGCGCACGAACGTCCTCGGAAGCCGCAAGTTCAAGCGGCTGGTGGCCGAGGGCCAGTTCGAGGCGGCAGCCGAGATCGGTCGGGCGCAGGTGAAGAACGGCGCCCAGGTCATCGACGTCTGCCTCCAGGACCCGGACCGCGACGAGGTCGCCGACGCCAACGCCTTCCTCGACCGTGCGATCCGCATGGTCAAGGCGCCACTGATGCTCGACTCGACCGACGCGAAGGTCCTCGAGCTCGGACTGAAGTGGAGCCAGGGCAAGGCGATCCTGAACTCCATCAACCTCGAAGACGGCGAGGAGCGCTTCCGGGCCGTGCTGCCTCTGGCCCAGCGATATGGGGCGGCTCTCGTCGTCGGGACGATCGATGAGGACCCCGAGCACGGAATGGCCGTCACGCGCGAGCGCAAGCTCGAGGTCGCGAGGCGAAGCTACACGCTCCTGACCGAGAAGTACGAGTTCCCGGCGGAGGACATCATCTTCGACCCGCTGGTCTTTCCGTGCGGCACGGGCGACGAGAAATACGTCGGCAGCGCCGTCGAGACGATCGAAGGGATTCGCCTGATCAAGGCGGCGTTCCCGGAGTCGAAGACGATCCTCGGCATCTCCAACGTCTCCTTCGGGCTGCCGGAGGCGGGACGGGAAGTCCTGAACTCCGTTTTCCTCTACCACGCCACCAAGGCGGGGTTGGACATGGCGATCGTCAATTCCGAGAAGGTCATGCGCTATCCCTCGATCCCGGACGAGGAGAGACGCCTGGCCGAGGACCTGATCTGGAATCGCGGCGACGACCCCATCGCCGCCTTCGCCAATCACTTCAAGGCGAAGGGCGCCGCTCCGAAGGCCCCTCGTGCCCGGGCCGGCACGCCGCTCGAGCGCCTACCGCGCTACATCCTCGAGGGCTCCAAGGAGGGCCTCATCGACGATCTCGAAGCCGTGCGCCAGGGAGGCATGGCCCCGCTCGACGTCATCAACGGGCCGCTGATGGACGGGATGCGCGAGGTCGGCCGTCTCTTCAACGCCAACGAGCTGATTGTGGCGGAGGTGCTCCAGTCGGCCGAGGCCATGAAGGCCGCCGTGTCGCACCTCGAGAAGTTCATGGAGAAGGCGTCCGGGGCGCGCAAGGGCAAGGTCATTCTCGCGACCGTCAAGGGAGACGTGCACGACATCGGGAAAAACTTAGTCGAGATCATCCTGTCCAACAACGGCTACGAGGTCGTCAACCTCGGGATCAAGGTTCCGCCCGAGAAGCTCGTCGAGGCGTATACGACGCACCGTCCCGACCTGATCGGACTCTCGGGGTTGCTGGTGAAGAGCGCACAGCAGATGGTCACGACCGCCGAAGACCTGACGCGCGCGGGCGTCGACGCGCCGATGCTCGTCGGCGGCGCCGCGTTGTCGCAGAAATTCACCGACCATCGCATCGCGCCGGCCTACGGGGGTCTCGCCGTTTACGCGGAGGACGCGATGCGAGGGCTCGCCCTCGCCGACCGCATCCTCTCGGGCGAGGACGCGCGCCGCGCCCTGGCCGCCGAAGCGGAGAAGCGGCGCGAGAAGGTCGCGGCGGCAGTCCGGCCCGACACCGAGATTCCCCTTTCGGCGCCGGCGGTCCGGAGCGAGGAGGTGGCGATCGTCGACCCGATCGCGGCTCCCGACGCCGCCGAGCACGTGTTGAGCGAGCTCGACCTTCCCGAGGTCTGGGAATACCTCAATCCGCACATGCTCTACGCCAAGCACCTGGGCCTGCGCGGCAGCTACCGCAAGCTCAAGGAAGCGGGCGATCCGAAGCTCGCGGAGCTCGAAGAGGTCATCGCGGGGGTCAAGGCAAGAGGCTGGATTCGCGCCCGCGCGATGTACCGGTTCTTCCCGGCGTGGTCGGAAGGCAACACGCTCCACGTCGGCGTGCCCGGAGGCGGCGACGCATGCTTCACGTTCCCGCGCCAGGTCGCAGGCGAGCGGCTGAGTCTCGCGGATTTCGCACACCCCCGCGACGGCGCGAGCCCCGACTCGATCGCGATGTTCCTCACGACCGCGGGGGAGGGCGTCCGCAGCCGGGCGGAAGAGCTCAAGAACAGCGGCGAGTACCTGCTCTGCCACGCGCTGCAGGCCCTCGCCGTCGAGACGGCGGAGGCCGCCGCGGAATGGCTGCACGCGAAGCTGCGCGCGCAGTGGGGATTCCCGGATCCGCAGGAGCTGTCGATGGTGGATCGCTTCCAGGCGCGCTATCGCGGCAAGAGGTACAGCTTCGGATATCCGGCGTGCCCCGAGCTCGCGGATCAGGCGACGCTGTTTCGTCTCCTCGACGGCCGAAAGATCGGAATCGAGCTGACCGAGGGATTCATGATGGATCCCGAGGCGTCGGTCTCCGCGCTCGTGTTCCACCATCCTCAGGCGCGATACTTCGCGACGTAGAGGGCGGCGGAGCCTCTCGCAACCCGCTGATTCGATTCGTGTTTGACATATTATTCGCGGAAACACTAGAATCTGCGAATGATCGACGGAATCGATGCTGAAATCCTGAAGATTCTTCAGGCAAACGCCCGTACCTCCAACGCCGAGATCGCGCGCCAGGTGGGCCTCGCCCCCTCGGCGGTCTTCGAGCGCATACGCAAATTGGAAGAGCGCGGGGTCATCGAAGGCTACACGGCGCGCATTCATGCCTCCGCGATCGGGCTTCCGCTACTCGCGTACATCTTCATCCGCGACGACGAGAAACCCGGCGCCGAAAAAACCTCGCGCCGTGTGGCCGAGATCCCGGAGGTACTCGAGGTTCATCACGTCGCCGGCGAGGATTGTTTGCTCGTGAAGGTCCGTGTTCCGGACACCGAGGCGCTGGGGCGCCTCTTGCGGGATCAGCTCGGCCGGATCGGGACCATCACGAGCACGCGGACCACGATCGTGCTCGGCACCGTCAAAGAGTCCGCCGAGCTGCCCATCGCCGCGGAGCCGGCCGAGGCCGAAGCCGAGACGGTCCGTGTCTGAGACTCGCCAGAGACCCTCGACCGCGAAGGTCGTCGCCGCCTTCGCGGCTGTGTACGTATTCTGGGGGTCGACGTACCTGGGCATCCGCTTCTCGATAGAGACGCTGCCTCCGTTCTTCACTCAGGGGGTGCGCTTCGCGCTCGCGGGAGCAGTGCTGTACGCGTGGGCGCGGTGGAAGGGCAACGCCGCTCCGACCCACCGCGAGTGGCTCGGCGCGGCGATCACAGGCGGCCTTCTCTTCGTCGGCGGCACCGGGGCCGTGGTCTGGGCCGAGAGGTATTTGCCGTCGGGCGTGGCCGCGCTGGTCGTTGCAACCGAGCCGATGTCGTTCGTGTTGATAGAAGCCGTGCGCCACCGCCGGATGCCCAAGGGACTCGTCCTCTCCGGTCTGGCCCTGGGAACGGCGGGGCTCGCGGTCCTGGTCGGCCCTGGGGAACTCCTCGGGGCCGGCCGTTACAACGTGGGTGCGATCCTGGTGCTCGTCGCGGGGACGTTCGCCTGGGCGGGGGGCTCGCTCTTCTCGCGGGGCTCGCGACTTCCATCTTCTCCGGTGATGGCGACCTCCGCCACGCTTCTGACCGGCGGCACGCTTGTCGCCACCGTGGCCCTGGCCGCTGGCGAGCTGTCCCGGTTCGACCCCGCCGCCGTCTCGACGAAGTCCATCGTGGCCACGCTCTATCTCTTCGTCTTCGGCTCTCTCGTCGGCTTCTCGGCGTACCTGTGGCTGCTTCGCGTCTCCACCGCGTCGCGCGTCTCGACCTACGCGTACGTCAATCCGATCGTAGCCGTCTTCCTCGGCTGGGCGCTCGCGGGAGAGGAGCTGACGCCGCGGGTGTTCGTCGCGGCGGCGGTGATCGTCGGCGCCGTGGCGGTGATCATCCGACACGGGGGAGAGGAGATCGCCCCGGAAAAACCGGAGGACGCGGAGGCGCCGGAGCAGCTCCATGCCTGAGAAGACGAAGAGCGGCGCGATCCGCGTCGGCGCGACACGCGGCCAGATCGCGCTCGCGTTCGCCGCCGTCTACGTCCTCTGGGGCTCGACGTATCTCGGGATCCGCGTCGGCGTCGAGACGATTCCCCCGTTTCTGCTGGCGGGCGTGCGGCACCTGACGGCGGGAACTCTGCTGTACGTGGTACTGCGCGCGCGGGGCGCGGCGAAACCCACGCTCCGTCACTGGCGGTCGGCCGCGATCATCGGAGGGCTGATGCTGGTCGGCGGAAACGGTCTCGTCACCTGGGCCGAGCGGACCGTGCCGTCGGGTCTGGCCGCGCTGATCGTGGCCTCGGTGCCGATCTGGATGACGGTGCTCGACGGGCTTCAGCACCGGCAACGCCCCCACGGCGTCGTCGTGGTCGGGCTCGGGATGGGAATCATCGGGATCGGACTTCTCGTCGCGCCGGGCTCCTTCGGCGGCGCCGCGCACGTGGATCCGCTCGGGGCCGTGGCTCTTCTCTCGGCGGCGCTGTTCTGGGCGATCGGATCCCTCTATTCGCGGCGCGCCCCGCTTCCATCCTCGGTCTTTGTCGCCACGGCCATCGAGATGATCGCGGGAGGGACGCTGCTTCTGCTCACGTCCGCGGCAACGCGGGAGTGGGCGGGGTTCTCGCTTTCCGCCGTTTCGCTCCGGTCGGTCCTCGCGTTAGGCTACCTGATCGTGGCGGGCTCGCTGCTCGGCTTCTCGGCGTACGTCTTCCTACTCTCCGCCACGACCCCGGCGCGCGTGTCGACCTACGCGTATGTCAACCCGGTCGTCGCGGTCTTCCTGGGCTGGGCGCTCCTGTCCGAGCCGGTCAGCGCGCGCATGCTGATCGCAACGGCGATCATCGTCGCGGCGGTGGCGCTGATCATCCGACACGGCGCCCGCCGGGTCGCGCCGATTGAGGAGAATCTCGCGCCGCTCCGCGCGCAGGGAGGACGCCGCTGAAAGAGACGGCGCTGCTGCTCGCGATCCTCGACGAGGCGTACGAGAAGAAGGCCTGGCAGGGCCCGAACCTGCGCGGGGCGCTTCGCGGCGTGACGGCGCGCCAGGCGGCCTGGAGGCCGTCGCCGCGCGCGCACAACATCTGGGAGCTGGCCCTGCACGCGGCCTACTGGAAGTACGCGGTCTGGAGGATGCTGACGGGAGAGCCCCGCGGCTCTTTCGGCGAGAAGGGCAGCAACTGGTTCACGCGCCCATCGTCAGCGACGGAGGCGGACTGGCGCGCGGATCTCGCGCGTCTGGACGCGGTGCACCGGGATCTGCGGCGCGCGGTGGCCTCGCTTAAGGCGGCGAGGTTCGGACGGAAGCCGTCCGGGAGCAAGCACACCGCGGCGAAGCTCGTCTACGCTGTCGCGTCGCACGACGTCTACCACACGGGGCAGATCCAGCTGCTCAAGCGTCTCTGGAGGGATCGCGGCCGCGGGACGGTCTGATAGCCTTCCCGCCCCATGGGCCGCCTCGTCGAGCTCTCGCACCCCATCGAGCACGGCATGGTGACGTATCCGGGTCTGCCGGGCCCCGTCGTCTCTGACTTTCTGGGACGCGACGCGTCACGCGGCCACTACGCCGAAGGCACCACATTCCACATCGCGCGCGTGCGCATGGTGGCCAATACCGGCACGTACGTGGACGCTCCGTTCCACCGCTTCGCCCACGGCAAGGACGTGGGCTCGCTGCCTCTGGAACTCCTCGCGGACCTGCCCGGCGTCGTCGTCGACGCGACGAGCCGCGGACGCGCGCTCGACGAAGACCTCTTTCTCGGCAAGGACGTCTCGGGCAAGGCGGTCCTGGTGCGCACGGGATGGGACGCTCACTGGCGCACGCCGCGCTACGCCGAGGGTCACCCGCATCTGACCCGCGGCGCCGCCGAGTACCTCGCGGGAGCCGGGCCGGCGCTGGTGGGCATCGACTCGCTCAACATCGACGACACGGCCGACGGCGTGCGCCCCGCGCACACGCTCCTTCTCGCGGCGGAGATCCCCATCATCGAGCACCTCGCCAACCTCGGGGCCCTGCCCGAGTCGGGCTTCCGTGTGCATGCCGTTCCGGCGCCTTTCCGGGGTCTGGGCAGCTTCCCGGTCCGGGCTTACGCCGTGCTTCCGTAGGTCGCCCGAAAACCCCAGCGCCGTTCTGGCCGTAGGAGCCGGTAATGATCGCCGCGCTCTTCCTGGCGACGGCGGCCCTGCTGGGCCCTCCATCCCAAGAAGTCTCCGAAGGTTTCGTGAGCGTCGAGCCGGGCGTCCGACTCCACTACCGGAAGGTCGGGTCCGGCAAGAACGTTGTGATCCTTCCGATGGGTTCGTGGCTGGAGGGTCCCTTGGCGTCTCTGGCGAAGGAGGATCGCACGCTGGTTTTCTACGACACGCGGGGCCGAGGTCGCTCCGACCCGGTGTCGCCGTCGAAAGTCTCTTTCGCCAACGAGCTCTCGGACTTGGACGCCGTGCGCCGGCACTTCGGGTTCGAGAAGGTCGCGCTCATGGGCTGGTCCCACTACGGGATGATGGCGGAGGTCTACGCGATCAAGAATCCGGGCCGCGTGACGCGCGTCGTGCTCATCACTCCCGGCGAGCCGCGGAGCGACCCGTACCTCGCCGAAGGAATGCAGGAGATCCGGGCGCGCGTAGACCCAAAGGCGTACGCAGCGTTCGAAGCCCGGCAGAAGGCGGGCGAGTTCGCCAAAGACCCCGCGGCCGAGTGCCGCGCGCACAGCGCCGTTCTGAGGCCGGCGTTCTTCGGCGATCCCGCGGCGATCCCGAAGATGACGTTCGATGCCTGCGCGTTCAAGACCGAGTGGAGCTCGAACCAGGATCCGTGGTGGGAGGCGCTCTTCGGGTCCATGGTTCCCTGGGACTACGTCAAGGAGGTCCGCGCCTCGACCGTGCCGCGCCTCGTGATCCAGGGCGAAAAGGACTTCATCCCAATGGCCGCCTCGCGCGAATGGGCGCAGGGGAGTCCCAACGCGCGACTGGTCGTGATGAAGGGAGTCGGGCACCATCCGTTCGTCGAGGACGCTCCCGTCTTTTTCGCAGCGGTCAATCCATTCCTGGACGGGGGCTGGCCCGAAGGCGCCGAAGCCGTGCCCGCTCCCAAGAGCTCGGACGTGCTCGTCAAGGAGGCGCGCGAGGCCTACGACAAGGGCGACCGGGAAACCTTCCGAAAGAACTACGAAGAGCTCGTGCGGCGGCGGCCCGGCGACGTGTACCTCCTCTACAACCTCGCCTGCGGCCAGGCCCTGACCGGCCAGAGCGAGGCCGCGCAGAAGACGCTGGCCGAGTTCGCGGCGCACCGGGTCTGGTCGGACCTCGACGCCGACGACGACTTCGCATCGATCCGGCAAACCGAGGGATACAAGAAAGCGAAGCAGTCGCTCGAGGCGGTGCGCACGGATCGCGTCTCCTCCGGCGAGACACGCGCGTTCGTGATCTCGGAAAAGGGTCTGGTGCCCGAAGGCGTGGCCTACGATCCGAAAACGAAGTCCTTCTTCGTCTCGAGCATCCGGCACCGGAAGATCCTGCGCATCGGTCCCGACGGCACGGTCTCGGAGTTCGTCTCTCCGGCGCGAGACGGGCTTCGCAGCGCCGCCGGAATGCGGGTGGATCCCGTGCGTCGGACGCTCTGGGTCGCAAGTGAGGCAATTCCCTCGATGGACGGCTACGTGAAGGACCAGCCTCTGTCGGCGGCGATCTTCGAGTACGACGTGGACACGGGGAAGCTTCGCAAGGAGCACGTGCCCCCGGCGGCCGCGGGGGATCTCCCCGGCTTCGACGACCTCACCGTAGCGGCGGACGGACGCGTTTACGTCAACGACGGGTTCCACCCGCGAATCTGGACGATCCCGCCGGGCGGCGAGCTCTCCGTGTTCGTCGAAGACGACGCGATGGGGGGAACGCAGGGGCTCGGGCTCTCCGCCGACGGCAAGACCCTCTACGCCTCCGACTACCGCGGTCTCTTTGCGATCGACGTCGCGTCGCGGCGCGTCCGGCGCCTCTCCGTACCGCCGGAACTGGCCCTGAACGGAATCGACGGCCTCGTGATCCACGGGCGAAGCCTCGTCGCCATCCAGAACGGCGTGCGGCCGCACCGCGTCATCCAGGTCGACCTGGGACCTGACGGCGTGACCGTTTCCGGCGCCCGGATCCTCGTGATGAACCACGAGGACCTGGACGAACCGACCCTGGGTGTCGTCGTGGGGGACACGGTGTACTTCACGGCGGACAGCCAGGGCCAGAAATTCCTGAACGAGAAGAAACCGATCGCGCCCGAGGAGATGCGCGAGGCGATCATTCTGAAGTTACCCTTACATTAGCCTCGCCTTCGGCCCGGGATTTGCAGCCGTATCATCCCCGCGTGAAGAGGCAAGCTCATTTCCTCGTCGCAGCGGCGGCGGCCGTTGCGCTTGCGGCGGTCCGCGTCCGCGGCGCGTCGGGGGCCGCGGCGGCCCCGGCGCAAGCCGCGATCCCGGCCGTCGTTCTGACGCCGATCACGGGCGGTCTCTCCGGGATCACGGCGATCACGAATGCCGGCGACGCGCGCCTCTTCGTGACGCTGCAGGAAGGCCAGATCGTGATCTGGGACGGCGCGGCGGTGCGGACGACGCCGTTTCTGGACATCACATCGCTGGTTCTCTGCTGCGGCGAGCGGGGACTTCTGTCGACGGCCTTCCATCCGGACTACGCCGTCAACGGCCTCTTCTTCGTCTACTACACGGATCGGCAGGGAAACCTCGTCATCGCTCGCTACCGGCGCACGGCCGACCCGAACGTCGCGGACCCTTCGAGTGGCGTGATCCTTCTGCACATCGACCACCCGACCAACGCCAACCACAACGGGGGCCAGCTCCAGTTCGGGCCCGATGGATACCTGTACATCGGCACGGGGGACGGCGGTGCGGCGTTCGATCCTCCCTGCAACGCCCAGCGCAACGACACCCTTCTCGGAAAGCTCCTCCGTATCGACGTGAACCAGAGCGTTGATGCGCCGCCGTACCACGGCATCCCCCCCGACAACCCCTTTGTCTCCACGACCGGGCCCCCGGAGGCCTGGGCCAAGGGCCTGCGCAATCCCTGGCGCTTCTCGTTCGACCGCCTGACCCACGATCTCGTGATCGGAGACGTCGGCCAGGGATCGCGCGAGGAGGTTGACTTCCAGCCCGCGGGCTCCGCCGGCGGTCAGAACTACGGCTGGAAGATCATGGAGGGAACGCTCTGCACGGGCGACAGCGGCAACTGTCCCGCCGACGTTCCCCCGTGCAACGACCCGGTCTATACGCTCCCGGTCCTCGAGTACGACCACGGCGGCGGGCGCTGCTCGATTACCGGCGGCTACGTCTACCGCGGCCTGGCGATTCCCGATCTCTACGGGATGTACGTGTACGGCGATTTCTGCGCGGGAACGATCTGGGCGGCCTTGCCCCAGGGATCGGCGTGGACGACGGTGACGCTGCCGATCCAGACAGGGTCTCTGACGACGTTCGGCGAGGACGTCAACGGCGAGATCTACGTCGGGACGGGCGGCGGAGAGCTCTTCCTCCTCCAGACCGTGGCGGTGCCCGTGCCGGTCTTCGCGACGATCCAGCCGCCGGAGGGATTCGAGCGCGGCGGCGAGACCGTCCAGATCACGGGCGCGAACTTCACGTCGCAGACGCAGGTGTCGTTCGGAGGAACGCCGGCGGTCGTCCGCGTCCTGTCGCCGACGCTGCTCGAGGCGATCACGCCGGTGCACCCGGCCGGCGCCGTCGACGTCACGGTCGCGAATCCCGGAGCGACTCCCGCCGTGAAGACTTCGGCCTACACCTACGTCGTTCTGGAACGCGCGGACGCGGCGCGTCCCGGAACGCGCGTCGTGACTCGTCCCTGACGCCTAAGTCGTTCCGGCTTTTTCTCCCCAGACCAAGAACGCGGCCGCCGAGAGTGCCGTCAGAAGCACGCCATACGCCGCGGCCACGCCGATCTCCTGCAGACGGAGCGACGAAAGGATCTCGATCGAGATCGGCCGCGTCGAGTACGTGTAGAGCACGATGGAAACCACGAAATCCCCGAGCGCGGCAAGAAAGGCGAGGCTCGCGCCCGCCGTCAGCGCCGGGCGGAGCAGCGGCACGATGACGCGGCCGAGGCGCCGGGCGGGCGACGCGCCGAGCGACGCGGCGGCCTCTTCGAGCGCCGGATCCATCTGCGCGAGGCCCGCGAGAGACGCGCGGCCGGTCAGGGGCAGGCCGCGGACGAGATACGCGAGCGGCAGGATCAGCGGCGTTCCCACGAGAACGAAGCGTCCCGCCCAGGGAGCGTCGACGC
>JBKOZO010000040.1:0-9624 GCA_046725935.1 Acidobacteriota bacterium | reverse complement strand
CGAGTGGGTTCCGATCGCATTGTTCGTCGCGGCCGTCGCCGCCGCGCTCGTGCTTCTCCGAAAAACGGAGCTCGTGCGGGGGAGCCTGCTTCTCTTCCTCGTGATCCTGATCTTCGCGCCGGGCTTCGGGCGCCAGTATTGCGTCTGGCCGATCGCCCTGGGGGCCGTCGGCGGGGGACTCGGTTACGCGCTCTACAGCGTCGTCGCCGGGGCGTTTCTCCTCCGCGAGCTCTTTTATCCGACGTCGTTCGCGTGGGCGCTGCCGGGCTGGTACGGGCCCTGGTGGGCCGCGATCCTCTGGCTGCTGTGGGAGCTGCGCCGGGGCCGCACGAAGGCGGGGGCGTCGAATGCGGTTAAGATCTCGGGCGACCCGTGATGCGACCGATCTCGCGCCGCTCGGGGACCGGCGTTGCCCGCCCATGAAGGTCTCCGTCGTCGTCCCCGTCTACAACGAGGAGGGCAGCCTGCCCGAGCTGCTCCCGCGCCTGCTTTCGGTGATGAACGCGCGGGGCGCGCCGTACGAGCTGGTCTTCGTGGACGACGGAAGCCGGGACCGCTCGCTCGACATTCTCAAGGAGGCGGCGAGGTCGCGGCCGGATCGCGTCCGCGTGCTCGAGCTCGCGCGCAACTTCGGACAGCACCAGGCCCTCCTGGCGGCCTTCCAGCACGTCGACGGAGACGTCGTGGTCACGCTGGACGCCGATCTGCAGAATCCGCCGGAGGAGATCCCGAAGCTGCTGGACAAGTTCGGCGAAGGCTACGACGTGGTCGGCGGCGTGCGCCAGGGGAGACAGGACACGCTGTTCCGCCGCCTGGCCTCGGGAGCGGTCAACCGCGTCACGGCCGTGATCACGCGGATGAAGCTGACGGACTTCGGATGCATGCTGCGTGCGTACTCGCGCGACGTCGTCGAGGAGATCAACCGCTGCCACGAGGCCTCGACGTTCATCCCGGCGCTCGCCCAGAGCTTCGCCCGGCGGCCCGCCGAGGTGCCCGTCGCCCACGCGCCCCGCCGTCATGGCACGTCGGCCTACTCGCTCTACCGGCTCATCCGGCTCAACTTCGACCTGATGACCGGCTTCTCGCTGGTTCCGCTCCAGCTCTTCGGCCTCCTCGGGACGGCCGTCGCCGTCGGAGGCATCGCGTTCGGTATCTTCCTGTTCGTGCGCCGGCTGATCGTGGGCGCCGAGGTCGAGGGCGTGTTCACGCTGTTCGCCATCCTGTTCACGCTCCTCGGCATCGCCATGGCCGGACTGGGCCTGGTCGGCGAGTACGTCGGACGCATTTACCAGCAGGTGCGCGGCCGTCCGCGTTTCCGCGTCAAGCGCGTCTACGGGCTCGGCGCCTCCGTTGAACCCGAAGCGCCGAGCCCGAAACCGGAGACCCCCGTCCACGCATGACGCGGATCGCCGTCTTCGCGTACTCCGACACCGGGCACGCGTGCCTGAAGCGTCTGCTCGAGCGCGGGCGGCGTCCGGTGATGGTCGCGACCCACCGCGACTCGCCCGACGAGGCCCGCTGGTTCCCGAGCGTGGCGGAGCTGTCGCGCGCGCACGGCATCGAGCCGGTCGTGATGGAAAACCCGCTGGACGCGCAGTCGATCGCCCGCGTCCGGACCGCCGCTCCGGATCTGCTCTTCTCCTTCTACTACCGCCGCGTGTTGCCGGAGGGAATGCTGGCGGTGCCGCGCCTGGGCGCCTACAACATGCACGGATCGCTCCTGCCCAAGTTCCGGGGGCGCGCGCCCGTGAACTGGGCCGTGCTGAAGGGCGAGACGAAGACCGGCGCCACGCTGCACGTCATGACCGAGCGCGCGGACCGAGGCCCGATCGTCGACCAGGAGGAAGTGCCCATCGGGCCCGACGACACCGCGCTGGAAGTGCAGCGGCGCGTCACGGAGGCGGCTGTCCGCGTGCTCGATAGGCGCCTCGACGAGCTCGAGGCCGGGACCGCGAAGGCCACGCCGCAGGATGAGTCGCGAGCCTCGCGCTTCGGCCGGCGCCGACCCGAGGACGGCCGGATCGACTGGAGCCGCCCCGCCAAGGAGGTTCACGATCTCGTGCGGGCCGTGACGCATCCGTATCCCGGAGCCTTCACCGATCTCTTCGGCGGCACGACCTTCGTCTGGCGCACGCGGCTTCCGGGGCTCGCCGCCCACGACACGTTCCCGGGACAGGTGCGCGGGGACGGCGGACGCCTCTTCGTGGCGTGCGGGGACGACCGCTATGTCGAGCTGCTGCGGGTGCAGGCGTCCGGGAGCGAGGAGGCCGACGCCGCGAGGTTCGCCGCCGAGAGGGGGCTTTCGGGATGAGAGTCCTGATCCTCGGGGTCAACGGCTTCATCGGCAACGCCCTGACCGAACGCATCCTCGAGACCACCGAGTGGCACGTCTCCGGCCTCGACATCGGCTCCGACAAGATCGCTGCGTTCCTGGACGATCCGCGCTTCACCTACCTCGAGGGCGACATCGCCATCAACAAGGAGTGGATCGAATACCAGATCAAGAAGTGCGACGTGGTTCTCCCGCTCGTCGCGATCGCGACGCCTTCCGCCTACGTCAAGGAGCCTCTGGCGGTCTTCGAGCTCGACTTCGAGGAGAACCTGCGCATCGTCAAGCAGGCCGTGCGGTATGGCAAGCGCGTCGTGTTTCCGTCGACGTCGGAGGTCTACGGGATGTGTCCCGACGCCGAGTTCGACGAGGACTCCTCCCATCTGGTCTACGGTCCGATCCGCAAGCAGCGCTGGATCTACTCGTGCTCGAAGCAGCTGCTCGACCGGGTCATCTGGGCCTACGGCGAGCAGGGCCTGGCGTTCACTCTGTTTCGTCCGTTCAACTGGTTCGGCCCGCACTTGGACGACATCGACTCGCCCAAGGAGGGCTCCAGCCGCGTCCTGACGCAGTTCCTCCACAACATCCTCTACGAGGAGCCGATCAAGCTCGTGGACGGCGGCACGCAGCGCCGGTCGTTCACCTACATCTCCGACGGGATCGACGCCCTGATGGCGATCCTGGAGAACCTGGGAGGCCGCGCCGACGGCGGTATCTTCAACATCGGCAACCCTTCCAACGACCTCTCGATCCGCGAGCTCGCCGAGCTCCTGATCCGGGAGGTCGGCGCGTGCCCGGGCTACGAGGAGACCGCGCGCAAGGCGCAGATCACCGACGTCACGGCGAGCGACTACTACGGAGAGGGCTACCAGGACATCCTGACTCGCGTGCCGTCGATCCGGCGCGCCCGCGAGTCTCTCGGCTGGGAGCCCAAGGTGTCGATGGCGGACGGCGTGCGGCGCACACTCGCGTACTACCTGAAGGGACGCCGGGCCACGCGATGAGCGGCCGTCGCGTCGCCCTCAAGGTCGACTGCGACACCGACGAGGGCACCCGCGAGGGAGTCCCGCGTCTCTCCGAAATGCTCGCCGGGCGGGGCATTCGCGCGACGTTCTTCTTCACCTTCGGTCCCGACCGCTCGGGCGTGGCGATCCGGCGCGTCCTCACCCAGAGGGGCTTCCTGATGAAGATGCTGCGCTCGCGCGCGCCGTCGCTCTACGGTTGGCGCACGATGCTGTCGGGCACGCTCCTGCCCGCTCCGCGGATCGGGGAGCGCGGCGCCGACGCGATGCGGGCGGCGGCGAAGGCCGGCCACGAGACCGGCGTCCACGGCTGGGACCACGTCGGGTGGCACGACGGCCTCGCGCGCATGCCGTCCGAGCGCGTGCGCGAGGAATACGGACATGCTCACGCCGAGTACCTGCGCGTCTTTGGTCTCCCCGCGCGCGCGAGCGCGGCGCCCGGCTGGACGGTCGACGAGCGTTCCCTGGAAGCCCAGGAGGAGCGGTCGCTCCTCTACGCCTCCGACACGCGGGGAGGAGCTCCGTTCTTTCCGCGGGCCGGGGGCCGGGTGTTCCGGACGCTCGAGATCCCGACGACCCTGCCGACACTCGACGAGACGCTGGCGTGGAGGGAGCTTCCGGACGACGAGGCCCAGCGCGCCTTCTTTCGACGAGCGCCGCGTGCGACGGAGGTCCACACGATCCATGCCGAGGTCGAGGGTCGGTCCAAGGCGCGCCTCTTCGAGAAGATTCTCGACGACTGGCGCGCCGATGGCGTGTCGTTTCCGCTTCTTTCCGAGCTCGCCCGCGAGGCCCTCGCGCGCCGGGACGCGGTTCCCGTGCGCGACGTGGTGACGACGACGCTCCGAGGGCGCGGAGGCACGGTGGCGACGGGCTGGCCTTCCCCGCCATGAGCGCTCCGGCCGCGGGATATCCTCCGCAGCCGATGACCCCGAAGCGCGGCGTGCGGCCCGAGCTCTGGCTGACCCTCGCCTCGGTCCTCGGATCCTTCCTCGTCTACTGGCCGTTCCGCGGCGACGAGTCCGCGGTCTATCGCTTCTGGGACGGGCCCAACTACCTGACGGTCGCGCGCACGCTCTACGCGATCCGCCCCGACAATCCGCTTCTCGCGTACGTCTACGATCCGCGCTACTACCTGACCCACCTGCCTCTCTACCCGCTGTGCGTGCGCGCGCTGTCGTGGATCGCGGGATACGAGCCGTCGCTGTTGCTCGTGTCGGTCCTCTCCTCGGTCGCCGCCGTTCTCCTCTTCTACCGCCTCGCGCGAGACGTCTGGAAGCTCCCCGCGCCGGAGTGGCTCGCGCTCGTCTTTCTGTTCCTCCCTCCGCGGTGGCTGCTGTACCGATCCACCGGCGCGACCGAGGCCCTTTCGGCGGCGCTCGTTTTGGCCTCGGTCTGGTTCTTCGAGCGGGCGCGCTTCGGACGCGCGTCGCTTGCGGGTGGACTCGCCGCGGTCACGCGCATTTCGGGAATCATGCTCGCTCCGGCCTATGGGATCGTCCTGGCGAAGCAGAAGCGCTGGCGGTCGCTCCTGTGGCTGGCGCTGATTCCCGCGGGCGTGCTCGCCTACTGCGTCTTCTGCGCCGTCCGCTTCGGCGACTTCTTCGCATATCTGAAGCCCCACGGCGAGAAGATCGCGGCGTTTCGCCCGTTCGGCTTTTTCCCGGCGCTCTTTCAGAAGGGCCTCTACCACCAGGCCGAGTTCCACATCCTCCTGTTCGTCCTCTACGCGGTCGGCACCTTCCGCCTGCGCCACCGCTTTCCGGCCCTCTTCTGGTACTGCCTGTTCACGCTCGCGCTCCTGGTCTGCGTGTCGACGGAGGACTGGAGCCGCTACTTTCTGGCGATGGCGCCCTTCGCGCTGATCGTCGGTTTCCACGACCTCATCGACACGCGGGAGTTTCGCTGGATGTTTCCGATCTTCGCGGCGCTTTCGCTGTACTACGCCTGGAGCGTGATCCCGTTGAACGGCTGCCGGCCGGACATCTACGAGGCGCTGCGGGTCCACCTGGGTCTGCCGGCGGCGCCGGCGGCTCCCTAGGTCCGAGTCGCGGCTCGGGGCCGGGTCGTCCACGCCGCGCCCAGGACGACGAGGAGCGTCGCCGCCTGGATCGCGACGCCGATCCGAAAGGGCGCGCGGTCGTACGCGATCTCGATCTCGTGGGTCCCCGCCGGGACGGCGACCGCGAGGTCGCGGCCGTTGGCGACGAGGACCCGCGCGGGGTTCCCGTCGAGTCGAGCCTTCCACGCCGGGAAATAGGTCCGCGAGAAGAGGACGTGGCCGGGACCCTGAGCCTCGACGCGCGCCCGGACGCGGTCCGGGGTGACGGATGCGACCGTCAGCCGCGCGGCCGGCGGGGCGGCTTCGGACATCCGGTCCTCGCCGCCGCGCAGGACGACGTCGGTGGCCGGATCGAACGCGTCGGAACGCAGTAGGTCGATCGTTCCCGAGAGCGAGGCGCGGTGGTGCGTCCGGCCGGCCCACCGCAGCTCCGGCAGCGGGTGCGGGTCCTCGTAGAGCACGAGCCTTTCGTGCGCCACCGACAGGCCCGTGGCCGGGCGGTAGAGGGGATGGGGATCTCCCTCGTGCGCCAGCACCCAGCGCGCTCCGAACGCGCGCAGCATCCGGTCCTGCGCCGCCGGAGCCGACGCCGCGGCGGCTTCGCTCGCGATCCGGTTGAAGTAGCCGTACGAGCCGTCGGGGTCCTGGTCGAACAGCGAACGCACGCCGAAGGCGGCGCCCGTCAGAGGCACCAGGCGCTCGATGCGGGCCCGCGCGGCGGCGGACTGGCGCGGAAGCCTCTCGCGCGCCGCCGGCTCGAGAACCGAGAGCTCGAGACGCTCCGCCGAGGGAACGTAGAGCCGGCCCTCGCCCCGAAGCTGGTCGAGAAGCGCGGGAGGACGGTCCAGCTCCGCGGCCGTGCCGGACGCGAAGAGCGGAAGGCCCCAGACCATGGCGAGGCACAGGGTCGCGAGCCCGAGGAGATAACCCCGGTCCACGCCCTGGGGACCCCATTTCAGCAACAGCCCCACGAGGACCACGGTCGCCGCCCCGACGACGGCGTCGCCGCGAACGAGCCCTCGGAAGGCCTCGACGACCGTAGCGTCGTAGCGGCCTCCGGAGAGCGCGGCGTGCGCCCGCTGGTCGATCATTCCGCGCGGCGCGGAGGCGATCCATGCCCCGGCGAAGAGACACAGAACCACGGCGAGAAGTGCCAGCCCGCGCCGCCCGATGGGCCGACGGGACAGCGCCGCGGCGGCCAGGCCCGACAGCAGCGCCGCGCAGAGCGTCGTCAGCAGGTAGAACTTGATCGGGTAGCGCACCCTCCGCAGGAACGGGACGGCGTAGAGAAGCCCGTAGAAGGGGAGCGCGAAGCCGAATGAGAAAAGGAGCGTCGCACCCGCGGCGGCGGCGAGCGCGGCCGCGCGGCCGTCCCAGAAATGTCGATCGAGGGCGGCCAGCCCGACCATCAGGAGCGGGGCGACGCCGAAGGTGACGCACCAGACGTACACGAAGACCTCGGAGTCGCCGGGGTGCAGCCACGACGATTCCACGCCGGCCAGGCTCGGGTTGCCGCGGAAGCGAGGCAGCAGCCACTCGAAGAACCTCCACGGCTTAAACGGCGCGGCGCCGAAGGCCGTCTTCGAATAGAGATGCTGGCCGCGCACGGTCAACGGGAAGACGGCCCGCAGCGTCAGGAGCAGCGGCGCGGCGAGACCGAGGGCGAGCGCTCCGGAGAGGAGCCCGCCGGCGACGAGTCCTCCGAGTCGGCGCGCGCGCAGCTCGCGTGGGCCTCGCCACGCTTCCACGAGCGTCCAGGCCGCGATGAAAACGACGCTGAGCGCGCTGATGGCCGGCTCGCCGGCGAGCAGCTGCAGCCCCAGAGCCAGCCCGGTGGCGACGGCCGCGCGCAGTCGCTCGCGCACGCTCGCGGCTCTCGCCAGGTCCAGTGCGGCGGCCGCGCACCAGGGGAGCCATGCGGCCGCGGCCCCCGAGTTCATGAACGCGGAGGCGTAGGACAGCAGCATTCCCGAGAACGCGAAGGCGACGCCGGCGAAAAACGCCGCTCCTTCGGGCAGCCCCAGCCGGCGCGCCAGGGCTCGCGCTCCGAGAAACGCCCAGAAGACGTGCAGGAGATAGTGGAGGTTGAACGCCGCGGTCGGAGGAAGGACGCGTTCGAGCAGGAACGTCGGATAGAGGAGCGCGGCATTGGGATTGGCCAGCAGCGGCTGGCCGCCCGAAGCCTCGGCGTTGACGAACGGCACCTCGCCGCGCTCGAGCGCCGCCGTGGCCACGCGGCGCCACGGCCAGTGCGTCACCAGAGTGTCGCGGAAGATGAGCCGGCGCGCCCCGAGGATCTCCGGCAGCAGCGGCAGTGCGAAGAGAACGGCGACCGCGAGACTCGAAGCGACCGCGCGGCCGCGTGCGCTCATCTCGGTCCATTGTAGGCGAACGGTCCGGGCCGCCGCGGCGGCTACAATGACCCATGCCTCCGTTCGAGCGCTCGCCCGTCGCCGGACGTGCGCTCGCCGCGGTGCTCGCCGCCTTCGCGCTGCTCGCGCTCCTGTTCTCGGGGACCTTCTCGCAGTTCGCCAATCCCAACGAGCTGTCGCGCTACCAGTCGGTCGTCGCGGCCGCCGACCGCGGGACGTTCGAGATCTCGAAGGAGATCGCAGCGCTCGGGGGACACGAAGACGTCTCGGTCTCCGACGGCCGGACCTACTCGAACAAGGCGCCGGGGCTCGCCCTGGCCGCGATTCCGGCGTACCGCATACTCCGGCTCGTCCTTCCCGTGCCGTCGACCGTCGCTTCGCCTCTCTTTCCGGCGGTACGGTTCCTGACCGTGTCGGTCGTCTCGATCCTCGCGCTGGCGGCCTTCGGGCGGCGGCTCTCCGGCTCCAACGCACGGTCCGCGCCCCTGATCGTCTACGCCGTGGCCTTCGGCACGCCCTTCCTCTTCTATGCGCGGTCCTTCTTCGCGCATGCCTGGACGGCGGCGCTCCTGTTTCTGGCCTGGGATCGGATCCTGGCGGCCGAGGAGGACAGCCCATCGCGACGCGTGACCGTGCCGTTCCTCGTTTCGGGTTTCCTGGCGGGGCTCGCGGCGATCTCGGAGTATCCGGTGGCGCTGATCTCGCTTCTGCTCGCGTTCCGGGCGGCGTCCGGCAGGAACGGCCGGGCCTTCGCTCTCTTCCTGGCCGGCCTCGCGGTGCCGCTCGCCGGGCTCGCCGTTTACGACACGATCTGCTTCGGAGCGCCGTGGGTCCTCTCCTCGGCGCGGGAAGGGTTCCCGGAGTACCAGAAGCTTTCGACTGGCGGCGCTTTCGGATTCCAGGCGCCGAGCCTGAAGATCGCCCTCGCGTACCTGATCCATCCGGCGCGGGGCGTCCTGATTTTCTCGCCGTTCTTTCTGTGGTGCGTGCCGGGCTTCCTGCGCTGGTGGAGATCGCGGGAGCGCCGCGCCGACTTCGCGCTCTGCCTGGCGTCGACGGTCCTCTTCTTCATCGCGATGACGGCGTATCCGAACTGGCACGCGGGCTGGTCGCTCGGGAGCCGGTATCTGCTGCCCGTGCTCTTCTTCGCGGCGTTCCCGATCGCGCGCGCCCTCGATTCGCCGCTCTCGCGGGGGCTTTTTCTGGCGGCGGTCGTCTTCTCGGCCGCGAGCCAGTTTCTCCTGACCTCGACGTTCGCTCACTTCCCCGACTCCGTCCCGTTTCCCGCGGCCACGGGTTCGTGGTGGTTCCTCGCGCACGGCTGGATCGCCCCGAGCGTCTTCGGCGCGACGACGGCGGCCGTTGTCGCGGCGCTGGTCGCCGCGGCGGCGTTCGCGGCGCCTCTCGTGCTGTCGGCGCGCGCCGCCGCCCCGCTCGCGCCCCGGCCGGCGCTGTGCGTTCTCCTCGGCTCAGCACCGCTCGCGGTGCTGCTGTTGCACCCGCCGCCGCTCTCGTACTCCGCGCGCCTCTGGCGCGCCGGAGTGTTCGGGCAGTACTCGGGCCGTGACCGCGCGCGGGAAGAGCTCGCGGCGGTCGCGCGCGCGGCCGCGACTCCGGAGGAGCAGCGGCAAGCGATTCGCGCGTGGCGGATCTTCGGTCCGCGCCGCTAGACGGCTGTCAGTCCTCGATCTCGAATACCACCCAGCGCGGGATCCAGCGGTCGCCGCGGCGGATCGCGCTCTCCGAGCGGAAGAGCGGCTTGATCCTTGACAACGGCGGAATCGACAGTCCCGGAAGCTCGGCGCCGTTTCCGCCGAAGTCGTAGAGACGGGACTGGAG
>JBKOZO010000039.1:0-6361 GCA_046725935.1 Acidobacteriota bacterium | reverse complement strand
GGGCGCTACGCCTCGACGCGAGATCTGGCCCGCGACCTCGCGACCGTCCGCGATCACTCATCCGAGATTTCCTCCGGCGCGCTGACGCCGTCTCCCCGGCGAAAGACCTGGCCGCTCCTGGCGGGGGTGGCACTGCTCGTTGCGGTCGCCGCCGCGATGCTGCTGCTGCCACGTCTGCGGAGCAGCTCGCCACCGACGTACCGCCAGCTCACGTTCCGGCGAGGCTTCCTGCTGCCCGCGCGCTTTGCGCCGGACGGGCACACCGTGCTCTACAGCGCGACGTGGGACGGCCAGCCCTGGAAGATCTTCTCCGCTCGGCCCGAGAGCCCGGAATCGAGCCCCCTTCCTCTGCCGGAGGCGCAACTCGCGGCAATCTCACGGACGGGGGAGCTCGCGATCCTGCTCCATCCCGCCGAGGAGCGGTCGATGCTGGCCCGTTCGCCGCTCGCGGGCGGCGAGCCGCGGGATGTCCTCGAGGACGTCACTCTCGCGGACTGGAGTTCCGACGGCGCGACGCTCGCGGTGGCCCATGCGGTCGGCGGCCGGATCCGATTGGAGTTTCCGATCGGAAAACCTCTCTACGAATCGACCGGATACATCCTCGCGCTGCGCATCTCTCCGAAGGGGAACCTCGTTGCGCTGAGCGATCACTCCCAGTCCGCGGACTCACTGGGGACGCTCGTGGTGGTCGACCGCGCCGGCAAGGCCCGAAACCTTTCGGCGGGCTGGTCGGACCTCGGGAGCCTCGTGTGGCGGCCGGACGGCCGCGAGATCTGGTTCACCGGCTCGCGCAGCGGATCGCGCCACAGCCTCTGGGCGGTGACGCTCCAGGGTCGCGAGCGGCTCGTGGAGGCAAGCCCGGGCTCGCTCGAGATCCAGGACGTCTCGTCCTCGGGAGCGGTGCTCGCGACGCAGTACTCGAATCGGCGCTCGATCATGGGCCTCGCTCCCGGCGACCAAGCCGAGCGGAGCTACACCTGGCTCGACTACTCCGAGCCCGTCGACCTCTCGGCCGACGGCCGCATGCTGCTGTTCGAAGAGTGGGGAGAAGGCGGTGGGTCTGCAGGCAGCATCTATCTGCGCCGCTTCGACGGTTCGAGTCCGGTCCGTCTGGGAAGCGGACTGGGGCTCTCTCTGTCGCCCGACGGGAAGACCGTGCTCGCTCGCCACTACACGAATCCCCCCGAGCTCGCGCTCATTCCGACCGGTCCCGGGGAGACGCGGGTTCTTCCGGGCGACGGTCTCCACTACGAAGAGTGCGGCCGCTGGATGCCGGATGGGAAGCGGGTACTCTTCGCCGCCCGGGGAGCGAATCAGGGAGTGCGCCTGTACATCCAGGACATCGACGGCGGGAAGCCGGTCGCGTTCACGCCCGATGGCGTGTCGGCGCCGACTCTCCAGTGCGCCTGCGTTTCGCCCGGCGGCGAGCGGGTAGCTGCACTCGATGCGGAGCGGCGCATCGTCCTCTTTCCCATCCCGGAGGGCGCGGCGCGTCCGGCCCTGGGCGTCGAACCCGGAGAGAAGCCGCTGCGCTGGAGCGCCGACGGCCGGCTCCTGTATGTGGGGAACGAGTCGAAAGTATTCCGGGTCGATCCGGTCAGTGGGAAGAGGGAGCTCTGGAAGTCATTCGCGCCGCCCGATCCAGCCGGCGTGAGGACGGACAGCTGGTTCGTTGTGCTTTCCGCGGATGCACAGTTCTATTTCTATAGCTTCCAGACGCACCTTTCCGAGCTCTACCTCGTGACCGGTCTGCGGTGAGGGGACGGGCGCCGACGGCGTGCAGCCGCTCGTACAACGGCTGCCAAAGCGCCTCTCCCACCGCCGTTAGGGCGCGGCTTCGAAGGAGGATCTCCTCGTAAACCGCGAGGGCCTCGACGAGAGTCTTCTCCGTCTGTCTCGGCCGCAGCTGGCTTCCCGAGGGGCACGATCCGCAGAACAGAGTGATGTTCGCGACGGCGTGGTACGCGAGAACGATGACGCCGAGCGGCCGCATCTTCCGGCTGACCGGCGAGTAGTAGAGATTCCGATCCGAACCGTCGTCGAGTGGGCCGAGCCGGGTGAGGACGTACATGTACTGGTGGCTCCCCTCGTGGATCAACATCTCCGCGAGCGCCGCCGGGTCCGGCCGGTTCGCCGAGTACAGGACCCCCGGCCTCCAGGCCGCCGTGCTGCTCGTCATCATGTTCGGGTCGTCCTCGAGCGGCAGGATGCGGCGGACGACGCGACGGACCCAATCGAAGTAGGGCGGCGAGTGCCGGGCGACGAGACGAAGCGTTTTCTCGAGCGGCCAAACGATGGACTTCGGATGGCGATCCACGACGGCATTCTCGCCACCTTCCGTCACGTCCCACGCCTCCTTCGTGAGGATGTGTATGCGCACGCCCTCGACGTCGGTCGAAGGGAGAGACTCGCATCCGCCCGCGGAGCCCTTGGTCGGGCTCGGCAGCGTCACGGTTCGGGCCTCGGCGCCGCGAGATATACGAATCTCGATCCGCCCGCCGCCCGCGGCGAGCCCGATGCGGTCGGCCGCAGGAAGAACGGTGCGCTCGAGAAGCAGACGCGTCGGCCGTTCGAGCCGCGCTTCCCACTCGGCGGTCCCGCCACGTTCCGCGATTCGAAGCGCCGCCGCGACACCCGCGCGGACGGCGTCGGCCTTCTCAGGGTTCTCGAGGCAGAGGCGCAGGCGTCCAAAGGAGGCGTCCCAGACGTCATCGAAGGTCGCATCCTCGGAAAGCCAGCTTTCGAGAGCCGGGACGAGTCCGTCGGTCCGGACGCCGATCCGTTCCCCGAAGAGTTCGAGGAAACGGCGCACGAGCTCCCGCGCGTGCATGACCACTACGGCCTCCAGGAATGCCTCGGAGAACGGCTCGTACGGGCTCGCGAACCCTCGGCAGACCAGGGCGAACTCGCTCACGGCGCCGACTCCGCCCTCGCAACGGCCGCGCGCGATTGGCGCATCGCCAATCTCCGAAGTCTCTCCCGCCGCCGGTCGGTTTCCTCGACCGACACTCCCAGCCTTCCGCGGACGTGACCGAAGAGCTTCAAGATGTCGGCGCACCAGACGCTCGGATTGTCGAAATCGTTCGCGGCCGAATAACGGTGCGGCAGATAGCCGCCTGCGCAGGTGTTCCGCTCCGGGCAGCCGAGGCAGCCTCTGGGGAGAGGCATGCCGTCGAAAATCGCCTGCCGGTGCAAGCCGCCGATCCGCGCGATGTCGGCGAACGTGGCGTCGCGGACGTGGAGCCCCGTCCCGGCCAGCCCTTCGCGGCAGACGCGGAGGACGTCGAGGCCTTCGATCTCGCCGTCGGCCTCGACGCACGCGTAGAGCGCCGGCTGGTTGCCGATCGTACCGATCCCACTCGACCCTCCGAGAATTACGCGCGCCAAGTTCCAGAAGTCTCCGATGCGGACGTCGAGGGTCGCGTGGAACCACCAGTCGTCGAACACCGGAAGGAGGAAGTCGGCGCAGGGCGTTGCTCCGTAGCGGGCTCGGACCGGAGCGATCGTGTCGTGCGTGAAGTCCGGCAGCAGATAGGTGACGCTTGCCGCGCCGAGCGACGTCAGGTGGCGGTGGATCGGCAGCGGATCGGCGCCCAGCGGGATCACCGTGAGAACTCCGAACGAGACGCCAGCGGTCCGTAGCGCGACGATTCCTCGCATCACGGCGTCGTAGGAGCCTCGTCTCCCGTGGTCGACCCGGTGGCGGTCGTTGACGTCTTTCGGGCCATCGACGCTGATCCCCACGCGCACGTCGTGACGGGCGAAAACCGCCGCCCACTCGTGATCGAGCAGCGTTCCATTCGTCTGGATGCAGAATTCGACCGCCGCCACACCGTCGAGCGCGTGCCGCGCCCGGGCGCACCACGCATCGAACCGCTTCGCCCCGATGAGGCACGGCTCGCCGCCATGAAAAGTGATCGCGGTCGAGCTCTGCCCCGACGCCAAGCAGTCCTCGCGGATGCGCGCGAGGGCGAGATCGAAGGTCTCGTCGGACATGAGCGGCGGTCGCCATTTCCAGGTCGAATCGCCCTTGTTGTAGACGTAGCAGTAGGAGCAGTTCAGGTTGCAGCGCGACGCAACCTTGAGGATCACACCGCGCAGCCCCGGAACGCGTGTCGCTGCCGAAGATGGCCCCAGCTCGCGTGGGTTCTGAGTCACGATTTGAAACGTCGGACCCTCGCAGGCCCTTCAAGAGCGAGCTCGGTTACGGACCCTGGGGTTTCACGACGCGGACGTTGATTTTGATCTCCTTCGGAAACCCCGTCGGCGTCCTCGGCGGCCATCCGCCTTTGGAAATCTCAGCGTCGAGTCCGGCGACGATCGCAGCCTTCAAAGACGCCTCGACCTTCGCGTTGTCGATCCCTTCGGCGGACCACTTCAATTCGTACTTTTCGGGGCCCGTCCCCTTGGTGGGTTCCATAACCGGCCTCCTTTCATACAGATCTCACGAGGGACTCAGCGGCATCTGCCGGCTCATCGGTTCCGTCGGTCCGAACAGGACGCCGCCGTCCTTGGCGAACTCTCGATCGAGGAAATCGGTAAAGGCCGAACGAGATTCGAGGAGACCTTGCGGTTGATCCCGTTCGCCTTCCAGAAGAGGTCGAATCCGTCCGTACGCGGTCTTGCCACGATGGACCTCCTGGCCGGAGTCCCGGGATTATATCGAGAGTTCGAAGCCGGCGTGGCTACCGCTTCGCCCGCGCCAGGATCCGCCGGTACGTGAAGAAGTAGGGCCTCGCGTCGGGGACCTTCCGGAACAGGATCTCGCGGTAACGCTTGACGAATTCGGCGTAAAGCGCGGCCGGCAGGCGGCTGCGGTACTCCGACAGGAGCGACCCCTCGACCCACTGGACGATGCCTTTGCGCGACTCGAGGCGGATGCCATAGATCTGGAGCCGAACAGTCTGCTCCGCGTAGCCGAGGCGGTCGAGGATCGAGGCGTACGCCTCGGGGGCGAGGACGTGGCGAGGGTGCACCGAGCCGCCGAGCGCGGTTCGGAACGGCTCCTGGGAAGCGGCCTCCATGGCCGAGCGATGTGAGGGGTGGTCGAAGTTGTCGGGGACCTGGAACGCGAACTGGCCGCCCGGCTTCACGGCGCGCGTCAGGCGCTCGAGCAGCGCCGCGTGGTCCGGACACCAATGGAGAGCCGCGTTGGAGAAAACGAGGTCGAACGCCTCGTCCGCCGCGAAGCGTCCGAGGTCGCCCTGCTCGAATCGCAGCCCCCCGCCCGCGTGGGCCTCCGCCTTCGCGAGCATCGCCGGCGAGGAGTCGATCCCCACCGTCTCCTTCGCGCGGACCGCCTCGTGCAGCTCGCGCGTCCGGTCGCCGGTGCCGCAGCCGAGGTCGACCGCGCGCCCGCCTGGGATCGGCGCGACGAGAGCGAGCAGGTCGGCGAACGGCCTGCGCCGCTCCTCCGCGAAGCGCGAATAGGCCTCGGGGTTCCAGCCGTCGCGGCTCAATAGACGACCCTTTCCAGAAAGAGGCCCGACGGGGGAGCCGTCCACTTTGCGGGCTCGGTCGAGCGCTCGGCCAGGAGCCTCTTCACGCCCGCCTCGTCGAGGTTTCCCCGGCCGACCTCGACGAGGGCGCCGGCCAGGCGGCGCACCATCTTCCAGAGGAAGTGCGAGGCGGTGATCCGAAAGTGAATCTCTTCCACGACGTCGAGGACCTCGCTCTTCTCGACGACGACGATCGTCGACTCCTGGCCTGAGGGATTCTCGCAGAAGGATGCGAAGTCGTGCCGACCCTCGAAGAGACGGGCGACGCGGCGCATCGCCGCGATGTCCAGGCGGTCCTTGATCCACCAGACCAGGCGTTTGTCGAACGCCGTGCGCCTCCGCGAAATCCGGTAGAGGTACGTGCGCGCCTTGGCGTCGTGCCGCGCGTGGAATCGCGGGTCGGCCTTGTCGACCGAGAGCACGTTGACGTCGAAGGGGAGACGGTCGTTGAGGCCCTCGAGGATCTGGCGCGGCGCGAGGTCCTTGCGGGCCTTCAGGTGCGCGACCTGGGCCAGTGCGTGGACCCCGGCGTCGGTGCGGCCCGAGCCGCCCGCCGAGACTTCTTCGCCGAAGAGCTCGCCGGCCGCGTGCTGCAGAACCGCCTGGACCGTGCGATCCGTGTTCTTCTGCGTCTGCCAGCCGCGGTACCGCGTCCCGTCGTACTCGAGCGTCAGTTTCCAGGTCGGCACTGCCCGGAGTTTACCGGGCGCGCGGGGAGACGCGCCGGGGCCGCAGATGCGGCTCCGCGGCCTCCCGGAGCTTGCGGACTCCCTCCGCGATCTCGTCGGGATTGATGCCCCCGTAGCCCAGGACGAAGCCCGACCGTCCCTTCTTGGCCAGGTAACTCTGCGACAGAGGGTAGG